>DATMGZ010000057.1:0-9660 GCA_035555155.1 Solirubrobacteraceae bacterium | reverse complement strand
CGCCGCCACGCGGTTGGCCTGCAGCGCGAAGTAGCCGGCCACCGCGCACAGCACGATGCCCTCCTCGATGCGGTCGAGCGTCGAGTCCAGGAAGGCGCCGAAGGGCGTGCCCTTGCCGGACATGCGCGAGTAGCGCCCGTCCAGGGTGTCCATGATCGAGCCGATGATGAACGCGATCCCGGCCAGGAAGAAGAGGCGCTCCACGACCAGCGCCGCCGCGGCCACGTTCAGCACGAAGCCGGTCAGTGAGATCGCGTTCGGGGTCAGCCGCGACGCGATCAGCCGGTCGCGCATCAGCGTCGAGATCTCCTGCGTCGTCGGCCCCTCGCGCCTGGAGCGCCCGCGACGGGGCCCCCCGGTGGGGGTCTGCGCCGGCTTGGCCTGCTGAGCCATGGCTACGCCGATGCCCGTGCGCGTGATTCGCGGAACGCCCAGGCATGTGGCCGGGCGCGGGCGAACAGCCGGTCGGCCAGCATCCAGGAGGCTCCCGCGGTCATGGCCCCGAGCACCACGTCGGTGAGGTAGTGATTACCGGTCGCGATCACGACGAATGTGATCAGCAGCGGGTACAGCCGCCACGCGATCCGAGCCGGCAGGGGCTTGACCAGCCGGCCCATCGCCAACCCGACCAGCATCGCGAAGCACACGTGCATGGAGGGCACGGCGGCGTACAGGTTCAGGAAGCTGTGCAGCGGCCCATTATCGACCTGGACGCCCGTGAACTGCGCGATCGAGTCGGTGAAGCCCCACTCCGACATCAGCCGCGGCGGCGCGGTCGGGTAGAGCCAGTAGCCCACCAGAGCGATCGCCATGGCGACCATGAACACGTTGCGCACGAAGTAGAAGGAATCGTTCCGGCGCAGGTAGATGAACACCAATACGCCCAGCGTCACGGCGTAGTGGGCGTTGAGGTAGATCCAGTCGGCCGAGTCGATGATCCAGTGCCGCGACGAGGCCCAGCCCTGGATGCTGGGCTCGACGAACACGTGCAGCACCCGTTCGAAGTTGATGATCTTGGTCGCGTCGCCGTAGGGCTTGTAGCCGCTGCCGTCGACGATCCCGCGCACCACCTGATAGAGCACGTAGGCGGCAGCGAACAGCCCGACCTGACGGAATACGTCAGGCCAGCCGCGCGGAAGGACCCGCGCCTCGATGGTCCGGAGCCGACGGCGCATGGCTGCGGGGATCCTATCGAGGCCCCAGGGCACCGCCGAATCCGCGCTTTGTGCCGATCAGGAGCAGCGCGGCGAGCGGGCGCCGATTCGCGCCGGCGAGAACACCGCCTGGAGGCGCAGCGTCCCCGCGCGCCGGAGCGTGAGCTCCGTGAAATCGCCCGCGGGCCGCACGCATCCGAACCCGTCCGAGAGCTTCCAGTACGGCGTGAAGCGCACCCGCACGAGGGCGCTGCCTTCTCGCAGCGCCCGCAGCGTCAGCGAGTCGGCGCCGATCGCCGTCAGCGTCGCGGCGCCCTGCACGATGTCGGTCGCGTCGGTGACCTCGTACACGCGCCAGTGCGGCAGCCGCGCGACCAGCCTCAGGTAGGGCAGCCCGCCGTCGATCAGGGCCGTCTCGCGGTGCGCGGAGTAGTCGAGGGTCGCGTCCGAGACGGCGACGTAGCGCACCGCCAGGCTCCGCAGCCAGGCGTGATAGGTCTCGGCGTTCAGCCGGCCGCCGTAGAACAGATGGTTGTCCTTGATGTCGAGCTGGCGCTCCCAGCCGCGCGCGAGCGGGAACCGCGGCGCGACGACGTAAGCCTCCTCGTGGAACTGCGTGAACGGGATCTCGACGCGGAACGGCGGGCCGGGTTGTGCGGCCAGGAAGCTCAGCAGCGGCTTGTAGTAGCCGCTCGAGGCCGAGGGGTCGCCGCTCGACGTCCGCACGTCGCGGACCGGGGCCTGCCACTGCAGGTAGATGAGCGGGATCGCCACGGCCAGCAGCAGCAGCGGCCGCCGGCGCCACCACAGCAGTGCGGCCAGCGGCCCTGCGACCAGCGCCCCGAGCCGGGCCGCATTGCTGCCGACCGGCGTTGCGATCGCGAATGCGGCGAGGCAGCCGAGCACGTACAGCGCCACCGCCGCGCGCAGCGTCCAGAGGCGTTTGGGAATCGCGAGCAACGCGATCACGCCGATGACCGGGACCGGCCACAGAGTCGCCAACGTGAACGGCTCGGAGCCGCCCTCGGGGAACGCGACCGCCAGCAGCCCGATCGGGATCAGCGCGGCGGCGGCGAGCGCGATCCCCGCCCACGGTCCCGGGCGAGGCCTTTCAGGTTGTTCCTGACGGCCGCCGATCCAGGTCCCGATCGCGTAGGCGCCACCGCCCATAGCCGCGAACAGCGCCGCGACCGGGCTGCACAGTGCGGCCAGGAAGGCCAGGGCGCACGCCGGCACCGGCCGGCGGCGCTCAAGCGCGAGCATCGCGCCGACCGCGGGGAGCAGCCCGAAGGCGAAGGCGAGCCGGCCGGTGAACAGGTTCGTGGCCGTGGCCGCGCCGAACCAGGTCGCGCCGAGCCAGGCGTCCTCGCCGAAGGTGTCGCGCGCCAGCGGCTCGAACAGCGCCGCGGTCGCGGTGGCGGCGATCGCCCCCGCGACCTGCGGCGTCAGCGCGGCGGTGACGGGTCCGAACAGGACGCTGTAGCTCGGCGTGTGGTGGCCGGCGTACCACCAGTTGTTCCAGATCCCGAAGCCCTCGGCGTTGAACAGCTTCGCTCGCAGCAGATGGGCGGCGAGGTCCAGGCTCAGCGGGGAGACGATCACGTACACGAGCGCGAGCACACCGGCGACCGCCACCGGGGCGACCCGCCGCGGATCGACTCGCATCAGCGCGGCTCCAGGAACGCCGCCACCCGGTCCGGCACGCCCGCGTCGTCGAGCCACGGCCAGTGCCCGGCCGCGGGGATCCGCTCCACGATCGCCTGCGGCAGCCGCTCGCCGTAGGCGTCGGCCAGCTCGGCGCCCAGCCACGGATCGCGCTCGCCCCACAGGACGAGCGCCGGGACGTCGAGCTCACTCAGCCGCGCCCCCGCCGCGGCCAGGCCCTGTTCGCTGGTGGCGCGATGCAGGCGCAGGATCGCCCGCTGCGTGCCCTGGTCGAACTGCGCCCAGACGTGATCGAGCCGGGCGTCCGACCACGCCTCGGGTCCGACCGTCCCGCGGCGGAGCTCTCGGGCCAGCAGGCGCCGGGTGGTGATGCCGTGAACCAGCTCTCCGAGCATCGGACGGCGCCAGGCGCGGGCCAGTCGCGGCCAGCGGAAGCCCTCGAGCAGCGGGATCGCGTTGATCAGCACGATCCGCTGCACGCGACCGGGATGGCGCTGCGCGAACACGAGCCCGGCCGCCGCGCCCCAATCGTGGCCCACCAAGCGCACCGCGTCCACGTCGACGGCGTCGAGGAAGCGCTCGACGAAATCGGCCAGGCCGTCGATCGTGTAGTCGAGGTTGCCGCCCTTGGCGGTGCGGCCGAAGCCGATCAGGTCCGGGGCGAGGCCGCCGGTCCGGGCCAGGAAATCGGGCCAGTCGTCAGAGCTCGTCGGGGACCCGTGCAGGTAGAGCACCGGCGCCGCGCCGTCGCCGGCGCTGCGATAGAAGACGGGCGCTTCTGCGACCTCGATCGTGTGCTCGTCGACACGCACCCGTTGGCGAGGATAACGTCCCGTTCGATGAGCACCGTCCCATCAGCGGAGACCCGCGTGCCCACGACGACGCTCTGCCTGGGCGAGGCGCTCGTCGATCTGATCGCGCCCAATCCGGTCGCCGACCTCGCCGATGCGGACGCGTTCGTGCCGCGCTTCGGCGGCGCCACGGCCAACATCGCGGTCACCGCGGCGCGTCACGGCGCCCGCGTGTCGCTGGCCGGCGCGGCCGGCGATGACGACTGGGGAGCGTGGCTGCGCGACCGGCTCGAGCACGAGGGCGTCGACGTGTCCTGGTTCAAGCTCGCCCCGGGGGTGCAGACGCCGCTGGCGCTGGTCGCGCTGAGTGCCGACGGCGAGCCGCGCTACCGCATCTACGGCGATCCCGTGGCCGGCCTCGCCGATGCACTCGGCGACGAGCTCGAGATCGCGGTCGCGAACGCCGCCGGCCTGTTCCTGGGGACGAACACGCTCGTCGGCGCGGCCGAGCGAGCCCTGACGATGCGTGCCCGGGAGGTCGCGCTCGAGCTCGAGCGCCCGATCGTCGTGGACCCGAACCTGCGCCTGCATCGCTGGAGCTCAAAGGCCGATGCCGCCGCGAGCGCGAACGCGTGCGTGCCCGGGGCGTTGCTCGTGCGCACCAATCGCGCCGAGGCGACGCTGATGACCGGGGAGGACGATCCCGAGCGCGCGGCGATGGCGATGCTGAAGGCCGGGGCTCGGCTCGTGGTGATCACGCTCGGGGCGGCGGGAGCGATCTTGCGCGGCGAGCTGCGCGCCGACGTGCCCGGTGTCCCGGCCACCGTCGTCAGCACGATCGGCGCCGGCGACGTGCTGATGGGCGTCCTGCTCGCACGGCTCGCCCGGGCGGGCTTCTATCCCGCCGCCGCCGCTGCCGCGTTGCGCGAGGCCGTCGCCGAAGGCGCTCGAGCCTGCGAGCGGCTGGGCGCGCTGGAGTGAGCACGTGGAAACGGCCCGCGGCACGGCGCGTGCGTGCGATCCGCGACCGTCTGCGCGAGGTCTACGGGCGCCCTCTGTCCGGTCCGCACGGGCATCCGATCGCCGAGCTCGTGCTCACCGTCCTGTCCCAGAGCACCAACGACCGCAACCGGGACGTCGCCTACCTCGGCCTGCGTGAGCGCTTCCCGAGCTGGGAGGCGGTGCGCGACGCCCCGGTCGACGAACTCGAGGCGGCGATCCGCCCGGGCGGGATCTCGAAGGTCAAGTCGGTCCGGATCAAGGCGATCCTCGAGGCGGTGACGGAGACCTCACGGGACGGCGAGCTCTCGCTCGACTGGCTCCCGCAGCTCACCGTGCCCGACGCCCAGGCCTATCTCTGTTCGCTGCCCGGCGTGGGGCGCAAGACGGCCGCCTGCGTGCTCCTGTTCGCGCTCGGGATGCGCGACGTGCCGGTCGACACCCACGTCTCGCGGGTCGGCTCGCGCCTGGGCCTGTTCCGGCCCGGCGCGCCGTTCGAGGAGCTGCACGACACGATGCTGGCGATCACGCCGGCGGGCGAGGAGCTCGAGCTGCACATGAACCTGCTCCGGCACGGTCGCCGCACGTGTCACGCCCGCCGGCCCGAGTGCGCACAGTGCGCGCTGCGGCGGATGTGCCCGAGCGCGGCCGAGTTCCTGGCCTAGCCGGCGGTGTCGTCGTGTGCGAGCACGCTCCAGCGTGGGATCCGGCTTGAGCAATTGCCCCAGATCTGCTATAAGCTGACTAAGATTTTTACGAACGTACAGGAGCAGAACCAATATGGCTAAGACGATCGGTATCGACCTGGGGACGACGAACTCGTGCATGGCAGTGCTCGAGGGCGGCGAGCCGACGGTCATCGAGAACGCAGAGGGCGGCCGTACGACGCCGTCCGTGGTTGCGTTCACATCATCCGGTGAGCGTCTGGTCGGCACCGTCGCCAAGCGCCAGGCCGTCACCAACCCGCAGAACACGGTCTTCTCGATTAAGCGCTTCATGGGCCGCAAAGAGGCCGAGGTGCGCGAGGAGGAGTCGATCGTGCCGTACAAGGTCGTCTCCGGTCCGGGTGGCGACGCCCGCGTCGAGGCGGGCGGCAAGCAGTACTCGCCGCCGGAGATCAGCGCGATGATCCTGCAGAAGCTGAAGGCCGACGCCGAGGCGTATCTCGGTGAGACGGTCGACAGCGCGGTCATCACCGTACCCGCGTATTTCAACGACGACCAGCGCCAGGCGACCAAGGACGCCGGCAAGATCGCCGGTCTCGACGTCAAGCGCATCATCAACGAGCCGACGGCCGCATCGCTGGCCTACGGGCTCGACAAGGAGTCCGACCAGACGATCCTCGTCTTCGACCTCGGCGGCGGCACCTTCGACGTGTCGGTGCTCGAGATCGGCGACGGCGTGTTCGAGGTCAAGGCGACCGCCGGTGACAACCACCTCGGCGGCGACAACTTCGACAAGGCCGTGGTCGACTGGCTCGTCTCGGAGTTCAAGAAGTCCCAGGGCATCGACCTCAGTGCCGACCCAATGGCCCTCCAGCGTCTCTACGAGGCCGCCGAGAAGGCCAAGATCGAGCTCTCGACCACGCAGGAGACGCAGATCAACCTGCCGTTCATCACCGCGGACTCGAGCGGACCCAAGCACCTCGACACGCGTCTCTCTCGGGCCAAGCTCACCGAGCTGACCGCCGCGCTGCTCGACCGCACCGTCGGCCCGGTCCGACAGGCGCTCGACGACGCCAAGGAGAAGGGCGCCTCGAACATCGACCACGTCGTCATGGTTGGCGGCATGACCCGCATGCCCGCCGTGCAGGACAAGGTCAAGGAGCTGACGGGCAAGGAGCCTCACCGTGGCGTGAACCCCGACGAGGTCGTCGCGGTCGGCGCCGCGATCCAGGCCGGCGTCCTCGCCGGCGACGTCAAGGACGTCCTCCTGCTCGACGTCACTCCGCTCACGCTCGGCATCGAGACCAAGGGCGGCGTGATGACCAAGCTGATCGAGCGCAACACGACGATCCCGACCCGCAAGTCGGAGATCTTCTCCACGGCCGAGGACAACCAGCCGTCGGTGGAGATCCACGTGCTCCAGGGCGAGCGCGAGATGGCCACGTACAACAAGTCGCTGGGCAAGTTCCAGCTGACGGGCATCCCGCCCGCGCCGCGCGGCATCCCGCAGGTCGAGGTGGCGTTCGACATCGACGCCAACGGCATCCTCAGCGTGTCGGCGAAGGACCTCGGCACCGGCAAGGAGCAGAAGATCGAGATCAAGGCCGGGTCGGGTCTGTCCGACGACGAGATCAAGCGGATGGTGACCGACGCCGAGGCTCACGCCGACGACGACAAGCGTCTGCGCGAGCTCGCCGAGGCCCGGAACAACGGCGAGAACGCCGCCTACCAGGCCGAGCGCCAGCTCAAGGATCTCGGCGAGGCCGTCGACGCGAGCTCCAAGGAGGAGATCGAGGCCGCGATCAAGACCATCCGCGAGGTGCTCGCCTCCGAGGATGCGGCGGATATCAACGCCAAGACCGAGGCGCTGCAGGCGTCGTTCCACAAGGTGTCCGAAGCGATGTACCAGCGCGCTCAGGAGCAGGCTGCGGCCGGCTCCGCGGACGGTGCCGGCGCCGGTGCCGAGCACGCCACCAACGGCGCGGGCGCCGAGGACGTGGTGGACGCCGAAGTCGTGGACGAGGGCAAGTAATGCGTGGGTCTCAGCACGATCCGGGCTCCGGGATGCCGGAGTCCGAGGCGGGCGTGCCCGCCGCCGGGGCCCGATCCGCGCCCGAGCCCACTCGATTGGGCTCGGACACGGGCGCGACCCCCGCGGCGGACGGCGGCCGGGCTTCCGCAGGGGCGCCCGGCGTCGCGCCCGAGACTGCGGTGAAGCCGGAGTCCGCGGCGGGGGTGGAGGCTCCCGACGGAGTCCATGCCCCCGGGGAGCCCGATGAGGAGCCGCGGCTGGAGGAGGACCCGGCCGTCCAGGCGGCCAAGGCCGACGAGTACCTCGATCTGGCCAAGCGGACCAAGGCGGACTTCGAGAACTACAAGAAGCGTGCGGCGCGGGAGATGGGGCTCGCCGAGGCGCGGGGAGTGACCAAGCTCGCCCGTGAGCTGCTGCCCGCCGTGGACAACCTCGATCGCGCCCTCGCGGCCGCGCAGGCGGCCGGGGCGGGCGCGGACTCCGAAACGACCGAGGGAACGCTCGTGTCCGGGATCCAGCTCGTGCACGCGGACGTGATCGCGGCGCTGGCGCGGGTCGGCATCGAGCCGTTCACGCCCGCCGGCGAGCCGTTCGATCCGCAGCATCACGAGGCCGTCGCGCAGACGCCGGTGGACGGCGTGGAGGCCGGGACGATCGTCGAGGTCTACCAGCGTGGGTACCGGCTGGGTGAGAGCGTCTTGCGGCCCGCGCGCGTCGTCGTCGCGGGGTAGGGAGCCGGCGACATGGCCGGGCGGCCCGACTACTACAAGATCCTCGGCGTAGGCAAGAACGCCTCCGACGAGGAGATCAAGAAGGCATACCGCAAGCTCGCCCGCAAGTACCACCCGGACACCAACGCCGGCGACAAGCAGGCCGAGGAGCGCTTCAAGGAGATCTCCCAGGCCAACGACGTGCTCTCGGATCCTGACAAGCGCAAGCAGTACGACCGCGGTACGGGCCCGCTCGGCGGCTTCAACATGCCCGGCGGCTTCGACGCGAGCTCGTTCGGCGGCGGCTTCAGCGACATCCTCTCGAATCTGTTCGGCGGCGCCGGCGGCGGTGGCGGCAGCGGTTCCGCCGGCGGCCGTGGCGGCGCGGCCGGCCGCGCCCGGCCGGGCGTCCAGCGCGGACGCGACCTCGAGACCGAGGTGTCGCTCACCTTCGAGCAGGCGGTGGACGGGGCCCAGGTGCCGCTGGCGGTCCCGACCTCCCAGCCCTGCCCGACATGCCACGGAACCGGCGCCAAGCCCGGCACCAAGCCGCGGGTCTGCCCCGTCTGCGAGGGACGCGGCGTCGAGTCCCAGAGCCAGGGGATCTTTTCCATCTCCCAGCCCTGCTCCAATTGCAACGGCTCGGGAACCGTGATCGAGGATCCGTGCACCACCTGCGGCGGGACGGGCGCTCAGCGCAGCGTTCGCCGTCTGCGCGTCAACATTCCCGCCGGCGTGCGCGAGGGTAGCCGCATCCGCCTCGCCGGCAAGGGCGAGCCGGGGCTGCACGGAGCCGAACCCGGCGACCTGTACGTGATCACCCGCGTGTCCGATTCGCCGGTGTTCAAGCGCGCCGGCGACAACCTCGAGGTCGAGGTGCCGCTGACGATCCCCGAGGCGATCCGCGGCGCCGTCATCGAGGTGCCGACCCTGCACGGGTCAAAGCGCCTACGGGTGCCACGCGGGACCAAGCATGGCACCGTGCAGCGGATCCGTGGCGAGGGCCCGCTGAAGCTCGGCGGCAAGGGTCGCGGCGACATCCACTACCGCTTTGTGATCGATGTCCCGGCGTCGCTCTCGCCCGAGCAGTCCGAGGCGATCGACCGCCTCTCCGAGGTCATGAACGGCGACCCGCGGGCCAAGCTGTTCGCCCACAGCAAGACCGGGGAGCGGAGCTGATGGCCACCCGGCGCGTGCGCACGACGACCACCCGGGTCGAGGTCTCCTCGGACCGCGGCGTGTTCATGATCTCCGTCGCCGCCGAGCTGGCCGAGATGCACCCACAGACGCTCCGCATGTACGAGGCCCGCGGCCTGATCGAGCCCAAGCGCTCACCCAAGGGCACCCGGCTCTACTCCCAGTCCGACGTCGACCGGCTGCGCCGGATCCAGGGGATGACCGCCGAGCTGGGCATGAACCTGGCCGGCGTCGAGCGCGTGTTCGAGCTCGAGGAGCAGCTCGACCTGATGGCCCGCAAGGTCGCCGCGCTCGAGCGCCGCGCCGGCGAGCTCAAGCACGAGGTGCAGCGCCTCGAGGCGCTGCGCCAGGAGCTCCGAGCCGAGATCGTGCCCTACGAGCGCGGCGGCGAGCTCGTCCGGCGCGCCGACATCCAGCGCTTCAAGATCCGGATCGAGCGGGGCGAGG
>DATMGZ010000056.1:0-2501 GCA_035555155.1 Solirubrobacteraceae bacterium | reverse complement strand
GGCGGCGGCCGGCTCGGCCGCAGCAACGGGCGCCGGCGGCGCCGGAGGGGGCTCGGCGGGAGCAGGCTCCTCGGCGACGGGCTCCGCGGACGCGGGCTCGCTCTCCTGCGGCTCGGCGGCTGCCGGCTGCTCCTGGTCGCGGGCCTGCTCGTCCTCGGGGTGCTCGGCGTCGGTCACTGCTCAACCTCCATCGGTTGCGGCTGTTGGGCAGCATGCGGATGTTCAGGACCGGCGTACACCTTCAGCTTGGTGATCTGCCTGCGCGAGAGCCGGTTGCGGGGAAGCATCCCCTTGACCGCGAGCCGGATGACCTCTTCCGGCCGACGCTCGAGCATCTCGGCGAGGGTCCGCGACTTGAGGCCGCCCGGATAGCCGGAGTGACGGTAATACCGCTTGTCGGCGCGCTTATTGCCGGTCACGGCGATCTTCTCGGCGTTGATCACGATCACAAAGTCGCCCGTGTCGACGTGCGGGGTGTAGGTCGGCTTGCGCTTCCCGCGGAGTACATCGGCGATCTGCGTCGCGAGCCGTCCGAGCGTTTGCCCGGAGGCGTCGACGAGCAGCCAGTTGCGCTCTCGATCAACAGGTGTGGCGACGTAGGTCTTCATGGCATGCACAAGCCGCGCGGCGGCCGCGCGACTGGAGGCCAATGATAGGGAATCTCGAGCGCGCGTGAAATCCGCCTCGGGACCCACGATTCCCGCGGGTGGAATCGAAGCCATTACTCTGCATTTGTGGAGCTTCCCGTCGCCGTTCGGCGCCCCGCCTACCGAGCCGCATACCGCGTCCTGCAGGTCTGGTGGTTCGTGACGAGGCCGCAGAAGAGCGGGGTGAAATGCGTGCTGACCGACGGCGACCGGGTCCTGCTCGTCCGGCACACGTATGGGCGCCGCCACTGGGACATCCCGGGGGGCGCGGTCAAGCGCGGCGAGCCGCCGCTGCATGCCGCCCGCCGGGAGATGCGCGAGGAGCTCGGCATCGACGCCACCGACTGGGTCTCGATCGGCGAGATGCCGGTCCGGATGAATCACCGCCGCGACACACTGCACTGCTTCCACGTGGACCTGCGGGACCCGGTGATCAGGATCGACCGCGGAGAGCTCGAGCAGGCGCACTGGTTCGCCCGCGGCGCCCTCCCCGCCGAGCGCAGCCGCTACGTCTCTCCGATCCTCGACCGCGCCGGCGGCCAAGCCTAGGAGTGGCCGCCGGCGAGGCCTACCAGGAGCGGGCCGCGGCTATTCCCACTCGATCGTGCCCGGCGGCTTGCTGGTGATGTCGAGCACCACACGGCCGACGGGGCGGATCTCGTTGATCATCCGCGAGGCGATCTGCTCGAGCAGGTCGTAGGGCAGCCGCGCCCAGTCCGCGGTCATCGCGTCGTCGCTGGTCACGGCGCGGATCACGATCACGTTCCCGTACGTACGCGAGTCGCCCTGGACCCCGACGGTGCGGATGTCCGGCAGCACGCAGAAGGACTGCCACAGGTCCCGGTAGAGACCGGCCTTGCGGATCTCGTCCTGGAGGATCGCGTCCGCCTCGCGCAGGACGTCCAGACGCTCGCGGGTCGCCTCCCCGCCGACGATCCTGATCGCCAGGCCGGGACCCGGGAAGGGCTGGCGCCAGACGAGGCGCTCGGGCAGGCCGAGCTCGGCACCGACCGCGCGCACCTCGTCCTTGAACAGGGAGCGCAGGGGCTCGACGAGCTCGAACTCGAGGTCTTCGGGCAGGCCGCCGACGTTGTGGTGGGACTTGATCGTCGCGGTCCCGGTGCCGCCGCCGGACTCGATCACGTCGGAGTAGAGCGTCCCCTGGACGAGGAACTTCACATCCTCGAGCCGGCCGGCCTCCTCCTCGAACACACGGATGAACTCCGCCCCGATCCGCTTGCGCTTCTCCTCGGGGTCGGTCACGCCCCGCAACCGGGCGAGGAACCGGTCCTCGGCGTCGACCGCGACGAGCGGGACGTGGAAGTGGTCGCGGAAGGCGGCGATGACCTGCTCGCCCTCGTTCTTGCGCATCAGGCCGTGGTCGACGAACACGCACGTCAGCCGGTCGCCGATGGCGCGGTGTACGAGCAGCGCCGCGACGCTCGAATCCACTCCACCCGAGAGGCCACAGATGGCGGTGCCATCGCCGACCTGGGCCCGGATCCGCTCGACCTGCTCCTCGATCACCGAACGCGCGCTCCACGAGCGGTCACATCCGCAGACATCGGACAGGAACGTGGTCAGGACCTGCTGGCCGTAGGGCGTGTGGACCACCTCGGGATGGAACTGGATCCCGTAGATGCCCCGCTCGACCGACTCGAACGCGGCCACGGGAGAGGCGGTCGACGAGGCCAGCGCGGTGAATCCGATCGGCGGGGAGAAAACCGTGTCACGGTGCGACATCCAGCAGGTCTGCTCGTGCGGCGTGCCGGCGAGCAGGCGGCCCTGCTCCGACACCGTCAGCTGCGAGCGCCCAAACTCGCCCACCTCGGCGCCCTCGACGCGACCGCCGAG
>DATMGZ010000055.1:0-4419 GCA_035555155.1 Solirubrobacteraceae bacterium | reverse complement strand
TCCGATGCCGCCACCGATCCGGCCTTGGCGCCGCTCGTGCTGCTCGCCGACGAGCTGGTCTCCGAGCCGGTGGAGAGCGGCGAGATGCTGGGGGTCCTCGTCGTGGACCCCCGCCCGGTCTCAGGCCAGTAGCTCCTCGGGCGAGTCGACCAAAGTCAGCCGCTCGCCGACCCCGGTCAGGTTGAGCAGGCGCTGCACCTGCGGTCCTCCCTTGACCAGCGCGAACCGCCGGCCGGACTCCTGTGCCCGCTTGTTGGTCGTGACCAGCAGGCCCAGGCCCGTCGAGTCCATGAACTCGAGCTCTCTCAGATCCAGGATCACGAGGCCGCTGTCCGACGCCGCGGCCCGGGCCAGCTCCTCCTCGAGCGCCGGGGCCGAGGCGAGATCGAGCTCGCCGCTGACGGCGATCACGGTGGCGCCGTCCTGGCTGCGCACCGCTATCTTGAAGTGGCCGTTCACGGTGGCCGCGAGCCTACTGATCTTCGCTCGCCTCGACGGTCCTACGGTCAGCCGATGCGCATGTGCACACGAACGATGCTGAGCCCGGGCCCGGTACGCACCTGCACCAGGTCACACAGCCCGTTGGCGAGCCACAGCCCGTATCCGCCCCTGTGTTCGCCGGATGGCCGCCGGCGACCGGCCAGCGGGTCCGCGATCGTTCCACGGTCGCGAACCTCGCAGATCAGCCCACCCGGCTCTGACCACAGGCGCACGTGCCCCTCGCCGCCGCCGTGACGCACGCTGTTGGTGGCCAGCTCGTTGACCGCCATCACGAGGTCCTGCGAACGCGCCTCGTCGAGCCCCGCCCTGGTCGCAGTGCACTCGACGAGACCGCGAACTGTGCCGAGGTCGCCGAGTCCGAAATGGATCGGCTCGGGCGATGGCGCTGGCTCGGGCAGGGGCGCGGTGAGCAGATCGCCGCAGCTGTGCGCTCCGGCGTACTCGGCGCTGATGTGCTCTGCGTGCTCGCCCGCGATCAGCGGGTGGCTGTGGTTGGCCTCCGCGATGACGGCGGCCAGGAGCGCCGTGGTGTCGTAGGGGCAGACGAGGAACAGCGTCGAGTCCGCCAGGGCGAGGTTGAGCAGGCGCTCATGGTGCTGGCACTCGATCAGCTCGGCGGCGTCGCGCTCCGGGTAGATCGGCTCGCCGATGCCCCGCAGCTGACGCCCTGGGTGTGCGTCGATGAACTCCTGCCAGGCCGGGATGATCCGCGCCGGGTTGCTGCCGACGTCGCTCATGTCGGCATAGTGCACGCCGGCGCCGTCTGGGCCCAGCTCGTGACGCAACCGATCGATCTTCTCGCTCGACACGACGACCAGCGTGGGCTCGCGGCGAGGTATGCCCGCGCGGATGAAGTGCGCCGTACGGCGCACGAACTCCTCCTCGCCCGCGTAGAAGAGGGCGGTGTGGCGGTAGTCGGGCGCGCTGGCCCCGGAGTGATCTGGTACCGACTGGATCACGACAGCTATAGCTATCCGGCCGGCTCGTCGTCTAATCATGGATTAGCCACCGGGCGGCCGCTCGCGGAGACCGCGGGGCCACATGCCGGTGACGGTCCTCACGAGGTTCCGGGCTGCAGCGTGGCCCGGAACCTCGCAGGACTGTGTCGGGGCCCATCCGATCAAGACTGAGGAGGAGAGATCTCGGCTCGGGACGGAGGGCGGGCAGAGGTCCGATCGCATTCGTTGGGCGACGTGACCGGGTGCCTCTGACAGAAGGGATCGGCGTCAGGCGGGCTCCCCTGATCCGTAGCCAGCCGCAATCCGGGCGCGTACTCGGCCGCAGCTCGCGCGCCCCTAGGATCGGGCCGCCCGGCCGGCGTGTCACTGTGGCGCCACCGGCGCCTCCGTGCCGATGGCGGTTCTCGCCCGCCGCGACGCCAGGCGCGCCAGCTCGTCGCCGATCGCCGGCAGGGACAGGATCTGCGCCGCTCCGAGTTGCGCCGCCGCGCGCGGCATTCCGTAGACCGCGGAGCTGGCCTCATCCTGCGTGAGCGTCCGGCCTCCGGTCGCCGCGACCGCAGCCAGCCCAGCTGCCCCGTCGCGCCCCATGCCGGTCAGGACGACAGCGACCGCGTGGGCGCCGGCCACGCTCGCGAGGCTCCGCAGCAACCGGTCTCCCGAAGGTCGGTGGCCGCTCACGGCGGGACGCCGGTCGAGCACGAGGTGCCGATCGGGGCTGAGCGTGAGATGACATCCGCTGGGAGCGATCCACACCCCGGCCTCCAGCGGATGGCCCCCGCGCGCGAGGGCCACCGGCACCCTGACCATCGCATCGAGCGAGGTGACGAGACCCGCAGTGAATCGCGGCGTCATGTGCTGCACCACCAGCACCGGGATCGGAAAGTCGACGGGCAGCCGGCCCAGCACCGTCTCGAGCGCCTTAGGGCCGCCGGTCGAGGCGCAGACGCCGATCACCGGGCACGCGTCCTCGGGAAGGGTGACGCCCGCCCCTGCCACGGCCTCCACCAAGCGCGTGGGGCTCCCGGCGACCGCGAGTCGCTTGAACTGGATCCGGAAGGATCGCGCCCACGCGCTCGACGGCGCGTCGAAGTCGATGGCCGAAGCGGGCAGGACGGCGACCGCGCCCGCCGCCAGCGCGGCGAGCGCCGGCTCGGAGCGCTGCCGTCTGGAGGCGCCCAGCACGGCCACTCGAGTCGGCCCCAGCGCGCGGACGCGTCGCCCGATCTCGCCCGGCTCGGAACCGAGCAGCTCGAGCTCGATGGCGATCAGGTCGGGAGCGGATCGGGTCAGGGCGCCGAGCACCTGCTCGTACTCGGTGCAGCGTTCGACGACGCGCAGCTGCGGATCTCCGGGCTCGGTGGCGCTTTCCAGGTAGTCGGGCAAGGCCCGCAGTCGGCTGCCCGCGCGGGCGGCAAGCATGATCCGCACGGGACGCTCGGATGACGCCGCGCCCGGCACGAGCTCACGTCTCGCCGATCAGGTCGGTGATCGTGGCCAGCAGCGCTCGCTCGTCGAACTCCTGCTTCGGAATGAAGGCATCGGCGCCCGAGCCGCTTTCCCCGGCAGCCGGCTCGGACCCCGGGTTCGACGTGACGACGATCACGGGCAGGTCGGAGCGCTCGACGTCATCGCGAATCGTCCGCAGCAGGTCACCGCCGCTCATCGCCGGCATCTGCAGGTCGGTCACGACGAGATCGAAGGGGCCCCGTCGGGCGAGCACCTCGAGCGCATCGCGCCCATCCCGGGCCGTCTCGACCCGGTAACCCGCGGCCGTGAGGATGGTGCGGTGGAGCTCGCGGGCCGTGCGTTGATCGTCGACCACGAGAATCCTCGGCGACGACGGGGCCGCTCCGCCCGGGGGGCGGGTTCTCGAGGTGGGGGAGTGGGCGTCGGCGCCGCGCACCAGGAAGGCCGAGTCGAGGATCAGCACGATGCCGCCATCGCCCAGCACCGATGCGCCGAGGTACCCGGGCGTGGCCTCGAAGCCGAAGCCGAGCGGTTTCACCACCACCTCCTGCTCGCCGAGGATCGCATCGCAGGCCAGGGCGATCTGGTGCGAGGACCAGCGGACGACGGCGGCCCGGCGGCTCAGCGCCGCCTCGGACGGGTGTCCGCCGAGGACGCTGATCAGGTCGGCCAGCCACAGACGCTCGCCCCGCAGCGCAATCGCCGGCCGTCCCGCCAGCATCATCGGCCTGGAGAGCTCGAGGACCTCGGCCACGCTGGACAGCGGCAGCCCGAAGCGCCGGCCGGCGCGCTCGACGACGAGCACACGCATCAACGCGAGCGTCACCGGCAGCAGCAGGGTGACCCGGGTGCCACGCCCCAGCTCGGTGGAGATGTCGAGGCAGCCGCCCATTCCCTCGGCATGATTCTTGACTGCGTCGAGCCCGACGCCCCGGCCGGCGAGCCCGCTCACCTCTGCGGCCGTCGAGTACCCCGGCGCCGCCAGCAGCTCGACCAGCGATCCCTCGGCCGGGACCTCGGCGAGTGCAGCTCGGCTCACGCCGCGCCCGTCGTCGCGCACCTCGATCGCGACGAGGCCGCCCCGTTGCACGGCGCTCAACTCGATCCGGCCGCGACGTGGCTTGCCCGCGCGCTCGCGCGCCTCCGGGGTCTCGATGCCGTGCGCCACGGCGTTGCGGAGCAGATGGCCGATCGCATCCGAGAGACCCTCGAGCACGGCGCGGTCGAGCTGCGTCTCGCCTCCGGTGATCACGAGGTCCGCCTCGACGCCGTGCGCCTTCGCCGCGTCTCGGACCGCGCGCGGGTACGGGGCCGTGATCGAGCGCAGCGGGAGGCTTCGCATGCCGAGGACCGCGTCCTGCAGCTCGGACAGGAGTCGTTCGCCGAGATCCACCTCGCGCTCGAGCTCGTCCTCACCGCCCGGAGCACGTCCGATCATGTGCTCGAGGCGACGGTGGTGCAGCACCGTCTCGCCGACCGCGTTGAGCAT
>DATMGZ010000054.1:0-12470 GCA_035555155.1 Solirubrobacteraceae bacterium | reverse complement strand
CGCGCGATCCAGGTTCACGGCGGGGCCGGCGTCAGTGACGACTTCCCGCTGGCTTACATGTACGCGGGCCTGCGCACCCTGAGAATCGCCGATGGACCCGACGAGGTGCATCGCCTGTCCGTCGCCCGCCAAGAGCTCCGCCGCCAGCGCCAGCGCCGCGAGGATCAGAGCGCCTGAGCGGCGCGCGACGCCGGGTCAGCCGGCCGCCGGGTCAGCCGGCGCCGTGGCAGTGTTTCCATTTGCGGTGTGAGCCGCAGGGGCAGGGGTCGTTGCGGCCGCGGGTGGCGTCTGCGGCGGTGTAGGCGCGCATTAGCTCGGAGGGTGCGCGGTTGGTGGCGAGCAGTCCGGACATGGTCTGCATGGGTTGCCCGACGTGGTGGAAGAAGAGCTTGTAGCCGGGGCACAGGTAGTGCTGGCCGGGCTCGCCGTAGGGGGAGGTCGCGAAGCGGTCCTTGGGGCAGCCGCCGTGGCAGGCGAAGCGCACATCGCAGTCGAGGCAGTACTGGGTGAGCGTGTCGCGCTTGTCGGCACCGAACGTGGTCTGCTGGGCGGAGGCGATGAGCTGCGCCATCGGCGTCTGGGTGATGTTGCCGAGCAGGTAGTCGGGCTCGACGTAGTGGTCGCAGCAGTAGAGGTCGCCGTTGTGCTCGAGCGCGAGCTGCTGGCCGCAGGTCTCGGCGTGCACGCACATCCCGCCGGGTTCCCCGACCCAGTTGGCCAGGGCGGTGTCGAACATCTGGACGTACACGGTGCCGATGTCGCGGCGCACCCATTCCTCGAACACATCGATGAGGAAGCGCCCGTACTGCTCGGGACCGATCGAGCGGTGGGTCACGAGCTCCCCGTGCTGGGTGTAGAGGGGGCGGCCCGCGACGTGCCCGCCCCAGCCCGCGTCCGCGACCTCCAGCGTTTCCGGGGTGGCCCGCTCGATGATCGGGATGAACTGGATGAACGTCGCCTCGAGCTCGTCGCGCAGGAACCGGTACACGCGCCGGCCGTGGTCGCCGTTGGCGGCGTGCAGGGTGGTGAGGACATTCCAATCGACCCCGTGGCGCTTGAGGTGATCGAGTCCGCGGATCACGCGGTCGAAGGTCGGCCTGCCCCCCTTGGAGACGCGGTAGGTGTCGTGGATCTCGCGCGGCCCGTCGATCGAGATCCCGACCAGGAAGTCATGCTCCCTGAGAAACGCGCCCCACTCGTCGTCGAGCAGCGTTCCGTTGGTCTGCAGCGTGTTGAGGATCCGTTGTCCCGGCCGGACGTACTGCTGCTGCAGCGCGATCGAGCGGCGGAAGAAGTCCAGGCCCATGATCGTCGGCTCGCCGCCCTGCCAGGCGACGATCACCTCGGGCGCGTGCTCGTGGGCCTCGAGCAGCTGGCGGATATAGGTCTCCTGCAACTCCTCCGCCATCCGGAAACGACTGCCCGGATACAGCATCTCCTTCGACAGGAAGAAGCAGTACTCACAATCGAGATTGCAGATCGCGCCGGTCGGCTTCGCCATGACGTGGAACGCCGCCGGCGCGTCCGGCATCGTCAGGACCGGACCCGCTCCCTCGAGATCGGTGCTCGTCTCCATCGCTTCAGTGTGACGCTCCTCGGCGTGCGCGCCTCACCCCGATCGGATGACGGCGCTGGGGCACGGCGGCGAGCCGGGGAAAATGCGCGGTCGGACCCGTGGTTTTCCCGCATGACCCGCTGCCGCGCCGGGCGTAGGTTCAGGTCACTATGCGCACACCCATCAGATCAGAACGAGAGGCCTTCCGGCTCGTGTTCGGAACCGTGGCCGTGATTGCCGTTGCCGTGGTCCTGGGGGTGCTCACGACGGCCTGGGTCGGCGTCGCGGTGCTGATCGTCGCCATCGTGGCGGCGGCAGCCGCATACCTGCGTGCCGAGAACCCGGACCGCCGCGAGGCACTCGGCGAGGCGGCGCGTGAGAGTCATCCCGCGGGCTCGCCGGCCGGCACCCGCCACGTGCTCGTGGTGGCCAACGAGACCCTGTCCGGCGATGAGCTGCGCAGGCAGATCACGCGGGTCGATCCTGAGCACACCGAGATCGACGTGCTGGTCCCCGTGCTGACCTCGCGTGTGCACTACGCCGTGACGGATATCGACCGCGAACGCGTGGCCGCACAGGCGCGGTTGAACCGCTCCCTGCGGTGGGCGGAGCAGTGCGGGATCGTGGCCCGCGGTGAGGTCGGCGACCCGAGCCCGGCGTCCGCGCTCGAGGACCGGCTGCGTGCCTTCGGCGCCGACGAGGTGATCGTCGTCACCCACCCCAGGGAGCACGAGTCCTGGCAGGAGCAGGGAGAGCTCAAGCGCCTGCGGCGCGAGCTGGACGTCCCGGTCACCCACGTGAGCGTCGGCGGGCCGGTCACTTAACCCGCCCTGTACCAGCCATTACAAGCTATACAACTGTGCGCTTGTGATACCCTAGTCGGGTGGCCGTCCGCAGCTCCTTGTCGCATCCGCTCGCCGATCCGCTCGTCGAGTTGATCGCCCAGCGCTTCCGTGTGCTTGCCGAGCCGATGCGGATCAAGCTGCTCGACCAGTTGCGCGATGGCGACGCGACCGTCGGAGAGCTCCAGGAGAAGCTCGGCGCCTCGCAGCAGAACGTCTCCAAGCACATGGGGATCCTCCACAGCGCGGGCCTGGTGTCCCGGACCAAGGACGGCAACCACGTGCGCTATGCGATCGCCGACGAGGGCGTGTTCGAGCTCTGTGAGCAGGTCTGCGGGGGCGTGCGCCGCCAACTCGGGGAGCTCGACGCGCTGCTCACGCCGGGTCGCGCCGAATAGCCGGTGCTCGACCCGCCGCTGACTCGCCGTGAGCGCCTCGAAGCGGGCGTCGCCCGGGGGTTCTCCCGGCTCTCGCCCCGCACCCAACTGCGGCTCGCCGGCGGCCGCCCGGTCACGATCGACGGACAGGAGCTCGACCCGGGCATCCAGCTCGTGCTCACAGCCGGCGAGCGGCTTCGCGGTGGCATATCCCTGACCGGTCCCGGGGGGGCCAGCGCCCCGCCGGCCGAGATCCGCGCCGCCACGCGGCGCGACGCGCTCGCCGTCTCGGGCCGCAGGACGGCGGTCGGTGCGGTCCGCGAGCTCGAGGTCGGCGGCGCCGCCGGCCCGCTGCGTGCGCGCCACTACATCCCCGATGAGCCGGGCGGTCCGCACCCGCTGCTCGTCTTCCTGCACGGCGGGGCGTTCACGATCGGCGATCTCGATACCCATGACGAGCCGTGCCGGGTGCTGTGCCGCCACGGTGGCCTGCACGTGCTCTCGATCGAGTACCGCCTGGCGCCCGAGCACCCGTTCCCGGCCGCCGTCGAGGACGCTCACGCGGCGCTGCTGTGGGGCTTTGAACACGCCCGGGAGCTCGGTGCCGATCCGGCCCGGGTTGCGGTCGGGGGCGACAGCGCGGGCGGCAACCTCGCCGCCGTGGCGAGCCGGCTCACCGCCGCGGAAGGCCGCCGCGCTGCGCTCCAGGTCCTGATCTACCCGACCGTCGACTTCAGCCGGCGCTGGCCCTCGGCCGACCTGTTCGGGCAGGGCTTCTTCCTCACCGAGACCGACCGCAACTGGGCCGAGGCCAACTACCTTGGCGGGACGAACGCCGACCGCCGCGATCCGCGCCTGTCGCCACTGCTCGCCGACGACTTCGGTGGGCTGCCGCCGGCGATCGTGGTCACGGCCGCGTTCGACCCGCTGCGCGACGAGGGCGAGGCCTACGCGGCGGCGCTGCGGGCGGGGGGCACGCCGGTCGTCCTGCGCCGCATCCCCGGCATGATCCACGGCTTCATCAACATGACCGCGATCAATCGCACGGCCCGCGAGGCGACGGTCGAGATCGGTGCCATGACCCGCGCGGCGTCGACGCTGGCGTCGGCCACGGCCGACGGAGCACTCACAGCGCGGTCGTGACTCGGGCCACCTCGACCAGCGAGGTGATGCCCTGCCGGACCTTCTCCATCCCGTCCTCGCGCATGCTGCTCATGCCGAGCCGGGCCCCGGCGGCGGCGATCTCGTCGACGCCGCGTCGCTCGAGCAGCAGGGTCCGGATCGTCTCGGTGACCGGCATCACCTCATAGAGCCCGATGCGGCCGTGGTAGCCGGTGTCGCCGCAGCGCATGCAGCCGACCGGCTCGTACACCTCGGCATCCTCGAGTCCATGCTCGGCCAGCACCTCCGGCGCGAGCGTGGCCGGGCGCTTGCACTGCTCGCACAGGACGCGCGCGAGGCGCTGCGCCACGACGCAGTCGACCGCCGCCGCGATCATGAACGGCTCGATGCCCATGTCGATGAGGCGGGTCATCGCGCTGGGGGCGTCGCGCGTGTGCAGAGTGGACAGCACGAGATGGCCGGTCAACGCCGCCTGAACCGCGATCGCCGCGGTCTCGGCGTCACGGATCTCGCCGACCATGATCACGTCGGGGTCGGCGCGGAGCATCGAGCGCAGGCCGGCGGCGAAGGTCACGCCGGCCTTCGGGGCGACCTGCATCTGCTTGATCCCCGCAATCGCGGACTCGACCGGGTCTTCGATCGTGAGGACGCTGCGCCGGCCGTCGTTGACGATTCCGAGTGCACCGTAGAGCGTCGTCGACTTGCCCGAGCCCGTGGGGCCGGTGACCAGCACGGCCCCGTACGGCTTGCCGATCGCCGACAGGAAGGTCTCGAGGTCGCGCCCGCTCATGCCGAGCGCGTCGAGGTCGCGCACGACCGAGCCGGTGTCGAGGATGCGCATCACCACGGCCTCGCCCCGGATCAGCGGTAGCGTCACCACCCGCACATCGATGCGACGGCCGTCGATGGTCACGGCAAGGCGGCCGTCCTGGGCGACGCGTCGCTCCGCGATGTCGAGGTTGGCCATGATCTTGATGCGCGAGACCACGCCGGCTGACATGGAGCGGGCAACGGTGGCCGCCCGGGTCAACACCCCGTCGATCCGGAACAGGACCTGCATGTCGCCTGACTCGGGATCGCAGTGAATGTCCGACGCGCCGCGCTCCACCGCCTCGGCGATGATCGACTGCACGAGCTTCACGATCGGCGCTTCCGGGCCCTGCCCGGGGCTGGTGGGCGTCAGCTCGATCTCGAGCTCGGGCTCGGGCTCGTCGACCGCCATGACGCTCTCGTCGAGCCGGTTGAGCCGGGCGATCAGCGCGCTGATGTCCTCGCGCTCCGCGGCCGCTGGCCTGACGGAGAGCCCGGTGATCATCGAGATCTCGTCGACGGTCAGGACGTTAGTCGGGTCGGCCATCGCCAGCAGGACGGACTCTTCGGGCATGAACGCGACCGGAACGGCCTGGTAGCGCTTGGCGACATCGACCGTGATCAGGTTGACCGCACCCATGTCGACTTCGAACACCGACAGGTCGACGTAGTCGACGCCGAGGCGCTCGGCCAATGCCCGGGCGAGCTGGTCGTGGCGCAGCGCCCCGGTTTCGATCAGGATCTGGCCCGTCGTCCGGCCCTGCGTGTGCGCCGTCTCGACCGCCGCCTCGACCGTCTCGCGCCGCACGAACCCCAGATCGACGATCACGTCGCCGATCTGGCGTGCCGAGCGTCCGCGCTGCGACGGCGGGATCAGACCTCGCGGGGCATTCCGCTCCTCGGGGACCAGGGCAGGCGGGACGCCGATGCTGGGGCTCATACACCCCAGCATCGGCATTCCCGCGCTGTCGTTTGAGTGCCGGGCGTCAGATCTCGGCGGTCGGGCCCGGCGACGGCGCGCCCCGGGAGCTAGCCTGCCGCCGCCTCGGCCAGCTCCGCCGGCCGGTGCTCGGCCGCGGCGCGCGTCTCATCGCGCCACGCCTGCCAGTAGCGGTGCAGGCGGTGCACGAACGCCTTCGGCTTCTCGGCGTAGAGCCGCTCACCGAGGAACATCGCCTCGGTCTGAAGCTGGGCTCGGCGGTGCTCGAGCAGGCCGAGGACCGGATCGAGATCCTGGGGGATCCGGCCGGCCAGCTCGATCAGCGTCGACCGTAGGACAGCCAGGTCGTGGTCGTCACCGAGCAGATCGGCCAAACGGTGCGCGTCCTCGGCGTGCCCGCGCATCGTGCGCGGGGAGATCGGCCCCAGCCACCGCAGGTGGTACCAGAGGTCCTTGGCCCGCTTGCGCCACGCGTGGAGGTTCTCGTCCGTCGGCCGGGCTCGGGCGCGCGTGTACGCTCTGCGCCCGCGCACGTACTCGCGACTGAGTCCGTCGGCGACCGCCCGCCAGCCGTCGCGCTCGAGCGGCCACTCGTCGATGCGCAGGACCGCGTCCCTCAGCTCGGCGCTGACCTGCTCAGTCGCGTCGCCCTGCTCGAGGAGCCGGCGCGCCGTCGTCCGCTCGGCCTCGAGCGGTCCGCGGACCGCATCGAACGTCGCCGTCGGAACCTGCCCGGCGTATCGGTCGCCGAGCTCGTCGAGTGTCTCGCGCATGACGTCGGCGTCCCGGGCCGCGCCGAGGCCGTGAGCGGCGTCACGGAACGTCCTGTTCTCGCGCCGGCGCTCGGCCGCGGGCAGGGCGCCGCGGCACAGCCGCAGCAACGAGCGCTCCTTCTTGAGCGCCTTGCGGGCGTCGTGGATCGCCGTGACGGTGTCGACCTCGACGCCGTCGCTGAGCTCGCTGATCGCGTGATCGAGCTGCTCGCGCGCGCTTCGGCACAGAGCGCCCGACACTGACTCGCCGGGTTGAAGTCGGTACGGCATCGGATGTCCTTCCTGTTCGCGCCTCCCAACGCAAGCTGTCGATTCGGGCCTACCCCGGGGTCCGGGCGGACAATCCCGGCGCCGCCCACATCGGCTGGGGCGGCAGGGCCTCGAGCGTTTTCGAGCTCGAAGCGCAGCCGGCCGGTGGGGCGTTCGAGCCGCAGCCGCCGCAGATGCAGTGCCGGCCGTGCGGCCCGGCGACCGCGGAGGAGTAGCGTCCACGACATGAGCGGCGAGAAGACGGTGCGCACGGTTCCGCTGATCGGCACCAAGGTCTGGTTCGCGCCGCGGCGGATCGGCTGGGGATGGAATCCGGCGTCCCCTGAGGGCTGGATCGTCACCGCCGTCGTGGCGGTGGCCTCGACGGCGCTGAAGCGAGGCGGTCGCAGGCGGCGCCGAGCCGACCTTGTGCTCGTCGTCCTGTACCTGGCCGTGGTCGTGCTCAAGGGCACCGCGCCCGGAGGGCCGAAGGCGCACCGAGCGTTCGAAGTGGCCCGGGAGCAAGCCACCGGCACTGGCTGAGCGGCCGGCGGTTCGACGTCAGACTGCGGCGAGCAGGTGCTCGAGCGCGGCGAGGTCGTCCGGGCTCGGGCTCCAGCTCGCCGCTGCGGCATTGGCGCGCACCTGTTCGGGCGTGGTCGCGCCGGCGGTCGCCGACATCGCCCACGGCGCCCATCTGAGCTTCGTGCTCGGGACGGCGCCCAACCGCGGCTGTGGCGCCCGACCCTCCGCTGCCCCACCGTCCTACCGGCCCGGCGACGCAGCGGCCTGCGCATCAGCGTGACCGTCTGATGGCTGGGCGCGCGGTGACCGCGGGCGTCGATCGGTTAGAAATTGCCCGGTCGTGAGACGAGGTACGCAGCGATGAGCGAGATCGGCGCGGCCGTCCCGGGGGGCGGCGGGGAGGTCGGTGAGCTGATCCGGGCCAAGGATTGGTCGCAGACGCCGCTGGGACCCCGGGACCGCTGGTCGCAGCCGCTCCACACGTCCGTGAGCATCTGCCTGGCGTCGCGATTTCCGATGTTCCTGTGGTGGGGCCACGAGCTGATCAACGTCTACAACGACGCGTACATCCCGCTGATGGGCGCCAAGCACCCGGACGGACTGGGGCAACCGGCGGCGGAGCTGTGGGCCGAGGTGTGGCCGATCCTCGGGCCGCTCGCGTTGGACGTGGTCGAACGCGGCCGGGCGTCGTGGTCGGAGGCCCAGTTGCTCCACCTCGAGCGCTCGGGGCTACCCCGAGGAGTGCTATTTCGACTTCGCCTACAGCCCGATCATGGACGGCGCCGGCGGGGTCGGTGGTCTGCTCGGGGTCGTCTCGGAGATCACCGAGCGGGTGCTCAGCGGTCGCCGCCTGCAGACGCTGTCGGAGATCGCGGCCCGGGTCCGGAGGATCGACCGTGTCGGCGTGGTCGAGCGCGAGGCGGTGGCCGCGCTCGATGTCGACCGGCACGATCTCCCCTTCGCGATCCTGTACGAGCAGATCGAGGATGAGCCCAGGCTGGTCACCGCGACCGGAGTGAGCGGCCGGGAGCAGCGCCGCCTCGCCGGCGGCTCGCGGGTCGGCACGGATGGGCCGGACGCCGAGCTCCGGCGCCGGCTCGACGGTACCCTGCGGCGGCGAGAGCACAGCGTGATGGGCGAGGTGCCCGCGCTCGAGCTGGCGACGGGCGCGGATCGACCTGTGGCTGACAAGGCGCTGGTCCTGCCCGTCGACGACGCCGGCGACGGGAGCGCGACCCTGGCGCTGGTGTGCGGCCTCAGCCGCCATCGGCCGCTCGATGACGACCTGCACCGGTTCTGCGAGCTTGTCGCCAACGCGATCGGCGGCGCCGTTGCGGACGCCCGCGCGCTCGAGGAGGAACGGGCTCGTGCCGAGTCGCTGGCGGAGCTCGACCGAGCCAAGACGGAGTTCTTCTCCAACGTCCCACGAGTTCCGCACTCCGCTCACGCTGCTGCTGGGTCCGCTCGAGGATGCCGTCAGCCGCCCCGATCCGGACCCGGCGCTGGTGATGGCCCACCGCAACGCGCTGCGGCTGCTCAAGCATGTGAACACCCTGCTCGAGTTCTCCCGCCTGCAGGCCGAACGCGTGAAGGCCGATCCGCGGCCGATCGACCTGGGCACGTTCTGCGGCGAGCTCGCGAGCATGTTCCGATCGGCGGTGGAGAAGGCCGGACTCACGCTGAACCTCGACTGCGCGCCCGCTCCCGTGGTCGTGATCGCCGACGCCGACCAACTCGAGCAGATCGTTCTCAACCTCCTCTCCAATGCGCTCAAGTTCACTCGCGAGGGCGGGATCACCGTCCGTGTGCACGAGTCCGCCGGCCGCGGTGTGGTCGAGGTGTGCGACAGCGGAATCGGGATCCCCGCGCAGGATCTCGATCGGCTGTTCGAGCGCTTCCACCGCGTCGAGGAGGCGTGGTCGCGCTCGCACGAGGGCAGCGGCATCGGGCTCGCACGCTGGTCAAGGAGCTGGGGGGTCGGCGTGATCACGCCGCCGCGCGTGCGGATCGAGCGGGTCGGCGGCGCCCAGGCCGTGACCGCGACCCTGTATGGCGATCTCGACCTGGGCAACCGTCACGACGTGGAGCAGGCCCTGCGCGAAAGCGTGCCCGCGGACGTGGCCACGCTCGTGCTCGACCTCACGCACGTCGGGTTTCTCGATTCGAGCGCCGTCCAGATGCTGTTCGAGCTGCACCGGGACATGGAACGGGCGCGCGGGCACCTGGTGCTGGCGATGAGCCCGGAGGCGACGGCCCGGCGGAGCATCGAGCTCTCGGATCCGGGTGGCGTCTTGCTCCTGCACCCGAGCTCCGAGTCGGCGCTCGGGAGCCTCAGAGCGTGAGAAGCTCGGCCAGCGCGATCGCTCCGAGCACGCCGGCGCGATCGCCGAGGGCCGGAGCGACGAGGTAGTCGTCGATGCGCTCGCCGAGCATCGGCGTGTCGAGGTAGCCGGCGAGGAGGTCGCGCAGGCGCTCCCGGACCATCGGCAGCAGCAGCCGCCGGTCCATCACCCCGCCGCCGACGACGATCCGCTCGGGCGAGGCGACGCACACGATGCTGAGCAGGCCCAGCGCCACGTAATCGGCTTCCAGACGCCACGCGGGGTGCTCGTCGGGCAGGTCGGCCGGCGAGGCGCTCCAGCGCTCGGCCAGCGCCGAGCCGGACGCGAGCCCCTCCCAGCAGTCGCCGTGCACGGGGCACGAGCCGGGGAACGGATCGCGTTGACGGTCGTGGGGGATGCGCAGGTGACCGACCTCGGGATGCACGAGCCCTCGCAGGGGGCGCCCGCCGATCACCAGGCCGGCGCCGATCCCGGTGCCCACCGTCAGGTAGCACAGGCTGCCGACCTCGCGCCCGGCGCCCCAGCGGTGTTCCCCCAGCGCCGCCGCGTTCACGTCGGTGTCGAACGCGACGGGCACCCCGAGCCGGTCGCGGATCACGCTCGCCACCGCCGTTCGCTGCCATCCCGGCTTTGGCGTGGTGGTCACCTGACCCCAGCTCGGGGAGTCCGGGTCGGCGTCGACCGGGCCGAAGGAGCCGACCCCGATCGCGGCCGGCGTGGGCTGCGCCCGAAAGAAGTCGATGATCCGCTCGAGCGTCTCCGGCGGTGACGCCGTGGGGAACTGCTCCTCGGCCAGCAGCTCGCCGGGCCCGCTGCCGAGCGCGCACACGCACCATGTTCCACCGGTCTCGACGCCGCCGTAGATCGTCGCCATGGCCGAATCATGCCCGGTGACGGCCGATGCCGGCCGGTTCGCCGTCCGCTATTCGACCAGCGGTGGCTCGCGCATCGACGCGTTGATGTGCTCTGACAGGGCGGCGGCAGCGGCGCGCTCCGCGAGCAGCCGCTGCTGGTCGTCGTGCGCGCTGAGCAGGGTCGCTTCGTAGGCGGTCGCCGCCGCATCCCACAGCTCCCGGAGATTGTCGGTCTCGAGCCGTGCCTCCCGGCGCATCGTCTCGACACCGCCGGCGATCACGGCGGCAGGGGTGTGGGCGTCGTAGAGCTCCTCGGCGTCGGCCTCACGCTCGAACGTGAACGTCCCGGCGGGCGTCAGCACGGGCTTGTGCAGGACACGCGCGACGCGCGTCGAGGCGTCGTCGCCCACGCTGGTGGAGACGCTGAAGCGCGGGTACGGTGCGACGCTCGCCAGCCAGGCCTGCCGGTGGCGGTCGGACTCGCGCTCCCGGCGCTCGTCGATCGTCACGCCGGCGTACTCGGCGACGTGGACCCAACCCCAGTGAGTGGCCACGAGCAGCAGCCCGACCACGAGGAGGATCGCCGCCGGCGCACCGCCGCCGCCGCCGAACAGCAGCTCAGCGCCACCGTAGAGCGCCATCGCGGCGCCGCCGACGAGCGTGACGCCGGTGAGCGTCGAGCCCGTTGCGACGAGCCGGTTGTGGCCGCGGGCCGCGACGGCCGTCTCGTGGTACTGCTCGGCCGCGGGCAGGTTGGCCATGTCCTCGCCCAGCAACCGCCGGTCCGCCGGCACGCCGAGGAAGTCAACCATGCTCTGGCCGCCGCCGGCCATCGTCTGGTGCCTCGCTCGGACTCCCGTCGGCGCCTGGGCTACGAGCGGCCGGGCAAGGACGGGCTGTTCCGGCCTCCGTTGCCGGGGTGCTTGCTCGCATCGGCGGCGAGGTTGCCGGTCAGCATGCCCTCCTGGACCTGATCCATCAGCGACCCGACAGTGGCCGGGGAGTGCGGGAGCAAAAGCGTCGTCATGTTGCCGTTCTCGCCGACCGAGCGGAGCGTGTCCATGTACTGGGTCAGCGCCACCAGGCCCATCGCCTCCTTGGCGTCGATGCCGTCCTCGTCGGAGATCAGGGCCAGCGAGTCCTTGAGGCCCTGCGCGATCGCCCGCCGCTCGGCGGCCACGCCCTCACCGTGCAGGCGCATCGCCTCGGACTCCGCCTCGGCCTTCTTGATCCGCAGCGTCTTGTCGCCCTCGCCCTGGGCCGTGGCGGCCTCCTGGTTCCGTCGCGCGGCGTTGATGTTGTTCATCGCGTCCTTGACCCGCTGGTCGGGCTCGATGTTCGTGATCAGCGCCTTGATGATCTCGTAGCCGTAATCGGCCATCTGGGTCTGCAGCGTGTCCTGGATGTGCTTCGCGATCGTGTCCGCGTCGGCGTAGGCCTCGTCGAGGTCCATCGTCGGGATGTGGGAACGCACGACGTCGAAGGCATAGGACTTCATCTGCACCTCGGGGTCGTCGAGCTTGTAGAAGGCGTCCTTCACCTTCTCCTCGGTGGCGCCGACCATGTACTGGATCGCCAGCTTGACGACCACGAACACGTTGTCCTGGGTCTTGGTCTCGATGTCGGCGTTGAGCTGCTCGACCTGCAGGGTCATGCGCCCGGCGACCGATTCCACGAACGGGGACTTGCGCTGAAGCCCCGGGCCGGCGACGCGGACGAACTTGCCGAAGCGCTCGACGATGGCTCGTTCCTGCTGTTCAACGGTGAAGAAGAAGAGGGGCATGTGGCGGTCCTTTCAGGGTGCAGTCGCCGCAATTGGCGCCCACCGAGCTTAGACCCCTGCGCTCACATCCCGAAATCGCGGGGTCGCCGGCCCGGCTCAGGCGCTCGCTGCCGCGCCTTGGGGAGCGGCCGCGTCCGCGGTGACCGCGTGGACTGCTGCTACACGCGCCGGCCACGCTCGCGCGCGTAGGCGTTGAGCCGCTCGAGCTCATCGGCGTAGATGCCGCGCATCACCCGCGGCGCAAACGTCCGCTCGAAGAAGCCGCCGATCCCGCCGGCGCCCTCCCACGTGGTCGAGA
>DATMGZ010000053.1:0-9478 GCA_035555155.1 Solirubrobacteraceae bacterium | reverse complement strand
GACGTGCGCGACATCCTCGAGCGGGCCAGCGCGCGCGAGACGGCCGCTCGGGTGGCCGGCGGCGCGGTGGCCAAGACGTTCCTGGCCGCGCTCGGCGTGCAGGTGTTCTCGCACGTGATCCAGATCACCGGCGTGCAGGCGCCCCACCGCGACGACCTGCGTCCGGAGGACTTCGCGGCCGTGGACGAGTCGCCGGTCCGCTGCCTGGACGCCGAGGCCACGAGGGCGATGGTGGCCGAGATCGACAGGCTCCGCAAGGAGAACGAGTCACTCGGCGGCGTGTTCGAGGTCCGTGCCTTCGGCCTGCACCCCGGGCTCGGGTCGCACGTCTCCTGGGAGGAGCGCCTGGACGGACGCCTCGGGCAGGCGATCCTCTCGATCCAAGCCGTCAAGGCGGTCTCGATCGGTGACGGGTTCGAGGTCGCGGGCGTGCCCGGCTCCCGCGCCCACGACGAGATCTTCTACGACGAGGACCAGGGCTATCACCGGCCGACGAACCGCGCCGGCGGGCTGGAGGGCGGCATGACGACAGGCGCGCCGCTCGTCGTGCGCGGCTCGATGAAGCCGCTGCCGACCCTGACCAAGCCGCTGCGCTCGGTCGATATCGCCACCCACGAGCCCGCGCAGGCACTGCGCGAGCGGACCGACTCGTGCACGGTCCCGGCGGCCGGCGTGGTCGGTGAGGCGATGGTCGCCTTCGTGCTCGCGGACGCCTACCGGGACAAGTTCGGCGGCGATCACATCGACGACGTGCACGCGGCGGTGCACCACTACGAGCGCCGCATCGTCTGGCGCAAGGTGGCCGATTAGTGGAGGGGTCCGGGAGGCACCCCCACGGCCGGTCGCTGGCCTTCATCGGCTTCATGGGGGCGGGCAAGAGCACGGCGGCGCGGAGCGCGGCCGAGCTGCTGGGGCTCGAGGCGGTCGACGTCGACGCGGTGCTCGAGCAGCGGCTCGGCAAGCCGATCGAGCGCGTGTTCGCCGAGGACGGTGAGGCGGTGTTCCGGGCCGAGGAGGAACGGGTCACGACCGAGTTGCTCGACGCCGAGCCGCGGCGGGCGGTGTCGCTCGGCGGCGGTGCGATCGGCTCCGAGGCCGTGCGGGCGGCGCTGGCCGAGCACTTCGTCGTCTGGATCGACGTGCCCGCCGACGTGGCCTGGGCCCGCGCGCGCGGCACCGGGCGCCCGCTGGCCGCCGATCGCGGGCGCTTCGAGCGCCTGTACGCCGAGCGCGATCCGGTCTACCGCCGGCTGGCCGACGCGACCGTCCCGGCCGAGCGCTCGCATGCGATGGCGCAGGTGCTGCCCGCGCTCGACGGGCTGCCGCCGAGGGCGAAGCTGCTGTGGGCGGCGAGCGCGTCGGGCGACTACCCGGTCTTCGTGGGGCCGCGACTGCTCGAGCGCGACGGGTTCTGGCCGGCGACGGTCGCCGGCCGGCGGTTCCTGGTCACCGACGGCCGCGTGGCCCAGCTGTACGCCGATGCGCTGGAGCCGCTCTCCGGTCGCGTCTCGGTGATGCCCGGCGAGCAGTCGAAGACGATCGCTCACGCCGAGATCGTGTGGACCGAGCTGGCCAAGGCGGGCATGACGCGCGAGGACGTCGTGGTCGCGCTGGGCGGCGGCGTCGTCGGCGACCTGGGCGGCTTCTGCGCCGCGACCTACCAGCGCGGCGTGCGCTACCTGCAGGTGCCCACGACGCTGGTCGCGCAGGTCGACTCGGCCTACGGCGGCAAGACCGGGGTCGATCTTCCCGAGGCCAAGAACTACGTCGGCGCCTTCCATCAGCCCGCGGCGGTGATCGGCGACACGACCACGCTCCAGACGCTCCCCCCCGAGGAGGTGGCGGCGGGCTACGCCGAGGTGGTCAAGACGGCGCTGATCGCGGGCGGCGAGCTGTGGGATCGTGTGCGCGCCGGCGAGGACCCGCTGTCCCCGGGAGTGATCGCGGCCTGCGTGCGGACCAAGCTGCGGATCGTCGCCAGGGACGAGCGCGACGCCGGGCTGCGCCAGGTGCTCAATCTCGGTCACACCGTCGCCCACGCGATCGAGACCACGACCGGGTACGCGCGCTATCGGCACGGCGAGGCGGTGGCGCTGGGGTTGCTGGCCGCGCTGCGGCTCTCGGATCAGGAGGATCTGCGCCAGGAGGTCCGCGAGCTCCTCGTCGCCCGTGGGCTGCCGGTCACGCTGACCGACGCCGACCCCGAGGCGATCGTGCAGGCGACGTGGCGGGACAAGAAGCGCGTGGGGGAGGGCCCGGTCCCGTTTGTGCTACTCCAGGCGCCGGGAGCGCCACATCCGGGCTGCACGATCGCGGCCGACGATCTCGCCGCGGCGGTGCGAGAGTTGGTGGCGTGATCCGCAACCGGGTCGAGATCATGCACGGGGTCAACCTCGACCAGCTCGGGCGCCGCGACCCGACCCTCTACGGCAGCCTCACGCTGACCGAGCTCGAGTTCCGGATCGCCGCCGACGCGCACGAGCTCGGACTCGAGACGCGTTTCTTCCAGACCAACCACGAGGGCGACTTCGTCGAGCATCTGCACCGAATCGAGGGGCTGGCGGACGCGATCGTGCTCAACCCCGGAGCCTGGACGCACTACGCGTGGGCGATCCGCGACGCGCTCGAGATCGCGGCGCTCCCGGCCGTCGAGGTTCATCTGTCCGACATCTATCAGCGCGAGGAGTGGCGACGGCACTCGGTGATCCGCGACCTGTGCGTGGCGCAGGTGTCCGGCCGCGGCCCCGAGGGGTACCGTGACGCGCTTGAGCGCGTGCGAGAGGAGCTGAGCACGTGAGAGGCCGCGCCGAGCGCCTGACCGACGCGATCGGGGCGGCAAGCTTCGACGTCCTGCTGGTGACCGAGCTGGTCAACGTCGGCTACCTGACCGGCTACAGCGGCAGCAACGGGATCGCCCTGGTCGGGCCCAAGACACGCACCTTCGTCACGGACTTCCGCTACGTTGAGCAGGCGGCTGAGGAGGTGCATCCCTCCTTCGAACGGCTGCGCGCCTCACTCGATCTGCTCGACTCGCTCACCGAGGCGCTGCCCGAGGGCGCGCTCCGGCTCGGGTTCGAGGAGGCACACATGAGCGTGCGCCAGCACCGCCGGCTGCGCGAGCTGCTGCCCGAGCGGGTCGAGCTGCTCGGCACGGCCGGGATCGTCGAGGGGTTGCGCGCGGTCAAGGAGCCGGAGGAGATCGAGCGGATCCGCGCCGCAACTGTGCTCGCCGACGCCGCGTTCGAGCGCCTGATCCGCGAGGGGCTGGTCGGGCGCACCGAGCGCGAGCTGGCCACCGCGCTCGAGTTCGACATGCGTGAGCGCGGCGCCCAGCGCCCCAGCTTCGAGACGATCGTGGCCGCGGGCCCCCACGGCGCACTGCCCCACGCCCAGCCCCGCGAGGTGCCGATCAAGGCCGGGCAACTCGTGGTGATCGACTGGGGCGCCGAGCTCGACGGCTACTGCTCGGACTGCACCCGCACCGTCGCCACCGGAGATCCGGGGAGCGACGCGCGCGAGGCGTACGAGCTCGTGCTCGAGGCGCAGCTCGCCGGGCTGGCCGCGGTCCGGGCCGGCGAGGGCGGTCGCGCCGTCGACAGCGTCGCCCGGGAGATCATCGCCGAGGCCGGCCGCGGCGAGCACTTCGGACACGGGCTCGGGCACGGCGTCGGCCGCGAGGTTCACGAGGCGCCCCGGCTCTCGCAGCGCTCGGAGGACGAGCTCGGCGCCGGGAACGTCGTCACGGTCGAGCCGGGCGTCTACCTTCCGGGCCGGTTCGGTGTGCGGATCGAGGATCTGGTCGCCGTCACCGACGAGGGCTGCGAGGTCCTCACCTCCGTTCCCAAGCGCCTGATCACCACCGACTGATCGGCTCGGGCCGGTCCCTCTACACTGGCGGCCGAACCATGATCAGCACCAATCAATTCAAGAACGGCAACCACATCGACGTCGACGGGGTCATCTTCAAGATCCTCGAATTCCAGCACGTCAAGCCCGGCAAAGGCGGCGCCTTCGTGCGCACGAAGCTGCGGCGGGCCAGCGACGGCGCGGTGATCGACCGCACGTTCCGGGCCGGCGAGAAGTTTCGCCCCGTCCGGACCGAGGTGCGCCGGATGCAGTTTCTCTACCGCGACGGCACCGATGCCCACTTCATGGACTCCCAGAGCTATGAGCAGCTCGCGATCCCCGAGAGCGCGCTCGCCGACGCGCTCCGGTTCATGAAGGACAGCGAGGAGTTCGACGTGCTCTACATCGACGACTCGCCGGCCGACGTGCAGCTGCCGAGCGCGATCGATCTGACGGTCGAGCAGACCGAGCCGGGCGTGCGCGGAGACACGGCCTCCGGCGGCGGCACCAAGCCCGCCGTGCTCGAGACCGGCGCCAAGATCAACGTCCCGCTGTTCGTCAACATCGGGGACGCGGTGCGCGTCGACACGCGCTCCGGCGAATACATGTCGCGTGCGTAGGAGCGAGCAGCGGCGCGCGGCGGTCTGGGCCCTCTATCAGAGCGATCTTCTCGGCGTCCCGCTCGACGAGACGCTGCCCCGTGACAGCCACGCGTTCACGCGCGCGCTGGCCCATGCCACGCGCGAGCATCAGCCCGAGCTCGACGAGCTGATCTCCCGCCACGCGACCGGCTGGTCGCTGCAGCGGATCGCCCCGCTCGAGCGCTCCATCCTCCGGGTCGGGCTGCTCGAGCTGCTGCACCCCGAGGCCGCTCCCGGTGACGCGCCGATCCCGCCCGAGGGCGCGATCGACGAGGCGGTGGAGACCGCCAAGCGCTTCTGCGGCGCCGACGCGCCGGGGTTCGTCAACGGCATCCTGGCCACGGTGCTGCGCGAGCAGCGCGAGGAGACGCCTGCCGCCGGCGACCCCGGTAGCCGATAACGTCGCTAAGGACAACGTAGGAATCGGACGTGAGGTCCGCCCGGGCAGCGACAATGAGGGCATGAGACTGCTCGTCGTCGACGATGACCGCGCCCTGCGGGATGTGCTCCGGCGCGCGCTGACGCTGGCTGGATACGAGGTGCGCCTGACCGAGAGCGGCGCCGGTGCGCTGGCCGAGATCGCCGCGAGTGTGCCCGACGCGGTCGTGCTCGACGTGGGGCTCCCCGACATCGACGGACTCGAGGTGTGCCGCCTGCTGCGCCGCGAGCGCAACCGCGTCCCGATCCTGATGCTGACCGCCCGCGACACCGTCTCGGACCGGATCGACGGGCTCGACGCCGGCGCCGACGACTACCTGGTCAAGCCGTTCGACATCGACGAGCTCAAGGCTCGGCTGCGGGCGCTGCTGCGCCGTGCCGGCGGCGAGGGCGGCGGCGACGGCCTGACCTTCGCCGAGCTGACGCTCGACCCCGACCGTCACGGCGTCACCGTGGGCGAGAACTTCGTCGAGCTGACGCGGACCGAGTACCAGCTGCTCGAGCTGCTGCTGCTCAATCCCCGGCGGGTCCTGCCGCACAGCCTGATCTATGACCGCGTGTGGGGCTACGACTTCGGCCCGACCTCGAACGCATTGCGCGTGTACGTGGGGTATCTGCGGCGCAAGCTCGAGGACGCCGGCGCGCGGCCGTTGATCCACACGGTTCGCGGCGTGGGGTACTCGCTGCGCGAGCCCGACGGCAACGGCGGCGGAACGGAATGAGCCTGCGGGCGCGGATGGGGCTCGCGTCCGGAGTCGCCGTCGCGCTCGCGGTGATCGCGGTCGCGGTGACGGCGTACATCGGCACGCGCTCAGAGCTGACCGGTCAGGTCGACAACTCGCTGCGCACGCTGGCCACGCCGATCCTCGAGAACGCCGGCGTCATCCCACGACCGCCGGGGCCAAATGGCGGGGCGCCGGGCACGGCCGCAGGACAGGGCCCCGGCGGCGGGCAGGGCTCGACCGGCGGGTCGCTGCTCGGCGCCGGCGGACAGGCCGGCACCACGGCGCTCGGGCCCGGTGACTGCGACGGAGGGCTCGGACTCGACGTCGGACGCGGCGGCGCCTTCGGCGGGGCCCAGGGCCTGCGCCAGCTCGTCTCCACCGGCGGCACGGTGTGTCTGGCCGCCGGCGAGAGCTCGAAGATCCCGGTCGACGCGGCCACCAAGGCGCTGGCCAAGACCGGTTCCGGGGTCCATTACACCGACACGGAGGTCGACTCCACGCACCTGCGCGTGGCCGTCTACGGCGTCGGCTCCCACGGCGCGCTGATGGTGGCGCTGCCGCTGACCGACGTCGACAAGGCGTTGCACAACCAGCTGCTGCTGATGGCGATCATCGCGGCGGCGGGGATCGCGCTGGCGGCGCTGTTCGGGTTCCTCGTCGCGCGGACGGCGCTGGCCCCGATCGCGCGGTTCACGCGGCGCACGGAGTCGATCGCCACCGCGCCCGATCCGGCCCAGCGCCTCGAGGTGGTCGGCGGTGACGAGCTGGCGCGCCTGGCCACGTCGTTCAACGCGACCCTCGATTCGCTCGAGGCCGCAGTCGACTCCCAGCGCAACCTGGTCGCCGACGCATCGCACGAGCTGCGCACGCCGATCGCGAGCCTGCGGGCCAACCTGCAGCTGATGCGAGACGAGAGCCGGCTCGCGCCGGAGGATCGCCAGGCGTTGCGCGAGGACATGATCCTCGAGCTCGATGAGCTCACCGGTCTCGTCGGCGACGTGGTCGAGTTGGCCCGGGGGAGCAAGCCGAGCGGCGCCATGGGCGACGTGCGGCTCGACGCGATCGTCGCCGATCTGGCCGAGCGGACGCAGCGCCGCGCGCCGGAGCTGGTCGTGAGGACGGAGATCGAACCCACGCTCGTGCGCGGCGAGCCCGACCGGATCGCCCGGGCCGTGGCCAACCTGCTCGACAACGCGCGCAAGTGGAGCCCGGCGGGCGGGACGATCGAGGTCGGGTGCAGGAACGGCGCGGTCACGGTCCGCGATCACGGTCCCGGTTTCCACGCCGAGGATCTGCCGTTCGTGTTCGACCGCTTTCACCGCGCCAGGGACGCGCGCTCCAAGCCCGGCTCCGGGCTCGGGCTGGCGATCGTGCGCCAGGCCGCTGAGGCCCACGGAGGCCGCGCCGAGGCCGGCAACGCCCCCGGCGGGGGTGCGATCCTCACCGTGACGTTCGGCCGCACGCTCGAGATCGAGCAGCCCGCGCCCGAAACGCCGGTCAGCGCGAGCTGAGCGCGCGGACCGTCGTCGCGCCCGGGATCAGGCCGGCGGCGTGGACGCGGATCGCGTACGGGCGCTACGGCCGGTGAAGACACGCGAGCGTCAGCGAGTGCCTCAAGAAACCGGCTTGGAGCACGCCGGAACCATAGAGCGCCCGGCCCCGAATCGCTGCGGGGCCGGGGCTCTGATCAGTAGATGACCGCGCAGCCCGCGTTCATCGCGTTGTCGACGTCGTTGTCGAGCTGGTACTGAGCGGCCTGGTTCGCGAGGCCGGTCGTGTTGTCCACGGCGGCCTGCTGGCGCTGCAGCAGCTGCGTGTAGGCGCCGCACGTCGCCTCGCTGCCGCTGCCCGGGCCGCCGGTGGGGAACGCCGAGATCCGGGCCACGGCGATGCTGGACACGACCGGCGTGGGGTTCGGATTTGCATTGATGCGCGTGGCCGCCGAGGCGCCGACGGCGCCGATGGCGAAGAGCGCCGCGACGGCCGAGACCGTGGCGGCTGACCTGATGAACCTCATGACTTCTCCTTCTGGGGTGGATGGCTTGCGGATCCATCTTCCGGTCGGGTCGGACCGTCGAGAAGCCACCCAAGGGCTGGTTACATGCACACCTATGGGTGATCAGCGGGCGGTGAGGAGCGGCCGCAGCGACGGCGTGCAGGCGCACGCGGCGCCGCGCATCCGCGGCAGCCCGAACAGGTCCTCGATCGTGGCCAGCACCGAGTAGTGGTCGGCCGGGCTCGGCCGGCGTGCGCCGGCACGGGCGCCGGCGCCGGCGACGATCGTGGCGATGTGCCCGCCCGCGGCCAGGCGGCAGCAGCTCGCGTCGCTCGTTCCCTCGTCGAAGGTGAGGAACAGCATCCCGCGCGGGCCGAGCGCGCGCAGCAGTGGCGGCACGAGCGCCGACAGGAAGTGATCGCCGGTCGTGGTGTCGCAGTCGTGCATGTCGTGGCACAGGTTGGGCGAGATCCAGATCAACGACGGCAGCCGCCCCGCCGCCTCGTCGGCGGCGAGCTGTGTGAGGGGCACCACCCGGGCGCAGCGGGTGGGGTTGGCGCTCACGTCGCGGTAGTACATGAACGGATCGTGCTTCTTGGCGTACTCGCCCGCGCTCGCGCCGGCGAAGCACGGATGGGGCAGGTCCTCCATGTATGCCTTCCAGGAGATCCCGGCGCGCGAAAGCTGATCCGGCAGCCCGGCCTCGGCGACGCTGCAGTCCGTGCAGTCGCTCTCGATCCCGAACGTCGAGCCGCCCGTCAGCGCGAGGTAGTTGGGGAGCGACGGGTGGGCGATCGCGTACATCCCGGTGGCCAGTGCGTAGGTGCCCGCGAGCCGGTTGATGTAGGGCGCCGAGGAGGAGCCGATGATGTCGCCGTACTCGCTGTTTTCCATCACGATCACCGCGATGTGGGACGGCGGGCCGCCCGGGAGGCGCGTCACGCGGGAGGGCGTCGTCTGCACTGGCAGGCTCGTGGTGGCGGTGGAGCCGCAGGCGGCGAGGGCGAGGGTCGCGAGGAGGGCGGCGGCGGCGCGTATCGGCATCGGGCGGGGAGCGTACCCATACCGATCTGCTGCAGCCTCGGTCCGACAAACGTTGAGTGTTGGACGCGTTGGTTGAGGCTCGCGGCCGCGCGGGCGAGTCTCTCGAGTGGGGCGTGCTGGCGCGTTCCCCGAGTGGGCAGCCTCGCCTGGCGCGCCCGCCCGTCGGCACTCCCCACCACCTTGTCGCTCAGGGCGGGCCGTGGTGCCCGCAGGCCAGACGGCCTGCGGGCACTCGTACGTGAAGGTGCAGATGTCGAGGACCGAGAGCGGCTCCGCCCTGCCGTCGAGCGTGCCGGTGGTCGTGAACGGGGTGTCCGTCTTGAACGCCCTCGCGACATCGGCCCGAGCTGAACGATTCGGCGGCTCAACGCATATATGAGCGGGCGCGCCGCTGGGGCGGCCGCGCGACCCGTGCGCGGCGACGCCGGATGAGGGTCCGGATCGCGACGAAGGCGGCCAGCGCCAGCACGATCACACCCTCGAGGAGCGCCACCACGCCGAGCCCCGGCGTGGCGATCAGGACGGCGAGGAACAGCAACAGCCCCGCGACCCCGTCCTGGAGCAGGTCGCGGCGACGGGCGCGCAGGTGAAGCTCGCGTCGGCGGCGCTCGCGGGATGCCTCGGAGACGTGTCGTTGCCGGTTCTGCGGGTGAGCGGACGTCTGCCACTCGCGGGGTCGCTGTCGGACCGGCTGTGCTGCACGCGATGCGGGCACGCGACATGGTTCACCGTCGGGCCGCGATTGCCTGCCTGCGGGCCTGATGAGACTCCGTTTAGCTGGGCAGCGC
>DATMGZ010000052.1:0-43431 GCA_035555155.1 Solirubrobacteraceae bacterium | reverse complement strand
CCCCCGCTCGAGCCGGCCCACGCCGGGGCGGCCAGCGCGAGCGCGGCCAGCACGGATGCCCCGAACGGGGCAACGAGGGCCAAACGTCTGACGCGGCCCAGATCTGAATACGACAACGCTACCCCTTCTCTTTCGGCGCCTGCGGGGTTAGCTGTCGGGCTCGCGCTGAAAGAGTTCGCGCTACGCCGTCCCGGTGACGGCGATTCGCCCCTGAGGCCAGTGATTGCGCCTCTTTTGGGTCCCCCGCTCCCCGGTCGTGGTGATGATCCGGGAACTCGGCTGGGTATTCGGTTGCGCGGCAGACTACCGGCTCTGCAGGATAAATGTCACGGTGATGGTTACGGAAACTCGGTAAGGGTCTTTCCGCCGCCCGGCGGACGAATCCGATGAGCGCGTCCGTGCATCCCTCCCGGTAGCCTCACTGCCGTGAGCAGTGACTACAGCGTCGACGAGGTGTTCGCGCTTCGCCAGCGCGACGAGATCCAGCTGATCGACGTGCGCCAGCTCGATGAGCATGCGGCCGGCCGCATCGCCGACACCCGCCTGATCGAGCTCTCCGACCTCGCGGCCCAGGCGGAGACGATCGACCGTGAGCGGCCGGTCGTCTTCTATTGCCGCAGCGGCAGTCGCTCGGCGATGGCCGCCGACGCCTTCAGCGCGGCCGGATACGACGCGCACAACATGGCCGGCGGCCTGCTCGAGTGGCACGCGCGCGGGCTGCCGCTGGATCCGGCCGACGGCCACGTGGCCTGAGCGGCGCGGCTACGGCCGCCGGCGCCCCCGCGTAGGGGCTACTGCTTCCACTTGATCGAGCAGCCGACCGGCTTGGTCTCGGCTCGGCCGGGCGCGGATCCCGACAGGACCGCGTCGAGGGCGTCGCGCAGCCAGGCCGCGTTCTGGGTCGCGTCGCCATAGTCGGAGTCAGGTGCGCCGCGGTACCGGAGCCGGCGCTCGGAGTCGAGGACGAACACGTCCGGGGTCGTCTTGGCGCCGTAGGCATGGGCGACGGACTGGGTGGCGTCGTGCAGGTAGGGCATCGGCCAGTCCTCGCCGGCGACCCGCGCCTGCATCGCCTGGTAGGAGTCGCGCGGGTAGCGGTCGGCGTCGTTGGCGTTGATGGCCAGGAAGCGCACGCCGCGCTCCACGTAGTCGCGGGCGACCTGGGCGATGCGGTCGTGCCACGCCAGCGCATACGGACAGTGGTTGCAGGTGAAGACGATGACCGTCGCGGTCGCCTCGGCTCCATCGGCCGACCAGCTCGCGCCGGCGGTGTCCACGAGCTCGAACTCGGGTGCAGTCGCGCCGATCGCGATGCTCACTGGTCATCCTCCGCCGTGCGGGCCAGCACACGCCGCAGCGTCTCGCGAACGTCGTCGGGATCGGGCGTGGGCGAGATGCGCCCGTCACGCCGGCGATAGACGCGGCAGGCCAAGCCCGGCTCCTCGTCGGTGCCGAAGGGTGCCACGTCCTCGCCGCCGATCAGGATCGTCGGCGAGCCGACGAAGCCGGCGGCCTCGGCCTCGCTGTCGGTGCGGATCTCGCGCCGGCGCACGGGCACGTCGCCGAGCCCCACGTCGCGCAGCGCCTCGTGCAGCTCGTCCAAGGCTCGTTCTGTCGAGGGACAGCCGTCCCACCACAGCAGCTCGATCTCGAGCGGAATCATCATCCAGAGGCTACCCGGTCGGGCCGGCCCGACTCACACGGGCATCCGCAGACGGCACCGGCCCCGGTGGGCCACTACCGGCGAGACCGCTCCGGCGGAGCGGCCTCGCCCCTGTGGCGTGGACGTCGGCGTCGATCAAAGCTGACGCGTCTCTAGCTCCCCAACCTCCGGTGCGTCGGGATCCGCGGGTTTCAACGATCCGATCGGACCGAAGTTGGTCGCTTGCGAGAATCGCCCCCCCACACGAGGCTCTTCGTCTGCGCGCGAGCGGGCCGCCCGCGGGCGCCGAGGGCGCCTCTCAGGCGACGGTCCAGGTGTCCCCGGAGAGGAGCAGCTCGGAGAGCTGCGCGTCGCTCGCCGGAGCGGCCGGGAGCGCGGTGCGCCCGTACACCGGCCGCCGCACGTCGCGGAAGATCCCGATCGGCGTCGGGGCGGTCGGATCCTCGGCCAGCCGGGCCAGCGAGAAGGCGACCCCGGGGTCGGCGTGCTGCGGATCGTGGACCAGCAGCGACGCCTCGCCGCAGTCGGCCACGTCGACAATCTCCAGGCCGCCCTCCGGTGAGCGGACGATGCCGCGCTCGCCGTCGGCGCCGAAGCGAATGGGACGGCCCGGCTCGAGGCGGATCTGATTCGCGTCCTTGACGTCCTTCTCGGTCAGCGCCGCAAACGCGCCGTCGTTGAACACGGGGCAGTTCTGGTAGATCTCGATCAGCGCGGCGCCCTCGTGCTGGGAGGCCGCTCGCAGCACCTCGGTGAGGTGCTGGCGGTCGCGGTCGATCGTGCGGGCGACGAACGTCGCCTCCGCGCCGAGGGCCAGTGCCACCGGGTTGAAGGGATGGTCGGAGACGCCGAAGGGGGTCGACTTCGTGATCTTGCCCAGCTCGCTGGTCGGCGACGCCTGGCCCTTGGTGAGTCCGTAGATCTGGTTGTTCATCAGCAGGATCTTCAGCGGCACGTTCCGGCGCAGCGCATGGATCAGATGGTTGCCGCCGATCGACAGTGAGTCGCCGTCGCCGGTGACGATCCAGATCGAGAGGTCCTCGCGCGCCGTGGCCAGGCCGGTGGCCAGCGCCGGACCGCGGCCGTGGATCCCGTGCATCCCGTACGTGTTCATGTAGTAGGAGAAGCGCCCGGCACATCCGATCCCGGTGACGAACACGATTCGCTCCGGCGGGATCCCGAGCTCCGGCATGAACTGCTGCACCGCGGACAGGACCGCGTAGTCGCCGCACCCCGGACACCAGCGCGTCTCCTGGTCGGACTGGAAGTCGGCCTTGGTCAGCGTGAGCACGTCACCGCCGGCGCCGTTGTGGGTCATCGCATGCTCTCCCCTGCTCTTGTCATTGGCGCTCGGCGATCTCGCGCTCGATCTCGGCCGCGAACAGCGGCTGGCCTTCGAGCTTGCAGAACGACTCGACGTCGACGAGGAACCTCGCCCGGAGCACCTGCGCCAGCTGACCGGAGTTCATCTCCGGGACGAGCACGCGGTCGAACGAGCGCAGGACGTCGCCGGTGTTCTCCGGCAGCGGGTTGAGGTGGCGCAGATGCGCGCGGGCGACCGTGTGGCCAGCCTCGCGCGCGCGGCGCACGCCCGCGCGTATCGCCCCCTCGCTCGAGCCCCAGCCGAGCACGAGCAGGCGCGCGCCCGGCTCGGCGTCGACGGCCAGGGGCGGCAGGCCGCGGGCGATCCCCGCCACCTTCTCGGCACGCAGGCGCGTCATGCGCGCGTGGTTGGCGCCGTCGTAGGAGATGTTGCCGGTGCCGTCGGCCTTCTCGAGTCCGCCGATGCGGTGCTGCAGCCCCGGGGTGCCGGGCACGGCCCACGGGCGCGCCAGGCGCTCGTCGCGGCTGTAGGGCAGGAAGGCGCCGTCGCTGTCGGCGACACCGTCGCCGTCAACGGCGCCGTCAACGGCGCCGCCGTCGGCGAAACGGGGATCGATCGCCGGCAGGTCCGCGACGTCGGGGACCTTCCACGGCTCCGAGGAGGAGGCGAGGAAGGAGTCGGAGAGCACGATCACCGGGGTGCGGTAGTCGATCGCGATCCGGGCCGCCTCGAACGCCGCGTCGAAGCAGCCGGCGGCGGTGCTCGGCGCGATCACCGGCAGCGGCGACTCGCCGTGGCGGCCGTAGAGAGCCATCAGCAGATCCGATTGCTCGGTCTTGGTCGGCATCCCGGTGGAGGGGCCGGCGCGCTGGACGTCGATCACGACGAGCGGCAGCTCGAGCGCGACGGCGAGGCCGATCGTCTCGGCCTTCAGGTCCATGCCGGGCCCGCTCGTGGCGGTGACCCCGAGCCGGCCCCCGAACGCGGCCCCGAGCGCCATGCCGGCCGCGGCGATCTCGTCCTCGGCCTGGATCGTCGAGACGCCGAAGCGGGCGTGGCGCGAGAGCTCGTGCAGGATCTCGGAGGCGGGCGTGATCGGGTAGCTCGCCAGCACCAGCGGCAGCCCGCTGCGCACGCTCGCGGCGACCAGCCCGAGCGTCAGCGCCGTGGTGCCGTTGACGTTGCGGTAGGTGCCGGGCGGGACGTCGGTGGCCGGCTTGACCCGGTACTGGACGTCGAGCAGCTCGGTCGTCTCCCCGAACGACCAACCGGCGTTGAACGCCTTCAGGTTGGCCTGGACGACGCCCGGCTTGCGGGCGAATTTCTGCTCGATCCACTGCTTGGTGATCTCCGTCGGGCGCCCGTACAGCCACGACAGCACCCCGAGCGCGAACAGGTTCTTGGCCCGCCCAGCGTCGCGCGTGCTGACGTCCTCGATCCCCTCGACCGCGCGCACGGTCAGCGTGGTCATCGGGATCCGGTGGACGCGGTGCGCCGACAGCGAGCCGTCCTCGAGTGGGTTGGTGGCGTAGCCGGCCTTCTCCAGGTTGCGCTTCGTGAACGCGTCCTCGTTGAGGATGATCGTCGCGCCGCGGTCGAGCTCGCTCAGATTCGCCTTCAGCGCTGCGGGGTTCATGGCCACGAGCACGTTCGGCGCGTCGCCGGGCGTGAGGATGTCGCGCGAGGCGAAGTGGATCTGGAACGTCGACACGCCGGCCAGCGTTCCGGCCGGCGCCCGGATCTCGGCCGGGAAGTTGGGCAGCGTGGCGAGGTCGTTGCCGACCATCGCGGTCGCGTCGGTGAAGCGGCTGCCGGCGAGCTGCATCCCGTCGCCCGAGTCACCCGCGAAGCGGATGATCACGCGCTCTCGGTCCTCTACCGACTTGGCCATGGGCTCCGTGCCACTTTCATCTCCTCACCTACTTACTCAGTGTAGGCGGACGGGGGGATGCTCCCGGCGCGGGCGCGGCGGTTCGGCGCGAGTCTTAACCCGGCGCACACACGGCGGACGGTGACGGAGGCTGCGCGGCGCGCCTCCCGCGGGTCGCTGCCGTCGACGCTCCAGTAGCGCACGGCCTCGGCGCCAGTCGGCCATCGGGCTCCGGAATCCTCCCAGGCGCGGCGATTCCGCTGCGCCGGCATGTAGAAACAGCCGCTCAGCGGGCACCGATAGGCGAGAGGACACAGATGACCACGACCGACTCCACCGGTTTCCACTCCTTCGAGTACGAGCCTCACCCCCGGCTCGAGGAGCTGCAGCAGGAGGCGCCGCCGAAGGTCGAGGACCAGCACGTCGGCTTCAACGGCCGCCTCGCCTCCCTGATCACGAAGGGCGTGGGCAACATGTGGGCCTTCTACGCGGTCGCCGCGATGATGGCCCTGTGGATGCTGTTCCTGGGCAAGAACGTGTTCGGCGACCCGTACCCGTGGGCGCTGATGCTGCTGGTCTTCGGCGGCATCCTGCAGATGCTGCTGATGATCGCGATCATGGTCGGCCAGCAGGTGCTCGGAGCGGCGGCCGACAAGCGCGCCGAGCAGACCTACAAGGACGCGGAGGCGATCCTGCTCGAGTGCCGGCAACTGCAGGCCCACCTCCAGGCCCAGGACGAGCGGCTGACGGCGATTCTGAAGGGGACTGCCGGATCCGCCGCCTCTCAGCGGCGGCGGAGCCGGGCGTCCGGGGTCCGTCTAGAGCTTCTGGACGTTGACCGCTTTGGGCCCCTTGGGGCCGGCTTCCTCTTCGTAGGACACTTTCGAGCCCTCGGCGAGTGAGCGGTAGCCGTCGGACTGGATGCTCGAGTGATGAACGAACAGGTCGCGGCTGCCCTCATCGGGCGTGATGAAGCCGAAGCCCTTCTCGTCGCTGAACCACTTGACCGTTCCGGTTGGCATGTGGAGGTTTCCTCCGTGGTTTGTAGTGCTGCTACCGCGGAGGATGCGCTGCAAAAACCCCGGCGCCTGCACCTGCTTCGCCGTTCAACATGGCGTGAACGACCTTACCGCGCGGCACGGTAGCACGCTGCAGCGCCGGGAGTCCGGATGGCCGGGCTTCGTTCACGCCTCGGACCCTCCAGACTTTGGCCCCATGGATGATCCGATGCCGATCGGCCGGGACGCAGCGGTACCTCTGCACGAGGTGGCGATCCGCGCGTCCCGCTCGTCCGGGCCCGGGGGCCAGCACGCGAACGTGACCGACTCGCGGATCGAGGCGGTGTTCGACGTCGCCGCCTCGCAGGCGCTCACCGAGGACCAGAAACGGCGCCTGATCGCCCGGCTGGGCCCGCGTGTGGTGGCGGTGGCCCAGGACGCCCGCGGTCAGGCTCGCAACCGCGAGCTGGCGCTCGAGCGCCTGCGCCGGCGACTCGCCGCCGCGCTTGTCGTGCAACGCCCGCGCCGGGCGACGCGGCCCACGAAGGCGGCCACCCAGCGACGGCTGGAGGCCAAGCGGCGGCAGTCGGACCGCAAGCGCGGACGCCGGCGCCCGGCCGGCGAGGGCGACTGACGTCGACGCCGCCCCCGGCGCTGGGGCTCTGCGTAGCGGTCCGCGGATCGGGGTATGAGGAAGCTATCCGAGGCCCTCTGGGGGCTCAGCCGTCACCCGGCTGACCCGCTCGCCCGGACCCCCAGGACCGCCGACGAAGGGAGCCTGCGGCATGACGATGGCAGCTGCACGGAATGATCGCTTGACCGACCAGGACGCGCTGTTCACACGCTGGCGGCGGGATCGCGACCCGCGCGCACGGGATCAGCTCACCGAGCAGTTCCTACCCCTGGCCAAGACCCTTGCCCGCCGCTACCGCCGCTCCAGCGAGCCGTTCGAGGATCTCGTCCAGGTCGCCTCCCTCGGGCTGATCAAGGCGATCGACCGCTTCGACCCGTCCCGCGGACTCGCGTTCTCGTCGTTCGCGGTGCCGACGATCCTCGGCGAGCTCAAGCGCTACTTCCGGGACTCCGGTTGGGCGGTCCACGTGCCCCGCGGCGCCCAGGAGCGCTCGCGCAAGATCGAGGACGCGTCCCGGGTTCTCACGGGCCGCACCGGCCGGCCACCGACGGTGACGGAGCTCTCGCAGTTCCTCGAGGTCTCCCAGGAAGAGGTGCTCGAAGGGCTCGAGGCGGCCCAGGCTTACGCGACCGTGTCGCTCGACGCGCCGCGACCGGCGGACGAGGACAGCGGCGAAACGTACGTCGACACGATCGGCGGCGAGGATCACCGCCTCGCGATCGCCGATGAGCTCGTGAGCACGGAGATGGCGATCAGCCGGCTCGACACGCGCGATCGGCGGATCCTCTACCTGCGCTTCGTCGAGGACCTCACCCAGACCGAGATCGCCGCGCGGATCGGCGTCTCTCAGATGCAGGTCTCGCGGCTGCTCCGGCGGTCGCTGGCGCGATTGCGCGAGCTGGCCGACGGGTAGAGACGCCGCCATGCCGACAACGCTCGAAGTCACCCCCCAGCCTCCCGAGCCGGAGCTTCCCGACCCCTCGCCGCCCGTCGACCCGATGCCGGGTCAGGGCCCAGAGGTCCCCAGCCCGGATCCGCGCGGCCCCGAGACGCCGGATCAGCCCATCGAGCCCGATCCGCCCGCGCAGCCGCCGGGGTAGCACGGCACCGGGCCGAGCCGGCGGGCGTCCGGGCTTGGCCGCGGGAGCGGTGGGGTCGCGACGGACGCCGACGCCATCGAGCTCGCTTCGCACTGCCGCGCGGGGACGTAGGCTAGGCGTCGTGCGCTGGCTCGTCGATGGGATGAACGTGATCGGCAGCCGCCCCGACGGCTGGTGGCGGGATCGCGACGCCGCCATGGCGCGGCTGGTCGACACGCTCGAGCGATGGGTTGCGGAGTCGGGCGAGGACGTGACCGTCGTCTTCGAGCGTCGCGCGTCGCCCCCGCTGCGCTCGAGCGTGATCGAGGTCGCCACCGCCCCGCGCCCCAAGGCCGACGCCGCCGATGACGAGATCATCCGACGCCTGCGCGCCGATGCCCAGCCTGCGGTGGTGCGGGTGGTGACCTCCGACCGCCTGCTCGCCGACCGCGCCCATGCGGCCGGCGCGAGCGTCGAGGGTGTCGAGTCCTTCCGCGCCCGCCTCGAGTCGTGAAACCGCGCTGAGGAGCAGATTTCCCAGCCCGAGCCCAGGGCTTGCCACAATTCGGTGATGGCCGATGAGCCATCCAAACGCGCCGGTCCGCCCGCTCGTCCACCCGGGAGCCCGGCGCCGCGGCAGCAGGGCTGGAAGGTGACGCCGGCGCCTGATGGCCGCGGCGGCAAGCCGACCGAGGGCAAGCCCTCGGGCCCGAACCCCCGCTGGCTCGTCGTGGTGCTCGTCGTCGCTCTGCTCGGGCTCAACCTGTGGATCTCCTCGCAGGCGCTGAAGCCGAACGCCCGCGTCCGGATCCCGTACAGCCCGACCTTCCTGACCCAGGTCCAGGACGGCAACGTGAGCGAGATCTCCTCGACCGGCGACTCGGTTCAGGGGACGTTCAAGCAGGCGGTCAAGTATCCGCCCAGCTCGAGCTCGGCGCAGCCGACGACGAACTTCTCCACCCAGATCCCGTCGTTCGCCAACCGTGACGCGCTCTCCAACGAGCTTCAGACCAAGGGCGTCACGATCGACGCCAACTCGCCGGACACGGGCCCGTCGCTGCTCACGAGCCTGATCTTCGGGTTCGGGCCGACGCTGGTGCTGATCCTGCTGTTCGTGCTGATCATGCGCCGCGCCGCGGCGGCCGGCGGCGGCGCCGGCGGGCTGATGTCCTTCGGCCGATCGCGCGCGCGCCGGGTCGAGGCCTCGGAGCAGCCGGTCACATTCCGCGATGTCGCCGGCATCGACGAGGCCAAGGAGGAGCTGACCGAGATCGTCGACTTCCTCAAGAACCCGGACAAGTACCTCAAGCTCGGCGCGCGGATCCCCCGCGGCGTGCTGCTGAGCGGGCCGCCCGGGACCGGCAAGACGCTGCTCGCGCGGGCGGTGGCCGGCGAGGCGGGGGTGCCGTTCTTCCAGATGTCGGCCTCCGAGTTCGTCGAGATGATCGTCGGCGTCGGGGCGTCCCGCGTCCGCGACCTGTTCCAACAGGCCAAGGCGGCCGCGCCCGCGATCATCTTCGTCGACGAGCTCGACGCGGTCGGCCGCTCGCGCGCCGGCGGAGGCCCCAACATCAGCGGCGGCCACGACGAGCGCGAGCAGACGCTCAACCAGATCCTCACCGAGATGGACGGGTTCGACCCGGCCAGCGGGGTGATCGTGCTCGGGGCCACGAACCGGCCCGAGGTGCTCGACCCGGCGCTGCTGCGCCCTGGCCGCTTCGACCGTCGTGTGGTCGTTCAGCCGCCCGACCGCACCGGCCGCGAGGCGATCCTCCAGGTGCACACGCGCTCGGTGCCGCTGGCCGAGGACGTCGACCTCGGGGCGATCGCGTCCTCGACGCCGGGCATGGTCGGCGCGGACCTGGCCAACCTCGTCAACGAGGCGGCGCTGCTGGCCGCGCGGCGTGGGCACGACAATGTCAATCGGGAGGACTTCACCGACGCGCTCGAGCGGATCGTGCTCGGAGCCGCCCGCAAGGTGATGATGACCGAGGACGACCGCCGACGCACCGCCTATCACGAGGCGGGCCACGCGATCGTCGGGATGCTCACGCCGGGCGCCGATCCGGTGCGCAAGGTCTCGATCATCCCGCGCGGCCAGGCCCTCGGAGTCACCTTCTCAGCCCCGGACGCCGACCGCTTCAACTTCGACCAGCGCCACCTCATGGCCCAGATCAAGTTCGCGCTTGGCGGACGCTCCGCCGAGGAGATCGTGTTCGGGGACCTGACCACGGGCGCCGAGTCCGACATCCAGCAGCTGACCCGGATCGCCCGCCTGATGGTCGGGCGCTGGGGGATGAGCCGGGCGATCGGGCCGATCGCGGTGCTCCCGGCCGAGGGCATGAATCCGTTCCTGCCCGGCGCTTCGGAGACCTCGGAGTCGACGCAGCGCCTGATCGACGAGGAGGTTCGACGCATCGTCGAGGCGGCCCACAAGGAGGTCACCGAGCTGCTGCGGGCCAAGCGCGCGAACCTCGATGCGCTCGTCGCGGCGCTGATGGAGCACGAGACGCTCGACGAGGCCGACGCCTACGCCGCGGCGGGGCTGACGAGGGACCACGCCCGGGAGCGCCAGCCGGCGACGCCGACGGCGGGTTAGCGGCTCAGGGCCGGCTCAGGGGCGGGTCAGGGGCGGGTCAGGGGCGGGTCAGGCCGGCTCAGGGGGTGCGGCTCAGTCGCTGAGCCGGATGAGGCGGGCGAGGGCCTCGTGGCACTCGACGACGCGCTTCTTGACCGGGTCGCTGTCCGGTCGATCGTGGACCAGGTCCCAGGTGCGGTCGGCGACCTCGCGGGCCGTCTCGGGCGTGGCGGTCTCCCACAGGCGGTCGACGAGCTTGATCTCGAAGCTCTGGATCTGCTCGGCGGGATCGCCCGGCGCCATCCGCGGCAGGGGCTCCCCCGTCGTCTCCTTCCACATGCCGGTGGCCACCAGCAGCCGGTTTCGCAGCGTGATCGGATCCATCGCCGCATCATCCTAAAGCTCACCGGCTTTCGCCATGCGGGTTTCCCCTGATGCGGAGACCGCCGGGGCGCTCGGCGCGCCGGCGCCGCGGCCCTCAGCGTCTCAGCGTCGTATGGACCCGCGCGATCGTGACGCTGAAGGCGGCACTGGCCGAGCTCGTCGCCGACACGATCAGACCGGCGATCCGGCCCATGGCCGCTCGAGAGTCACGCCGGCCACCCTACAGCCGCGGCAGCGCCTGCTTGGCGCTCAGGGCCGGAGCGAACAGGTCGCCCTGGTCGGCGGCACGAGCCAGGACCGCCTCGGTATCGAAGGTGAGCAGCAGCGGGTCGCCGGCGCCGCGGCAGCGCTCGACCTCCTCCCAGGCCACGGGCGTCGAGACAGTGGGTTGCTCACGCGCCCGCGCCGAGTACACCGTGACCGTCGTCTTGTGAGCGTCGTTCTGGCTCCAGTCGACGAGCACCTTGCCGGCCCGCAGCCGCTTGGTCATGCGCGAGACGACGAGCTCGGGCATCCGCTGCTCGAGCAGCTCGGCGATGCGCCGGGCCAAGGTCTTGGTCTGCTCGTAGGTGACCGGCGTGTTGAGCGGCACGTAGACCTGCAGCCCCTTGGAGCCGGACGTCTTCGCCGCGCTCTGGAGGCGCAGCTGCTCGAACAGCCCGCGCAGGACGAGGGCGACCTCGCCACACTCGAGCAGTCCCGCGGGTGCGCCCGGATCGAGATCGAACACCATCATCGTCGGGCGCTCCGGCGCGGCCGCCAGCGCCAGCGACGTGTGCAGCTCGATGTCGGCCAGGTTGGCCAGCCAGATCAGCGTCGGACGGTCCTGGGCCAGCGTGTAGTCGATGTCGCCCATGCGCGCCGTCTGCACCCAGTCGGGCCGGTGCGAGGGCGAGTTCTTCTCGTAGAAGAACTGCGCCTCGACACCGTTGGGGTAGCGCTTCAGCGTCAGCGGACGATCGCGCAGGTGCGGCAGGACCGCCGGCGCGATGCGGGCGTAATAGGCGATCAGGTCGCCCTTCGTGAATCCGGCCTCTGGGTAGAGGACCTTGTCCCAGTTCGAGAGCTTGAGCCGGCGGCCCTCGGTGAGGACGATCATCGAGCCGTCGGGCAGGCGCTCCACCTCGTCGAACAGCGCCTCGGGGCCGGCGGGGTGGTCGGTGGCTGTGGCGGCGGGGTGGCCGGCGCGGGGGTCGCCGGCGCGGGGGGCGGTGGCGCGGGGGGCGCCGGCGGCGGTCGTCGTGGCGGCGGCGGTCGTGGGGGTTCCGGGGGCGCCGGGCTCGAGCACCACCTCGCGGGCGTCGACGTCGTCACGCAGGCCCTTGAACGACGGCGCCCTGAGCACGCCGTCCTGGGTCCACTCGATGAACTCGATCTCGGCCACCACCTCGGGCCCGACGAAGACCGCGTTGCGCGGCAGCCTCGGCGCCGCCGTGAACGGGCTGCGCTCCCGCCGCAGCGGCGCCAGACGATCGGAGAGCTGATCCAGCGTCTGGTCCGTGAAGCCGGTGCCGACCCGGCCGGCGTAGCGCAGCTCGTGGCCGTCGAAGTACCCGACCAGGAGGGCACCGATCCGATCGCTGCGCCGCCCCTCACCCGGCAGCCAGCCGGCGATCACGAGCTCCTGCCGCCGCGTGTTCTTGACTTTGATCCATGCGCCGGTGCGCCGGCCGGGCTCGTAACGGGAGTCGAGCCGCTTTGCCACCACGCCCTCGAGCCCCTGCTCGCGGGTCGCCGCCAGGAGCCGCGCGCCGGCGCCGGCGCGGGCGCCGGGGACGCGCCACGCGGGGCCGCTCAGCTCGAGTGCCTCGAGCGCCGCGCGCCGCTCGGTGTACGGCAGCGCCATCAGCGAATGTCCGTCGAGGTAGAGCAGATCGAAGATCGCATAGACCACCGGCGTATCGGCCGTGCGCCGGCGGATCACCGCGTCCGAGGCCACGTGCATGCGCCGCTGCAGTCGCTCAAAGCTCGGCCGCCCCGCCTCGTCGAAGGCGACGATCTCGCCGTCGAGCACGGCCTCGCGCATACCGAGGTCACCGAGCAGTCCTCGCACCTCGGGATAGGCGGCGGTGATCTCGTTGAGGTTTCGGCTCTCCAGCCTGAGCCGTCCCGGCTTGGCGTAGGCGATCGCCCGCACCCCGTCCCACTTGACCTCGAACGACCAGCGCTCCTCGTCCGGCGGCGGGTCGGCGCCGATCCGCGCCAGCATCGGCACCACGTGGTCGGGCATCGGCTCGCGACCCGGCTCCGTCGGCGGGTCCATGCGGTGGATCATCCAGTCCTGGGTGGAGCCGTCGCGCCTGAGCGGGAACAGTCCGTAGCGGCCCTGCAGGCGCTCGCCGTGGAACGTGATCTCGACCTTGGTCTGGTCCCACTTGTGGGTCTCGAAGGTGCCGCGATCCCAGATCCGCATCGTGCCGGCGCCGTACTCGCCCTTGGGGATCTCACCCTCGAACTGCAGGTACTCAAGCGGGTGATCCTCGGTGTGGACCGCGAGCCGGTTCTCCGAGGGATCCGGCGGGATCCCGTTCGGGATCGCCCATGAGGCGAGCGCGCCGTCGTGCTCGAGGCGAAGATCCCAGTGCATGCGCGTGGCGTGGTGCTCCTGGATCACGAAGCGCGAGCCGGCTCCGTTCCCGTCCCCGGTCCCGCCCGTGGGCTCCGGCGAGGTCGCGAAGTCGCGCTTGGCGCGATACGTGCGGAGGTTGTCGCTTCCCACCGCCGTGATTGTCGCGTCCCACCGCCGCTGTGGCCAGCTTCCGTACTTTGCCGAGACCTCACGGCGGTCGAGCACCGATTCCGCGGGCCCGGGTCGGTGGAAGGATCGAATAGAAGTTGTGCGGTTCGGCTCGATCGACCCCCGCGGTACCGAAGAAGGCAGGTCATCATGAACGCGTTCGGAACCGTCCTCATCACCGTCGTGATCGTCAGTGTCCTCATCGGCGCCGTCATCGTCGCCCGCTACGGCCTGTTCGGGCAGCGCTGGCGCGGTGAGGAGTGGATGTTCCACGGGGAGGCCGACACGATCCCCCACGCCGCTCCCGGCATGTCCTTGGAGGAGCGCCACGTGATCGACCCCGAGCCCGTCGCGCCGATCGAGCCTCGGCAGGCCCTGATCGCCCCAGGGTCCGGGGTGGGTCGGGGCCGGCACGTGTAGCGGCGGTTCGGCGCCGGCGGGCGGCTGCGTGCCGGAGCGCCCTCCGGCTGGTGGAACCGCGCATGCGCCGGCAGCCGGACCGGGGCCAGCAACTCTTACAGCAGGCTCTGCCCCACCCACAGCTTCTTGGCCAGCTCGCCGATCACGTCCGGGTCGAGCTCGGCCACGGTGCCGGCGCCGGCCTGCTCCATCTTCATCGTCAGCTCGCGCCACGCCCGAGCGACCGGGGCGACGCGCATGGTGGGGCCCCACCCGGTCGCGGCCTTGAGCTCATCGGCCCGGGTGCGGGCATCGGCGAGCGTCAGCTCGCCGAAGGGGCGGTTCTCACCGCGGATGAACACGGTCTGCTGGAGCGCGTGCTCGACGTCTGTCTTCTCTGCCATCAGGCCTCTGCTCTCATCTCGACTGTTGGCGCCGCGCCGCCACCGCGGCCTGACCGAAGGCGATGCCGCCGTCATTGGCCGGGAGCCGCTGCGGGAACAGCCCGCGCAGGCCGGCGTCGCCGAGGCCCGCGGCCACCGCTTCGAGCAGGCGGCGGTTCTGGAACACGCCGCCGGAGAGGACGACGAGGTCGGTGCCGGCGGCCGCGGCGGCGCGCGCACACGCCTCCACGGTGACGCCGGCGATCGTGGCGTGGAAGCGGCCGGCGACTCGCGCCGCCGGAACCCCGCCGGCGAGGTCCGCCGTCACGGCCAGGATCGTCTCCCGCGGATCGATCACGAGCCCGCCCGCGGCGCCGTCCAGAGCGCCCGCTCCGAGCCCGATCGGATACCGCCCCTTCTCCCCGGGGTCGCACAGCGCCTCGAACTCGATCGCGGCCTGGCCCTCGTAGTTGACCTCGGGGCGGATCCCGCACAGTGCCGCGACGGCGTCGAACAGGCGGCCCATGCTGCTCGTCTGCGGCGACGCCACTCCCGTCCGGGCCAGCTCGGCGATGGCCGCCCACGACCGCTCCTCGACGCGGCCGGCCAGGGCCGGCGGGATCGCCGGCGCGCCCCCGCCCCCGTCCGCGCCCGCGGCCGCCAGCCACGCGCAGGCCATCCGCCACGGCTCGCGGATCGCCCGCTCACCACCGGGGAGGCGCACGGGGTGCAGCGTGCCGACCCGCCGGACGTGCTCGAGGTCGCCGTACAGCAGCTCGCCGCCCCACACGGTGCCGTCGGTCCCGTACCCGGTGCCGTCGTAGATCGCCCCGATCGCCGGGCCGTCCTCGCCGTGCTCGGCCAGGCAGGCCGCGAGGTGGGCGTGGTGATGCTGAACGCCGACGAGCTCGACGCCCTCGCGCTCGAGCGCGTACTTGGTCGAGAGGTACTCGGGGTGGAGGTCGTGGGCCACGACTTCGGGCTCGACCGCGAACAAGCGCTCGAAGTGCGCGATCCCGTCGGTGAACGACAGCAGCGTCTCGTAGTTCTTGAGGTCGCCGATGTGATGGCCGACCCACGCCCACCCGCCCTTGGCCAGGCAGAACGTGCTCTTCAGCTCGGCGCCGCAGGCCAGGACATGGCGCGGCGTCCCTGCGCCGGGCAGCGGCAGGCCGGCCGGCACGTAGCCACGCGAGCGCCGGAGCATCACCGAGCTCGGGCCGCCGGGAGCGGCGACGACCCTGACCACCGAGTCGTCGGTGCGGGTCTCGATCGGGCGGTCGTGCGTCAGCATCAGATCCGCGATCGGCGCCAGCCGCTCGAGCGCGTCCTGATCGCCGAACGCGATCGGCTCATCGGACACGTTGCCGCTCGTCATCACGAGCGCCACCTCCGGCTCCGCGCTCGCGGCCGAGAAGTCGGCCAGGAGGACGTGGTGAAGCGGCGAATAGGGCAGCATCACACCGAGCTCCGGTGAGGCCGGCGCGACCGCATCGGCCACCGGCGCCCCGGGCCGCCGCGGCGCCAGCACGATCGGCCGCTCGGTCGCGCTCAGCAGCTCACGTTCGCGCTCGCCGAGCACCACGAGCCCCGCCGCATGCTCGAGTGTGCGCGCCATCAGCGCGAACGGCTTGTCCTCGCGGTACTTGCGGGCCCGCAACCGGGCCACCGTCGCCTCGTCGTCGGCGCGGCAGGCGAGGTGATAGCCGCCGATCCCTTTGAGCGCGAGGACGGCGCCGTCCCGCAGCGCGAACGCCGCCGCCTGCACCGCATCGTGATGCGCACCCAGCGCCACCGGCTCGCCGTGCGGGGTCAGCAGTGACACAGAGGGGCCGCACTCCGGGCACGCGTTGGGCTGGGCGTGAAAGCGCCGATCGCCCGGATCGCCGTACTCGGCCTGGCAGCGCGGGCACATCCGGAACCCGGCCATCGTGGTGTAGGGCCGGTCGTAGGGGATTCCGCGGACGATCGTGAACCGCGGTCCGCAGTTGGTGCAGTTGGTGAATGGGTAGCGGAAGCGGCGGTCCTCGGGGTCGACCAGCTCCCGCAGGCAGTCGGTGCAGGTGGCGCTGTCCGGCGTGACCGGCGCGTCCGCGACGCCGCCGCGCGGACTCTCGAGGATCGCGAATCGGTGCTCGCCCTGCGGCTCGCGATCCTCGGCCGAGACCCGCTCGAGCACGGCCAGCGGGGGCGCCTCGGGCTCGAGCCGCGACAGGAACGCCGCGACGGCGGCGACACTCCCCTCGACCTCGAGCAGCACGCCATGCGCATCGTTGAGCACGAAGCCCCCGAGTCCCAGCTCGCCGGCGAGGCGGTACACGTAGGGTCGGAAGCCGACGCCCTGCACGGTGCCCTGTACCCGCGCGCGGGCGCGACGGCGTCCCGCGGCCGGAGCCTCGATGCTCACCCCGCTGCCCCCGTGTCCGTGGAGCCCGGCTCGTCCCCCTCCCCCACCAGCTCGACCAGCTCGCGCAGCACGTGGTACGCGCTCGCCTGAGCCTCCTGGATCCGCGGGATGTGCTCTGAGCGGGTCACGATCACGTGGTCGGCCAGCGCCTCGGCGGCGACGCGACCGCCGTCGTAGCCGACCAGGGCGATCGTCGTCAGGCCGCGCCGGCGTGCCTCGGCCAGCGCCTCGATGATGTTGCGCGAGTTGCCCGAGGTCGAGAGCGCGAGCAGGGCGTCGCCGGGCCGCCCGTACGCGATCACCTGGCGTGAGAAGATCGCGTCGGTGCCGATGTCGTTGGCGATCGCGGTGAGGATCGAGGCGTCCTCGGTCAGGTCGAGGGCCGGCCGGGCGCGGCGGCCGTCCGCGGTGGAGCGGAAGTCGGCGACGGCGTCCATCGCGTCGGTGGCCGAGCCGCCGTTGCCGAGCGCGAGCAGCTGCGCGCCGCGATCGAAGCCCGAGCGCAACCCCGCGGCGGCGGCGATCAGCACCTCGGAGTTGTCGCTCAGCGTCTGCGCGCGCAGCTCGCCGATCTCCTCGGCCTTCATCAGCGCCGAGCGCCGGACGTCGTCCACGACAGCCTCGAGGTCGTGCTCCTGCTCGGCCAGGAACGGATAGAGGAAGCTCGAGGCACCGGTGTCGTGGGTGCGCCGCGCCTCGCGCCCGGACAGCAGGCCGCGATGGTCGAAGAACACGTGCACGAGCTCCCACAGCACGTGGTAGAGGGTCTCGACCAGCTCCTGGCGGATGTAGGGGTCCTGACTCGGCGGCGCGAACTCCCACTCGGCTCCGGCGGGCGAGAACGCGATCGTCAGGCAGCCGAGCCGGCGCGCGGCCGCGAGGGCCCGGGCACCCTCCCCGTCGTCCTCCTCGGTGCCGAACGCGATCGCGATGTCCTCGGGGCGCGCCACCAGCTCGACCTGGGGGCCGAGCTCACCCCCCTCGCCGGCGAGCCCGATCGCGGGCAGGGCGCGCTTGCCGACGATCACCGGATGGACGAACTCCACCGCCACGTGGCGGGCATCGGAGCGGGCCGCCGGCGAGCGGCCGAAGGCCACCAGGCGGCCGCTGCGCGCGAACCGCTCGGCCATCAGATGGCAGAGCCGCGCCAGCCGCTCCGACTCCTCGGCGAAGAACGTCCGGTTTGCTTCGGTGCGCTGCTCGAGCAGCGCCTGCAGCCTCGCCGCGGGACCGCCGTCGAGGGCGGTCCGGGTCACGCAACCGCCTCCTCGCGGGCCGCCACCCCGATCAGCCACTCGCGCCATGCGTCGAGTCCCTCGCCGGTCTTGGCGCTGAGCACGATTCGCTCCACGTCGGGGTGAACCTGGTCGATGTTGTAGAGCAGCCGGTCGAGATCGAAGTCGAGATGCGGCAGCAGGTCGATCTTGTTGATCAGAACGAGCTCGCAGGCCCGGAACATGAGCGGGTACTTGAGCGGCTTGTCCTCGCCTTCGGTCACCGACGTGACCATGACCCGCGTGTCCTCGCCGACGCGGAACTCGGCCGGGCACACGAGGTTGCCGACGTTCTCGATGATCAGCAGGTCGATCGCGTCGAGCGGCAGCGCCGGGATCGCCGACCGGACCATGTTGGCGTCGAGATGGCACTCGCCGCCGAAGCTCGGATCGGTGTTGAGCTGGGTCACGGGCACGTGGAGGTTGGCCAGGCGGTCGGCGTCCATCGAGCCCTGCACGTCGCCCTCGAGCACGCCGACGCGGACCCCCGGAAGGTCGGCCACGACGCGCTCGAGCAGCGTCGTCTTGCCGGCGCCGGGGGCGCTCATGAAGTTGACCACCTTGACGCCGGCGCGATCGAAATCCGACCGGTTGGCGCTCGCAATCGTGTTGTTGGCGTCGAGTGCCTCCTCGACGACCTTCACTTTCGTGCGATGCATTCGGCCTCCTCGACCTCGATTGACTCGACTTCGAACTCGTTGCCACTCGAGATCTCGACCTCGGCGCCGCCACAGATCGGGCACCGGAAGGCCGGGATCTCGATCGACCACTCGTGATCGCAGGCGTCGCAGCGCAGGCGAGCCTCCAGCAGTTCCTGCTCCAGCTTCGCACCCTCGCACACCGTTCCCTTGGCCACGAAGTCGAAGTAGAACTCGAGCGTGTCGGGCACGACCTGACGCAGTCGTCCCACGCGCAGGCTGACGACGCTCACACGCCGGCCCTCGGCGTGCTTGACGACCGTGGCGACGATCGCGCTGCTCAGGGACAGCTCGTGCACGGGGTCAGTCCGCGGCAGGCTGGTACGCGGCGTCGGTGCTCAGCTCGCCGATCGTCTCGACCACCAGGGTGACGGCGCGGTCCACGGCGCCCTGCACGCTCTCGGTAAGTCCCCAGCCCATCTCCTCGACGGCCTCGGGCTCGCACGCGATCACGACCACCTTGCCCGGCCAGGCGCCGATCGACTTCACGAAGCGGAGCACGGTCTGCGGGTCCATCCCGTGCGGGTTGATCACCTCTCCGTCCTCGATCGCGCCGTCGACGGAGTCTTCGTCGGCCTCCATCACGTACAGCGTGCCCGGCTCGCCGCCCTGCCGGGAGACGTCGAGCATGACCAGCGCGTCGTAGCCGCGCATGACCTCGTAGGCGAGGTCGAGACCACCGGTGCCGACGTCCATCACCGCGACACCCTCGGGCAGCTCGAGCTGATCGAGGCGCCGCGCGACCTCGCCGCCGAAGCCGTCGTCGCGCATCCACGCGTTGCCGATGCCGGCCACAAGGATCCGGCGTACACGCTCTGAGCTCATGGCTCGATCACCTCCACCTCGGGAGCGAAGAAGAACAGGTAGCGACCCGTGTCGCGCATCAGATCCTGGCCGGGATCGTCATCGACGGTGACGCCGAGGTGCATCCTGCCGTCATAGTCGATGAAGATACGCTCGATCGTCGCCGTGCGCCCGTCGAGAATGCGGGAGTGCACGTCGGCGTCGGTGCCGGGCCGCAGCACGACCTTGCCGCCACGGCGGAATTGCACTCCGTCGACGTCGGCCTGCTCCACTCCGGCGCGAGGGTCTTCGAGATCGGGCGGCGGCGTCGGCGGCTCGTCTGTCTCGGGCGGCCTGATCCGCTCGGGGGCCGGGTCGCGCACGGTGACGCGACCGTGGAGCGCCATGATGTCCTCGGGCGTCGTCGCCGCGGCCCGGGCGATCATCTCCTTGACGGTCGGGTCCTGCTGCTCGATCTCGGCCCGCTCGGCATCGCTGAGCGCGTGCACGTGCAGGAGGAGGGCCTCCTCGATCTCCGTCGAGTCGAACAGGCCGCCGCGGCTCTCGGGAGCGATCTGCGGATGGTCCGGGAGCACGATCGCGGCGCCGAGCACCGCGTCGTCGGCCTCCGTGGCCAGCACCGGAAACGTGTTGACGCTGCGGACGTTGCGATCGAGCGGGGAGATGAAGCGCCCACCCTGGACGCGCAGGAGCGGGTGCGTCGAGAGCAGCGAATCGGTCAGCGCCGCGGCCCGGTCGAGGCCGCCCTCGACAGGGGTACGGTTCTCGACCCGGAGCACGATCTCGTAACTCGAATCCTCGAGCTCCTCCGCCTCGAGCCGCAGCCCGACGATCAGGTCCGCCGCCGGCCCGCGGGCGATCCGGTTCTCCTGCTCGATCGGCGCTCCGGGCAGCGCGCCGACCATCTTGCCCGACAGCTCGATCCGCCTCGCCGCCGCCTGGTGGCGGTCGCCCTCGGGCACGAGGAAGCGGATCTCGGCCGTGAGCGGCGCCTCGGCCGGTGCCTGCAGCACGCAGCGAAGCTCGAGGTGGTCGAAGGTGCTCGTCAGCGCGGCCGCATACCGCGGTGGGTAGACGATCCCGAACGGCGTCGGCGTGGCGTTCTTGGTCGCGCCCGGCGTGTACGGGTAGAGCGCATAGCCCTCGTACAGCAGCGAATCGACCAGTTGCTCGAGGGCCTCACCCATCGGAGGCCTCGTCGAGCAGGATGCGGACGCAGTCGTCCGCCGTGGCGAGCCCGCGCGCGACCTGTTCGCGCTGGAGGGCCTCCAGCGTCTCGGCCCGCAGCCCGACCCACGCGGTGTTGGGGAAGTAGTGCTCGACCGTCTCCTTCCAGACCGAGACCGGCATCCGGAAGTCGATCGACTTCGTCCACGGCACGAGCACCATCTGCAGCCCGCCGCGGTCGTCGGGGTAGTAGATCATCCCGTTGAAGTGCAGCGCGCACGGCGCTTCGCCGTCGGGCAGCGAGTGCAGGTACTTGGCCGCCGCCACCTCGAGGTCGAAGTTGCAGCTGATCGGCACGGCGACGGTCGTCTGCCCGGTGAACGCGGGCACGACCACGTCGAGCTGGGACCACACGAGGCTGCGGGTTGTGACCGACCAGCGCTCGGGCGGCCCGAACAGGCCGACGAGGTTGGCGCGGGTGGCGTCGTCGTAGGTCCGCCGGGCGGGCTCGATCATCAGCTGGATCGTGAGCCCGATCATGTAGACGGGGCGGCCACTGGGCTCGGTCACCTGCAGGTCGAGGGTGAGCATCGGCGCCGCGGCGTACTTGACCGCCCGAACGCCGAGAACCTCGAAATCAGGCTGCGGCGCCGAGGACTCGTCGGTCGGGAAGGCCACGGGCTCGACCGTCACCGCGGCGCCCCTTCGCCCGCGCCCCAGGCCCTGGGCATCGCGGTCCCGGGCTCCCACTCGTCGTCCGAGAGCGGCGCGCGCGCCGGGGCGCGCCGGGCCGTGCCCGCCTTCTCGTGCAGGTCCTCGAAGAACCCGGCCACGGCCGACTCGACAGCGTTGCCGCCCGAGATCCCCTCCCACGCTGCCTTGATCAGGCCGGTCAGCTCGTAGCAGCGGTCGATCGGAGCGATCGCATAAGCAGGCGGATCCGAGATGCGGTTGACGACCAGCCCCTCGACATCGGTCTCGAGCTCCGCCATGATCGGATTGAGCTCGCACATCCGGTTCCAGGCCTCGAAGTGCAACTCGCTCTCGGTCGCGCCGGCGGGACTCGGATAGAGCGCGACGACGCCGCCGGTGACGGACGAGACCATGAAGAAGGCGAGCCCGATCGGGATCTGGAACGACGCCCACAGATCGTCGGGCACGTCGAGGTCCGGCAGCCACAGGATCCGCGAGCCCGTCGGCCGGTACTCGGGATCGCCCGAGCGCAGCGCCCAGCAGCTCTCACAGACGCACTCGATGCTCCGCTCTACCAGGTGCAGCAGGTGCCGGTGGTCCGCGGGAATCGAGGTCCGGCAGATGTCGCAGTACTCGATGTTCGGGTCGGCCGCGGTGCCGGAGGAGGCGCGGACGACGCCGGGGCGCGGCAGCCCGCGTAGGCCGGAGACCATCTGCGCGCGCTTGCGGGCTGCCACGGCGTCAGCCACCAGCCGGCGCTCCGGCCGGTCGGGACGGCTTCCGTTGGGGGTGCTCAAGGCGTCAGCGCCACCTTGACGCTGCCGAGCTCCCGTAGCAACGGCACGGGCTCGAGCTGGAGATGGTCGTCGTCCATGGACCGTCCCGCCCGCGGCAGGAAGAACATCCGCTCGCAGTGCGGGCATGTGAGCGAGCCGCCGCTCAGCGCTCCGTCGTCGAGCGTCCCGCCACAGTCCGCGCACCGGTTGTGATAGGCGAGCAGCGTACCCTCGACGTTGGCGACCAGCAGGCTCTGCCCGGCCACGTCGGTCACCAGCGTCCCGTCGCGCAGGTCGACCGCGGCATCGATCGCGAACCACGCCGGCGCTGCCACGGGCGCCGGCGGCGGTGACATCACCAGCGGGAGCTCGAGCCCGTTCCCGTCGGCGGGGGCCAGCGGGAGCTCCAGCCCGGTCGCCGGCGGCGCCACGCCCTCGACCTCGAGGCCCTCGAGGTCGGGCGCGGCCTCTTCGAGCGCCTGCTTGATCGCCAGCTCGAGCGTCACCGACGACGCCGAGCAGTCCGAGCAGCTGCCCTCGAGGCGGATCCGCGCCACCCCATCCTCGAGCGAGAGCAGCTCGACGTTGCCGCCGTGGGACTCCATGTACGGCCGGACGTGCTCGAGTGCGTCCTGCACCCGGTCCGCGAGCGTGACCGGATGCAGGTCGTGGATCAAGAGCAGGGTCGCGACCAGCGGATCGTCGGCCAGTGACATGGCCAGGCGCGCCCCGTCGTCGCCGGCGGCGAACAGGAGGCTGAGGATGCGCTCGAGCCCGACGCCGTGCAGCTGCACGACGGCGGACACGAGCTCCTCCGCGACCTCTCTCGTTCCGGCATCACCGCTCGCGTCCAGTCTCGACTGGAGGTCCTGGACACGGGCCATCAGCTCCTCAGGACCGTCGGCCGGGATCGTCGTAGCGGCTTCCATGCGGGTCAGGCCATCGCCGTCGGCGTGTGAACCACCTTCTTCACCCTGCCACCGCCGGTGTACATGTGCACACCGCAAGGCAGGCACGGATCGAACGAGCGGACCGCACGCATGATGTCGACGCCCTTGAAGTTCTCCGGACCGTTCTCTTCGAAGATCGGAGTGTTCTGGACGGCGTCCTCATACGGCCCGGGCGTTCCGTACACATCGCGCGGGCTCGCGTTCCACGGGGTCGGCGGGTACGGCTGGTAGTTCGCGATCTTCCCATCGCGGATCACCATGTGATGCGAGAGCACCCCGCGAGCCGCCTCGTGGAAGCCGCAGCTGACCGCGGTGTCCGGGACCTTGAACTTGTTCCAGCTCTTGGTCCGGCCGGCCTGGACCTCCTTCATCGCCCGCTCGATGTTGTGCATGCAGATCAGCGCCGCGTAGGCCTGGTGATAGGTCCGGGCGCGGTCACGCTCGATCGCGTTGGACTTCTCGGGCACATGCCACTCGAACTCCATCTCGGGCATGTTCGGGGAGCGCGGCAGGACCATCTGCAGCGAATGTCCGGTGGCCTTCACGTAGCCGAAGTCCACCAGACCGGCCTTGGCCGTGCACCACTGGCGGGCGAACGGGCCGCCGCCGGTGTCGCAGCAGACGTGCGTGTCGGTGCGCTTGTCGTAGATGCGCGGAGACACGACCCACGTGTACTTGTCGGTGAAGTCGCGCTTCTGGGGTCGCGGCAGCGTGACCTTGTTCCACGGATGGTTCTTGTCCACCGGGTTGCCGAGCGGGTCCTTGTCCACGAACGTGGGCTCGCTGTCCCACGGATCGAAGTACGAGGAGCCGAGCAGGATCCGGATCATCAGGTTGATCTCCACCAGGTCGGTCGAGATCAGCTCGCCGTTGATGGCCACACCGGGCGTGATGTAGCGCTTGCGGCCCCATTCGGTCATGTTCCGGTAGTCGTAGTCGACGTAGTCCGGGTCGTCGAACGAGCCCCAGTTGACGAGGTTCGTCTCGCGATAGCCGACCATGTCGTACCCGGGCAACTCCTGCAGGAAGAAGTCGTACAGGTCGTCGTGCATCGGCACGCTGCGCTTGACGTAGTCCATGTAGCGCATCAGCCGCACGTAGTAGTCGGTGCAGGTCTGGTGCGTGATGTCCGCGCTGCAGCCGCCCGGCATGATCGTCGACGGGTGCGTGTGACGTCCGCCGAACAGGCAGTACATCTCGCGCGTGTAGCGGGCCACGTGGAGCGTCTCGAGGTAGAACTCGCCCGTGAACGGGTTCAGCGACCGCATGACGTCCGCGATCGTCTTGTACCCGTGGATGTCGCGACCGGGGGCGGCGGTGTTCTCCGCCTTGGCCAGCAGCGACGGGTTGGTCTCCTTGACCATCTGCTCGCAGAAGTCCACGTTCGCCATGCAGTCGTTGAAGATCGCGTGGTCGAAGATGTAGTCCGCCGCCTCGGCACAGTTGAACGCGAGGTCACCGAGCTTGGGCGGCTTGACGCCGTACGCCATGTTCTGGTTCAGGCACGAGCATGTCGCGTGGTTGTCTCCGCAGATGCCGCAGATGCGGCTGGTGATGAAGTGCGCGTCCCGTGGATCGATCCCCTTCATGAAGATGTCGAAGCCACGGAAGATCATCGACGTGCTGTAGCACTTCAACACCGTCTGGTTGGAGAAGTCGATCTCGGTGTGGATCCCGAGACTCCCGACGATCCGCGTGATCGGATCCCAGGACATCTCCTTGACCATGACCTTCTGTTGCGAAGGCGTTTCAGTCGCCATCAGTTGCTCTCCTCACTCGGCCTCAGCCGCACACGAATAGAAGACGTTCACCGCCACGCTGTGGTCTGAGGACATCACCACCGCTTGGCGTAGCCGCTGGTCAGCGTCCTGCCCTTGCGCCGCCATTCCGGCTCGATGTCGTACTTGGTCTTGATGTTGCGCTTGCGGAAGTACCGCACCACCGGCCCGTACACGTACTGCGTCACGCCGGCGGCCCAGCGGCCGTACTTGTCCTCGTCCATAAACGGCATGAACTTGTCGGGGAAGCCGGGCATCGTGCAGGCCATGCAGATACCGCCGACGTTCGGGCATCCGCCGACGCCGTTGACCCAGCCGCGGTACGGGACGTTGCACTTGACCACCGGGCCCTTGCACCCGAGCTTGACCAGGCAGCGGTGGTCGTCTCCGTACTCGGTCGCGTACTCGCCCTGCTCGGTGAAGCCGGCGCGGTTGCAGCTCTCGCGGACGGTGCGCCCGAACAGCCACTTCGGCCGCAGCGCCTCGTCGAGCTCGGGCGCCGGGGCGAGGCCGGCGAGGTGCAACGCGAGGTACAGCAGCACCTCGGTCATGTTGTCGGGCTGCGCCGGGCAACCCGGGATGCACACGACCGGCAGTCCGGCCTTGGACTTCCAGCTCCACCCGAGGTAGTCCGGGACGCCCATGGCGCCGGTCGGGTTGTTCTTCATCGCCGGGATGCCGCCGTACGTGGCGCAGGTCCCGATCGCGACGACGGCGGCGGCCTTCGGCGCCAGCCGATCCATCCACTCGTTCATCGTGATCGGCTGCCCGTTCTCCGGGTTCACGGCAAAGCCCGTCCAGTGGCCCTCGCCGTTGATCTCCTCGTTGCCGAGCGACCCTTCGATCACGAGCACGAACGGATCGAGCTTCCCCTCCTCGGCGTCGAACCACGCCTGGGCGTAATCCTGGCCAACGGCGTAGTCGACCACCTGGTTGTGTACGACGACTTTCGGCATGCCCGGGATGGCCTGCAGGATGATGTCCTCGAGGCTGGGGTTCGTGGCCGAGGTCATCGCCACCGAGTCCCCCTCGCAGCTGAGGCCCGTGGTCATCCAGAGGACATGGGCCGTGACCGCCTCGGTCTTCTTGTGGTCTGCAAACGCAGTTGCCATCCCGTCTCCTCTCGCTCTCAACAAATACGTGGCAGCGGGTCGCCCACCAGCTGGTCCATGACCCGCCGGCCGCCGAAGCTCGTCTGCACCAACACCATGCCGGGCGGCTCCGTCCGCACTTCACCGATCTCCGCCGCCTGCTCACAGCCGGGAACGGCCTTGAGCGCTCGCAGCGCATCGTCCGCCGCCTCCGCCGCGACGAACACCACCATCTTCCCCTCGTTGGCGACGTACATCGGATCGATCCCGAGGATCTCCGCCGCCCCTGCCACCGCCGGGTGCACCGGCACGTCCCGCTCTCGCACCACCATCGCCACCGATGACGAGCGGGCAATCTCGTTGAGCACCGACGCGACTCCGCCGCGGGTCGCGTCGCGCATGCACCTCAGCTCCGGGCCCGCAGCGTAGAGCAGAGCATCGACCGCCGGCCACAACGACCGGGTGTCGGACTCGATCTCCGCGTCGAGCTCGAACTCACCGCGGGCCAGCATGATCGCCGTGCCGTGCTCGCCGACGCTGCCCGACAGCAGGATCCGGTCCCCGGGGCGCACCGCCGTGGGCGACAGGGTGGCCCGCGGGTCGCGGCGGCCGAGCCCGGTCGTACACACGTACATGCCGTCCGCATGACCACGCTCGACGACCTTCGTGTCGCCGGCGACGATCTCCACGCCGGCGGCGGCGGCGGCCGCGGCGATCGCCTCGACCTCGGCCCGCAGCTCGTCGGCCGGCAGACCCTCCTCGAGGATCAGCGAGAGGCTCAGCGCGACCGGCCTCGCGCCGGAGACCGAGAGATCGTTGACCGTGCCGTTCACCGCCAGCTCGCCGATCGAGCCGCCCGGGAATCGCAGCGGCTTGACGACGTAGGAATCGGTCGTGATCGCCAGCTCGAGCCCCTCGATCTCCACGAGCCCGGCGTCGCCCATCTCGCCCAGGGCGTCCGAGCCGAAGGCGGGAACGAACACACCCTCGATCAGCCCCTGCGTCGCCTTGCCGCCGGCGCCGTGGGCCATGTTGATCTTCTCGTCGCGGAACTTCTTCTGCTTGCCGCGGGCGGTCTCGATGATCCCGAGGATCTTCTGCTCGCGCTCGGAAACGGTCGGAGTGCTCCGCGGGGCATCGGGCCCCGCACTCTGGGCCTGGCCAGTGGCCTGGAGCCCCTGGTAACCGCTCGCGCTTCGCCCTTCGCTCATCACACCACTTCCCGCTCGCGCGCGAAGCGGCCGTAATTGTAATAGGCGGCGCAGGCGCCCTCGGAGGAGACCATGCAGGTCCCGATCGGACGCTCGGGCGTGCAGGCGGTGCCGAAGACCTTGCACTCCCAGGGCTTGATCACGCCCTTGAGCACCTCGCCGCACTGGCACGCCTTCGGGTCCGCGACGCGCACGCCGGGCACGGAGAAGCGCCGCTCGGCGTCGAGATCCGCGTAGGCCTCCGACAGCTTCAAGCCGCTGTGGGAGATGAAGCCGAGCCCGCGCCACTCGAAGTGCGGCCGCAGCTCGAACACCTCCGCCATGACCTCGAGCGCACGTGTGTTGCCCTCGTAGGGCACCACACGCTTGTACTGGTTCTCCACCTCGCAGCGGCCGTCGGCGAGCTGGCGCAGGATCATCACGATCGCCTGGAGGATGTCCAGCGGCTCGAATCCGGCCACGGCGACCGGCTTGCCGTAGTCGGCCGGGATGAACTCGAACGGGCGCGCACCGACCACGGTCGAGACGTGGCCGGGCCCGATGAACCCGTCCAGGCGGAGGTCGGGTGACTCGAGCAGTGCCCGCAGCGGCGGCACGATCGTCACATGGCTGCACATGCAGGAGAAGTTGGTGATGCCCTCGGCCCGGGCGCGCTTCAGCGTCAGCGCCGTCGAGGGCGCCGTCGTCTCGAACCCGATTGCGAAGAACACGACCTCACGGTCCGGGTTCTGCTTGGCGATCCGGAGCGCGTCCAGCGGCGAGTAGACCATCCGGATGTCGGCGCCGGCCGCCTTGGCCTCGAGCAGGCTGCCGTTCGATCCCGGCACGCGCATCATGTCGCCGAAGCAGGTGAAGATCACGCCCTCCTCGTGGGCGAGCGCGATCCCGTCGTCGACCCGGCCCATCGGGATCACGCAGACCGGGCAGCCGGGCCCGTGCACCAGCTCGACGTTCGCGGGCAGGAGGTCGTCGACGCCGTACTTGTAGATCGAGTGCGTGTGGCCGCCGCAGACCTCCATCACCTTGTAATGGCGGCCCGGCTCGACCAGGGAGAGGATCTCGCCGGCCAGCGCCTGCCCGAGGTCGGCGTCCCGGAACTCGTCGACGTACTTCACGCTGCCGCCCCCTGCGTCGCCGTGGCGAGAGCGGCGATGGCCGTGCCGGCGTGGACGAGAATCCGGTCGCCCTGGGTCACGGGCTCGACCAGGGCGATCTCCACGGTGTGCCGCCGGCCATCGTCGTCAGCACACAGCGCGAGGCAGCGCCGGTCGTCGACCTCGACCACGACCATCGGGACTCCGTCATCGCCACACGTGATGCAGTGAGCCGCATCGCACGAGGGCCCCGATGTGTGCCCGAGCGTCACTCGATCACGCTGGCTTTCAGCTCCTCGAGCTCCTGCTCGTAGTCGGCGCCCATCCGCTCGAGCAGGTCGCGCGTCGCGCGGGCCTCATCCTCGTCGACCTGTGAGATCGCGAAGCCGACGTGGATCAGCACCCAGTCGCCGGGGCCGATCCCCTCGCCGTCGGTGTCGAGCAGACCGATGTTGACGTTGCGCCTGACCCCGGCGACATCGACCTTGGCGATCCGATTCGCCGGGTCGACAATCTCCAGAACTTGACCGGGAATCGCCAAGCACATGGGTGTGGTGTCTCCTTACTCCTCGTCCTGCCCGCAGGTCGCAACATACCCGGCACTCGCCCTCGAGGTCAATAGACCGGGACAGAGGTCGTTCTACCACTGCACCGGATGCCCGTGGCCACGTCGGTAACGTCAGTTACCGGACTGATCCGTAATCCAACATACGACGACAGACGCTTTTGGAGACCGACCGCGCGAGGCGTAGACTCCCGCCGGAGTCGGTCGTTCGGAGAGACGGAGAGACTCGGCGTTGTCGATCGAAGCCAGAGAGGATGATGGGCAGCCTCAACCGCGGTGGTCGCACCGTGGGGACAAGCCGGAATCAAGGCGGCTGTATGCCTACGTGCTCGACGCCGATGACGATCTCGCGCAGGAGTTCGACCAGCGCATGCGGATCGCCGCACGGCAGCTTGCCACCGCCCGTGTGCTCGACGCCGGCGTCGGCCGCTGTGACCTGACGCCGTGGCTGGAGGCGGCCGGCGACGGGCCCGGGCTGCTGATCCTGGACGGGCTGATGGCGTTGGACACGTGCGTCGCGGCCCGGACGGCGACCGAGCTCGTCGGCGCGGGCGATCTGCTGCTGCGCTCGAATGCGCGCCCCGACGACATGCTCGAGCAGACCACCGCGTGGCGCGTGCTGTGCCAGGCGCGGCTGGCGCTGCTCGACGCCGAGTTCTCCGAGCGCGTGCGGGCGTGGCCCCAGATCGGGCAGGCACTCCTGCGCCGGGTCGGCCGGCGGGCCGCCGAGCTCGACGTGCTGCGGGCGATCAGCAGCCAGCCGCGGCTCGAAGTCCGGCTGGTGCTCGTTCTCTGGCACCTCGCCTCCCGTTGGGGCCGGGTCGATCCATCCGGGATCCGCCTGGCGCTCCCGCTCACCCATCGCCTGCTCGGGCAGCTCGTGGGCGCCGAGCGCCCCTCGATCTCGCACGCGCTCGGTCGGCTCGCGCAGGCCGGCCTCGTCACCGGCTCCGCCGGCGACCTGCACCTCCACGGGACCGTGGAGCGGCACCTCGAGTGCCTGATCGAGCGGACCGGGACCGTCGGCATCGGACAGCCGTCGGAGCAGAACCGGCCGTCGCGAGGTCGATTCGCATCGACGGCATGACGGTCCGCGGCAGAACCGCGGCCGCCCGAGGATGCTGAGCCGGTGACCGAGTTCCTCCACGCCCAGGCCCGCCGGGAACGACGCCCGATCCACGTGATCTGGATGACGAGCGGCCTCGGGTGCGATGGGGACTCGATCTCCATGACCGCCGCCACGAACCCGAGCCTCGAGGATCTCCTGCGCGGCTGCATGCCCGGGATGCCGCCGCTGATCATGTACAACCCGATGTTCGCCTACGAGACGGGCGAGGACTTCATGCGCCCGTGGCACGAGGCCGCCGCAGGCCGGCTCGACCCGTTCATCCTCGTCCTCGAGGGCTCGGTGCCCAACGAGGAGATCAGCGGCGAGGGACACTGGGCGGCGCTCGGCTGCGATCCGATGACCGGCGAGCCGATCCGCACGAACACCTGGATCGATCGGCTCGCGCCGCGAGCCGCGGCGCTGCTCGCGATGGGCACCTGCGCGGCCTACGGCGGGGTCCCCGCGATGCGCAACAACCCGACCGGCGCCATGGGCCTGCGCGACTACCTCGGCGCCGACACCACCTCCCGGCTCGGGATCCCGATCATCAATCTCCCGGGCTGCCCCGTGCAGCCGGACAACGTGACCCAGACGCTGCTCAGCCTGGTGCTGCAGCTGGCCGGCATGGGACCGGGCCTCGAGCTCGACGAGCAGGGCCGCCCGGCCCGGATCTTCGGCCGGACCGTGCACGAGATCTGCGATCGCGCCGGGCTGGCCGAGAACGGCAAGTTCGCGCGCGGCTACGGCGACGGGCGCTGCCTGGTCAAGCTCGGCTGCAAGGGCCCCGTCGTCAAGTGCGACGTGCCCATGCGGGGTTGGATCAACGGCGTCGGCGGCTGCCCCAACGTGGGCGGGATCTGCATGGCCTGCACGATGCCCGGATTCCCCGACGCCTACATGCCGTTCATGGAGTCCGACAGGGCCGCGAAGCTGTACGCCAGGACGGCGCGCTACAGCTACGGGCCGATGGTCCGGTACCTCCGCGGGCGCCGCATGCGCCACGATTTCGACGTCGAGCCGCGCTGGCGGCGGCGCGCGCGGGAACCGACGTCCGGCTACGTGCCGCGCTGGTAGGCCCGGCCGCATCGCGATCGCGGCACTTGCCGTGCGGGTGGGCGGCGCGCCGGGTCACGATCGCCGCCGTCACCACCGCGGCCGATCTGCGCTCACGCCGAGACAGAGCGGGCCTATCGAGCTCCGCCGATGGGTCGCGGGCAGCGTCTAACCTCTGGGCATACGACCGGACGGAGGAAACGCATGCCAGTCAAGCTCCATCGGTGCGGCATCACCTGGGTCAACATCTCGGCCCACCCTTGCTACAAGGTCCAGAAGGCGCTCGACGACGCCGGGGTCGAGTACGAGATCGTCAAACATCCGACGTTCCCGCGCTCGAAGCGCACGGACGTCATCGAGCTCACCGGTCAGAACCTGCTGCCGGTGATCGAGCTCCGGGACGGGACCGTGATTCGCAAGGAGTCCAAGGACCTCATCGCGATGATCGAAGCCGGCGAGGTCGGCGAGGTCGGCGCCTCGGCGCCCGCCCCGTGAGGCTTCTTCACCAACTTTTACGCGCACACGCGATCATTTCGTGATGCCGAAAGTGCTCGTTGTCGATGACGAACCCGCCGTCAGGCGCGCGCTCGAGCGCGCGCTCCGGCTCGACAGCTACGAGGTCGCGCTGGCCGCCGACGGCGAAGAGGCACTCGACGCGCTCGCGTCCTCGCCCGCCGACGCCGTGATCCTCGACGTCGCGATGCCGCGACTCGACGGGCTCGAGGTGTGCCGGCGGATGCGCCAGGCGGGCGACCGCACCCCCGTGCTGATGCTCACCGCCCGGGACGCGATCGACGACCGCGTGCTCGGGCTCGACGTCGGAGCCGACGACTACCTGGTCAAGCCGTTCGCGCTGCGAGAGCTCCAGGCTCGGCTCCGGGCGCTGCTGCGGCGCGCCGGTGACGGCACCGACGGCGAGACGCTCACCTACGCCGACCTGGTGCTGGACCCGGTCGCCCACGAGGTCCGCCGCGGCGACCGGCTGATCGAGCTGTCACGGACCGAGTTCCTGCTGCTCGAGCTGTTCATGCAGCACCCCCGGCAGGTCCTGACGCGGTCCACGATCTTCGAGCGCGTCTGGGGCTACGACTTCGGCCCGACCTCCAACGCCCTCGGTGTGTACATGGGCTATCTGCGGCGCAAGACCGAGGCGGGCGGCGAGCCGCGCCTGCTGCACACGGTGCGCGGGGTCGGCTACGTCCTGCGGGATTAGCCGGGGTCTCGATGCCGCTGCGCCGCAGAATCGCGATGGCCGCCGCAGCGGCCGTGGCGATCGCGATCCTGCTCGTCGCGGCCGTCTCCTACCTCGTCCTCCGCTCGCAGCTCCGCAGCCAGGTGGACGGCGCGCTCCAGGGCCAGGCGCTGCTGACGGAGCGGTACGGCCCGCGCGCGCTCGAGGGCAGCGTCCCGGGGCTCCCGCCCAGCGAGGGCGGGGCCGCGCCGTACATGCAGATCGTCGGTGCCGACGGCACGATCCAGACGGGGTCCGGCGACACCGTGCTACCGGTCGATGCGTCCGTGCGGGCGATCGCGCAGGCCGGCGCCGGCGCCGTGTTCGAGGACGTCCACGTCAACGGCGTCCACCTCCGGCTCTACACGTTCGGCCTGCCCGGCGGGGCGGTTCAGCTCGCGCGCCCGCTCTCGAGCGTCGACCACGTGCTCGCTCACGTCCGGCTGATCCTGCTGTTGCTCTGCCTGGGCGGGGTCGCACTCGCCGCCGCGCTCGGCCGTCTCGCCGCGCGGCGGGTGCTGGCGCCGCTGGCGGAGGTGGCGCAGACGGCCCAGCACATCGGCGAGACGGAGGATCTCTCGAGCCGGATCGCGATCCGCGCCGACGACGAGGTGGGTCAGCTCGCGACCCGCTTCAACGCGATGCTCGAGCGGCTCGAGCACTCACGCGACGAGCTGGACGAATCGGTGCGCGCGCAACGACAGCTCGTCGCCGACGCGTCGCACGAGCTCCGCACCCCGGTCACGAGCCTGCGCACCAACGTGGAGGTACTGCTCGCCGGCGGCGAGCTGCAGCCCGAGGACCGCGACCGGCTGCTCGCCGACGTGGTCGAGCAGAGCGAGGAGCTGAGCGCGCTCGTCGGCGATCTGATCGAGCTTGCCCGCGGAGACGAGCCGAGCGGCACGCCGGAGGATGTCCGGCTCGACGGCGTGGTGGCCGAGTCCATCGCCCGCGCGCGGCGCAACGCACCTGGGATCCACTTCGAGGCCAAGCTACAGCCCTTCATCGTCGAGGGCGTGCCCGAGCGGCTCGGGCGCGCGATCAACAACCTGCTCGACAACGCGTCCCGCCATTCCGACCCTGACGGCACGGTCGAGGTCACCGTCGACACCGATGGCGTGCTCGTCCGCGATCACGGTCCCGGGATCGCCCCGGGCGATCTCCCCTACGTGTTCGACCGCTTCTTCCGCGGCGAGAACTCGCGCGGGCGTCAGGGCAGCGGCCTCGGTCTGGCGATCGTGCGACAGGTGGCCGAACAGCACGGCGGCTCGGCCAGCGCGACCAACGCTCCCGACGGCGGGGCGGTGTTCCGACTCGAGCTGCCCAACATGCCCGCCGAGCGGCCGGGATCGCACCTCCACGAGCACGAACATCCCGAGCGCGTCGACGCGCTGTGGTGAGGGGCCGGCGCGGACGCGCTGTGCTGACGTGCCCGGCCGGCGCGACTCGCCCGGCCGCCGGCGTGCTCAGCCGGGTCAGATGCGCCGGCGCGCGATCCGGGCCTGACGCGCGCTGAGGAAGCGCCGCCGCAGCAGCCAGAAGGTGATGCCGAACACCGGCACGACGCCGAGCAGGAACAGCGTCCGGTTCCGCGTGTGCGGAAACAGCAGCACGAGCGCGAGCTCGAGTCCGACCGCGGGCACCGCGGCCAGCAGGCTGGCGTGTGAGCGATAGCCGGTGAAATGCTCGCGCGCGGTGACCTCGATCACGCCGAGCGCGCAGACGACGAAGCCGACGACAAGCGCGGCGCTCCCGCCCGTGACGACGCCGACGATGAAGGCGATCGCACCGACGAGAATCATGAGCTCGGAGATCGGCAGCCCGCCGAACGGGCTCACCGGGCGCTCCCCGAGGGGGTCCATACGGGACGCGCGGGTGCTGCGCTGCTCCCGGCGGGCGGCGGCCTCCTTCTCGGCCCGCTGGTCGCGGCGTGGCGAGGGGACCGCGCGCGGGGCGGTGCTGGGGTTGCGTCGCTTGCGCTTGGACTTTTGGGCCGCCACGGTGGCGCGAGGATAGTGACCGCGTGTGCCCACCCGTCGCCACCGGTCCCGAACGTGACTAGCATTGCCCCATGAGAGGGCAGCGGCCGCTTGAGCTCATCCTGGCGCGGAACCTGTTGTCCAGCATCTCCACGCCCGCTTTTCTCGTCGGCGAAGAAGGGGTATTGCTGTTCTACAACGAAGCCGCCGGAGCCCTGCTCGGGCGACGGTTCGAGGAGAGCGGGACGATGACCGCGACAGAGTGGACGACCGAGTTCGGTCCTTTCGGCGAGGACGAGCAGCCGCTGCCCTACGACGAGATCCCGCTCACCATCGCGCTGCGGCAAAATCGCCCGTCGCATGGGACGTTCCGCATCCGTCATGCCGGCGGCGCCCACCAGGACATCGCCGCCAGCGCGATCCCGATCGTCGGCGCGGGCGGGACAAGCGGTGCGATAGTCATCTTCTGGCCGTTGGCGGAGAGCGAGGAAGAGGAGGCGCAATGAGGCTCAAGATCTGGGGTGCTCGGGGGTCGATTCCCGCACCGGGACCGGAGACGATGCGCTACGGGGGCAACACCTCCTGCGCCGAGCTGACCCTAAGCGACGGCAGCACGCTGATCCTCGATGCCGGTACCGGGATCCGCAACCTGGGGCTGGCGCTGCCACGCGTCGAGCAGCCGATCCACATTCTGCTCACGCACCTTCACCTCGATCACATCCAGGGCCTGATGTTCTTCGCCCCCGCCTTCCGTCCCGAGGCCGAGATCATCATCTGGGGGCCGGCCTCGCCTGAGGCGTCGCTGCGCGACCGCATCGCCCGCTACATCTCCGCGCCGCTGGCGCCGGTCGAGGTGCGCGAGCTGCCGTCGCTGATGTCGTTCCGCGAGGCGGAGCCGCTGGAGTGGAACATCGGGCCGGCGCGCATCCGCGCACAGGCGGTCAATCATCGCGGGCCCACGCTCGGCTACCGGATCGAGGAGGGCGACACGTCGCTCTGCTACATCCCCGATCACGAGCCCGGGCTCGGCGCACCGTTGGCGGAGCTCGAGGACGACTGGATCTCCGGCTTCGAGCTCGCTCGCGGCGCCTCGATGCTGATGCACGACTGCCAGTACACCGACGAGGAGTACCTCAACCATCTGGGCTGGGGCCACTGTCCGGTGTCCGACGCGCTCGGCTTCGGTCACCGGGTCGGGGCCGAGCGACTGCTGCTGTTCCATCACGACCCGCTCCACTCCGACGAGTTCCTCGACCGGATGGGCGCCGACGTGATGCGCCGCTGGCGGGAGCTCGGCGGCGATCCGGACGAGATCGAGCTCGCCGCCGAGCGGCACGAGCTGACCGTCGCCGCCGCGACCCGGCAGGCGACGCCGACCGGCTGAGGGACGCCCTGACCGGCTCCCGGCTCGCCGGCTGCGCCGCGGCCGGCCTGGCGCTGGCGGCGGCGCTGGTGAGCGGAGGCTGCGGCTCCACCCACCCCGGCCCGTCGTCGAGCGCCCCCGCCGCCTCGGCGCCGCTGGCGCCCGACCAGCTCCCGATTCCGGCCGGGCGCGGGCCGCGCTATCGGCTCCCGGCCGTCTCGCCCGCCGTCGCCCGCCGTGCGCCGGTGGCCGGCCTGCGCTGCGCCACCACGCACCCGTCCGTCTACGGCATCCACCTCGAGCTCTACGCGCAGCGGCTCGTGGTGCCGATCCCCGCCGGGATCGGCGTGGCCCCGCCGCAGCGCCGCCGCGGCGCCTACGTCCTCGGGGGCGCCTGCTCCTATGCGCTGCGGACGTTCGAACCCACGGGCGTGGTCGTGGTCGACCGGCTCGGCGGCGCGCGGGTGCCTCTGCTCGGCGGGTTGTTCGCCGTATGGGGACAGCCGCTGTCGCGCGGGCGCGTGGCCGGATTCCGCGGCCCCGTGGCGGTGTTCGTCGACGGCCGGCGCTGGGCCGGGATGCCGTATTCGATCCCCCTGCTTCGCCACGCCGAGATCGTGCTGCAGATCGGCGGCGAGCTCCCGCCGCACCCCACGTATCTGTTCCCGCCCGGGTTGTGAGCGCGGCGAACGCGGCCACCGCCGGCGGTTATCGCCTCCCCACCCTCCGCGGATAACCTCCGACCGATGCGACCGATGCGCCACCGCCTCGCCGCCGCCATCGTGGCCGTGCTCGCCGCGCTCGCCCTCGTCCCGGTCGGGGCGCTCGCCGACGGCGACCCGGCAAGTGACGTGCTGCTCGGCGAGAATGTCTTCTACCCGTACTCACCGCCCGTGTCCGGCGCCCTGCAGCAGTCGCTCAACCAGGCGACCGCGGCGGCCAAGAAGGCTGGGTTCCCGATCAAGGTGGCACTGATCGCCTCGCCGGTTGACCTGGGCGTGATCCCCGACCTGTTCGGCAAGCCCCAGAAGTACGCCGACTTCCTGGTGCAGGAGATCAGCTTCCAGACCAAGCAGCAGCTGCTCGTGGTGATGCCGGCAGGCTTCGGCAGTGCCGGGCTCGGCGGCGCGGCCACCGCCGAGGTGGCCAAGCTGACGCCGCCGGCGGGCAAGACCTCGGATGACCTCGCCCGCGCCGCGCTCTCGGCGGTCTCGAAGCTGGCCGCAGCCGCGGGACATCCGATCTCGGGCGGCTCCTCCGGCGGGGGCGGAGCCGGCTCCACGGTGCTGCTGATCGCGCTGATCGTGGCCGCGCTGGCCGTGGCCGCGGTGTTGCTGGCGCTCCGCCGGCGACCCGCCGCCAAGGGACCGGACCGGGCTGCGTCCTAGACCTGCTCGGCGGGGCGGATCAGTCCCACCGCCGGCGCCCGGCGCGCAGCGCGCGCAGCTCCGAGACGCCGTAGGGCTCCTCGCGCTCCGGGCCGTGGCCGTCGGCGCCGGGAAGCAGGCGGACCGGGAGCTCGTGCTCACGCAGTGCGCCCGAGCTGTCGAGGGTGAAGCGCACGACGCGCGCGCCCGGGCGCGACGCGACGCATTCGGCCGGCTCGGTGCCTGCGAACACGAGCCCGGCCCCGTCGTCCGCGGCGTAGCCCGGCGGCAGCGCTCCGGTGAGCACCGCCGAGCGATAGATGGGCAGGCGTTCAGCCTCGCCGTCGAGGTGGACCGAGAGGCTGCCCGGGAGCAGGCCCATGCCGAGCACGGGCTCGGGTACGCCGCCGCTCTTGCTCACCCCGGCCTCGAACCAGCACATCGCCCCGGCGCTGAGGCCGGCGAGGACGACGCCGCGCTCCCAGGCTGTGCGCATCGCCTTGTCCACGCCGTGCTCGCGCCACACGGCCAGCATGTTGCGCATCGAGCCGCCGCCGACGTAGATCGCATCCTGGGCCAACAGGTGCTCGACCGGATCGATCCGGTCGCGGCCGAGATGGAACAGGGACACGGTGCTCGGCTCGCACGGCCAGGCGCCGTAGCGCTCGTAAAACCGCGTCACCTGATCGGTCGGGTCCCCGCTGGCCGTGGGCAGGAAGCAGATCTTCGGCACCGGCCGGCCGGTCAGCGTGAGCACCAAGCGGTCGAGCGCAGGCTCGCGCTCCATCGTGAAGCCACCGCCGCCCATCGCCAGGATCCGGCGCCGGTCACCGCTCTGGGAAACACCCGGCATCCCTCGCCAGGATGCCTGAACCGGCCGCTGGGTGCAGGGTGCCCGCGATCGCGACGCGGTCACGCCGCGATCGCTTCGCCCGGCAACGAGGCGCCGGGGTCGGGCGCCGTCAACGCGGACGCGGGGCAGCCGAGGAAGCGCACCGGGAGCTCGCGCTCGCGCACGCCGCCACTCCCGTCTTCGGACAGATGAACCGCGCGCGCAGCGCGCCGCGAGGACACGACCTCAGCCAGCTCGGTCCCGACGAAGTGCAGCGCCGCGCCGTCACCCGCCCCGTAGCCCTGCGGCATGCCGGCGGCGACGGCGTCATGGAAGGCGGCCCGCCGGCCGGGCTCGTCCTCGTAGTGGACGGCGTTGCTCCAGGGCAGGAACCCGAGCGCCTCGATCGATCGCGGCGGACCTTCGTGAAACGCGCTGACCGCGTGCGAGAACCAGCACAGGGAACCCGCCGAGCCGCCGCACAGGACGACTCCGGCGCGCCACGCCTCGCGCAGGACATGGTCGATCCCGTGCGCGCGCCAGGTGCCGAGCAGCGACACGAGGCTGCCGCCGCCGACGTAGACCAGGTCCTGAGCGAGCAGGTGCGCCCGGGGATCACCGACGCCCGTCTCGCGCCGGAACAGGGAGATGTGCGACGGCTCGCAGCGCGAGGCGGCGAAGGCACGGTAGAACCGAACCACGTAGTGGTCGGCATCGCCGCTCGCGGTCGGCAGGAAGCACACCCGGGGCCGCTCGGCGCCGGTGAGCGAGAGGACGTGGTCGTCGAGCAGAGTGTTGCCCCACTCCATCGAAAACCCCCCACCTCCGAACGCCACGATCTGAGGCGGTCGTGAACGCATGCTGGAACGGTAGGCCGGAGGCCCGGTCGCGGTCATTGGCCCGATGTCCAAACTTGTGCCGGCGCCCTGCGCCGTCGAAAACGCTGCTAATCGCGGGTGCGCGGGAGCCGGGGCGCCTGGCCGTGGTGACGACGTTCCCCGCCGGCACGATCCCGGGCTCCGGTGCCCTGGGATGCGACGGACCCCATGGCGGCCGGGAACTACCTCTGGTGCCTGCCCCGCGACGGCGACGAGCGGCGGTTGCCGCCCGAGCGACGGGCCCCGGAGGCGGCGTACGGCCGGCCCCCCGCGGCGGGAGTGTGGCCACCGGCGCCGGGAGCGTGGCTCGCCGTCGCGACAGACCGACCCGCGGGGAACGGACCGCGCGTCGTGAGCCCGTGGTCGAGTCCGAGCTGGCCGGCGAGACGGACGACCTCGGTCCGCTGCTCGGGCGAGAGCAGAGTGATCCCGATCCCGTCGCGGCCGGCGCGGCCGGTGCGCCCGACGCGATGCACGTAGCCGTCGCGATCCTCGGGCGGGTCGTAGTTGATCACGTGGGAGATCCGGTCGACGTCGATTCCGCGCGCGGCGACGTCGGTCGCGACGAGCGTGTCGACGTGTCCGGCCTCGAACCGGGCCAGGGCGCGTTCGCGCTGCCCCTGGGTCTTGTCCCCGTGCATCGCAACGGCCTCGACGCCATGGCGGCCGAGGCGCTTGACGAGCCGATCGGCGCCGCGCTTGGTGCGCACGAACACCAGCGCGAGGTCGCGCTCGCGCTTCAACTCGCGGACGAGCGCCTCGAGGCGGTCGGCATGGTCGATCTCGACGAAGCGGTGACTGACCACGCCGTTGGACACCGCGGGCTCGGGGTCGTGCTCGCGCCGAACGGCGTCGCGAGTGAAAGCGCCGGCGACCTTGCCGTTCGCACCCTCGAGCGTGGCGGAGAAGAACAGCGTCTGGCGCTCGGGCGGGCATTGGTCGACGATCCGCTGCACGGCGGGCAGAAAACCCATGTCGAGCATCCGGTCGGCCTCGTCGAGGACGAGGATCTGGACCCGGTTCAGGCTGAAGGCACGGCGCTCGATCAGGTCCTCGAGCCGTCCCGGCGTCGCGACCAGGATGTGCGAGCGGGCCGCGTCGCGTGACTGCTTGTGCAGCCCGACGCCGCCGTAGACGGCGGTCACACGGAGCGCACGAGCGTGGGCGACGGCGTGCATCTCATCCGCGATCTGGGAGACCAGCTCTCGCGTGGGAGCGAGGATCAGCGCCGCGGGGCGCGGATCGGTCGCCTCGATGCTGTCGACCATCGGGACGGCGAACGCGAGCGTCTTGCCCGACCCGGTGGGTGAGCGCACGAGCACGTCGCGGCCGGCGAGGACGTCGCCGATCACCAGCTGCTGCACGGGGAAAGGCTCGTTGATGCCGCGGCGCCTCAGGGCGTCCTGCACGGCGCCGGACACGCCGAGCTCGGCAAATGACTGCATGGACATCGGTACTCCTTCACAGCGGCATCGGGCCGCGTACGGTTTCGGGAGGCTGTGGCTGACCCGAACCGCTTTCCTGCGGGACCCAAGCAAGCTGCCTCGCGGCCGGCGTCGCCGACCGCAAACCAGAAGCTAGCAGGCGGCGAGTTATCCTGGCCGTGTGGGCCGCGGCGCCGCCGCGCTCGAGGACTACAAGCGCGAGCGCAACGCCGTCAGCATCGACGGCCCGCCGGCGGTCGATCCCGCGCCAGCACCTCACGGGTGAGGATCGCCAGCGTGGCCGGCTCCGGCCTCAGCGCGGGGTGAACCTCGAGTTGCAGTGGCGCCGGATGACGGGCAAGCCACGGCGCCAGCTCGCCCCAGGGGACCGTGCCGGCTCCCGGTGCGAGGTGCAGATCGAGCTTGACCGGCTCGATGCCTCCCGCCCGCAGCGCATCGGACCGGCCGGCGAAGTTGTCGTGGAGGTGGAACACGATCACGCGGTCGAGCACCGGCTCGATCAGCTCGCCCAGCTCGCAGCCGGCCAGCCCGGCCGCGATGTGGGCATGGCCGACGTCGAGGCACATGCCGATGTGGCGGCTGTCGAGCCGGCGGACGAGGTCATACACCGCAAGCGGGTTGTGGGAGGCGAGCTCGACACCCGGGTACACGGGCGCCAGGTTCTCGATCGCGATCCTGACCCCGACCGCCTCGGCCCGGCGACCCAGGCGACGCAGCGAGCGCTCCTCGTCGCCGAGGCGCGTGCGAAGGCCGGGGTCGCCGATCGGGCGCTGGGCGCCGTGATAGACGATCAGCCCGGCGCCGGCGATCGCCGCGTACCGGAGCGTGCCGTCGAGCTGGGCGTCGGTGAGATCGGTGCCGGCCATCAGATCATCGGGCGCGTGGATGATCAGGTTCAGCCCGGTCAGCTCGAGTTGATCGCGCAGCGCGCCGGCGTGCGCCTGCACCAGGGCGTCGTCGCTCAGCAGCCGCCGCGCACCGATCCGCACCTGGACGTGGCTGAAGCCGGCCGCCTCGTAGGACTTCAGCCGCGGCGGGGTCGGCCACCAACCCGCGGGTTGGTCGAGTCCGAGCCGGCCTTCGAGGTAGACCTCACGCAGCTCGGGCGGCGCGTCCGACAGGCCCGGGGTGTGTCCACCGCGCGCGGGGCGTGTCGTGGCCATACCGGCACGCTAGGGCCGCCCGCGCAGCGCCGTGTTGGTTTTCTGTGACGGTCAGGTCGCGAACACGGGACCGTCACAAATGACCGCCCACGGCGCCGTACCCTTGAGTCCTCTCTCCGTATCGGGCCGGTCGCCAACACGCGGCCGGCCCTTTTTTTCAGGCCGGGTGAGAGGCGTCGGCGAACTCGCGGAACAGGCCGGTGACGACGAACACCACCTGCTCGGCGATGTCGACCGTGTTGTCACCGACCCGTTCGAGGCAGCGCGCGACCAGGATCATGAACATCGCCCACTCGCGCGTATCGACGTCGTCGCCGATCTCCACCGCGCGGCGGAAGATCTCGCGGTTGAGCCGGTTGATCTCGGAGTCCTGGCGCACGAGATCCTGAGCGAGGCCGACGTTGCGCGACGCGAACGCCTCCTTGGCCTGCGAGAGCTGCGAGCGGGCCAGCTGGCCCATGCGCTCGATCGCGTCGAGGATGTCCTTGTCCTTGGGGGACTCGTAGCCCGACAGCGGGACCAGCTTGGCGATGTTCACGCACTGATCGCCCATCCGCTCGATGCAGCGGATCACGTGCAGCAATGCCGCGACGATCCGCAGGTCGGTGGCGACCGGGGTCTGGAGCGCCAGCAGCGACAGGATCCCCTGGTGCACCTCGAGGTAGCGGCCGTCGATCAGGTCATCGTCGGCGACGACCATGCCGGCGAGCTCGACGTCCTGGTAGCCGACCGCCTCGAGCGCCCGGTCGAGCGCGGTGATGACGAGGTCAAGGCCGCCCAGCGCCTGGACCTCGAGCTGCTTGAGCGCCTCGCGGAAGTTGTGCCGTGTCTCTTGCATTGCTCTCCCTAGCCGAACTTGCCGGTCACGTAGCGCTCCGTGCGTTCGTCCTTGGGCCTGGTGAAGATCTCCTGCGTCGGGGCGTGCTCGATCAGCTCGCCGTCGAGCATGAACACGGTCGTCTTCGACACGCGGGCGGCCTGCTGCATGTTGTGGGTCACGATCACGATCGTGTAGCGCTCCTTGAGCTCGTCGATCAGCTCCTCGACCTTGAGCGTGGCGACCGGGTCGAGCGCCGAGCACGGCTCGTCCATCAGGATCACCTCGGGCTCGACGGCGATCGTCCGGGCGATGCACAGGCGTTGCTGCTGGCCGCCCGAGAGTCCCATCCCCGGCTCGCCCAACCGGTTCTTGACCTCGCCCCAGAGCCCGACCGCGCGCAACGAGCGGTGGACCGTCTCGCGCAGGTTCTCGCTCTTGGTCCCGGTCAGCTTCAGCCCGGCGGCCACGTTGTCGAAGATCGACATGGTCGGGAACGGGTTCGGCTTCTGGAACACCATCCCGATCAGGCGCCGGACGGATGTCACGTCCACGTCGGCGCCGTATACGTCGAGGTCGTCGAGTGTCACGCTGCCCTCCGCGTGGGCACCGGGGATCTCCTCGTGCATCCGGTTGATGCAGCGAACCATCGTCGACTTGCCGCACCCCGACGGCCCGATGATCGCCGTGACCTCGTTGGGCGGGAAGACGATGTCGACGCCCTTGACCGCTTCCTGCTTGCCGTAGAAGGCCTTCAGGCCCTTGACCTGGATCGCGTGTCCGGCGCCCTCACGGACCCCGATCGCCGACGTGTCAGGCGCTTCGTCCTTCGCATCCTTCTGCTCCGAGGGGCCCCCCGCAGTGGACATGTCGGTCGCTTCCTTACTCGTGGTGTCACGTGAGATCATGCCAGGCTGCTCCTTCGCGAGATAGCGCGGGCGATCAGGTTGAGGATCAGCACCAGCGCCACCAGCGTCAGGGCGGCGCCCCACGCGCGGTTGACGACCTCGGCCCGCGGGGAGAGGATGTCGTTGTAGATCTGCAGCGGCAACGCGTTCATCTGGCTGTTGAGATTGGCCGTGACGGCAAACGCCCCGGCCGTGGTGAACAGCAGCGGCGCGGTTTCGCCCATGCCACGCGCCACGGCCAGCAGTGAGCCGGTGACGAGCCCCGTGCGCGCCGTCGGCAGCACGATCCGCGTGACCACGCGCCAGCGCTGCGCCCCGAGCGCGAGTGCCGCCTCGCGCAGGCTGGCCGGCACCAGCAGCAGCACCACCTCGGACGAGCGGGTGACGACCGGAAGCATCAACAGCGACACCGCGACCGCTCCCTTCCAGCCGGCGAAGCCCGTCCCCCCGACCTTGCCGAGCACGAGCACGATGTAGATGAACAGCCCGAACACGATCGACGGGACGCCGGTCATCACGTCGATGAAGTAGCGCACGACGTTGGCCGGGAGCGACTGCTTGCCGTACTCGGTCAGGTACAGCGCCACGGCGATTCCGATCGGGACGGAGATCAGGGTGGCGAGGCCGACGATCTCCAGCGTGCCCAGGATGGCGCTGCGAACCCCGCCCGGATAGCCAAGGAAGTTCCCGTTAGGGTCGCTCGTGAAGAAGTTGGAGCTCCACGAGCTGA
>DATMGZ010000051.1:0-38442 GCA_035555155.1 Solirubrobacteraceae bacterium | reverse complement strand
AGGGCGCTCCAGAACGACGCGCATCTCCCGGACCGTGGCGCGATCGCCCGGGCCCCTGACGAGGAAAGCCGCCCACGTGGGCGGCTTTCCCCTCCATCGGCGGCGTCCGTACCTACGCCACGACCTGCAGGTGCTCGTTGGGGTCGATCGCCCCCAGGCTCTCGACGACGTCGAGGGTGCCGTTACGCACCTGGGCGATGTACATGCTCATCCGCACGTGGTGCTGGCCGGGCACCATCTCGCCCGGGCCGCCCGGGCCCTCGGCGATCTTCGCGTGGTCGAGGGCCGCGACGACGGCAGCCTGGTCCAACGAGCCGGCTTCCGTGACGGCGGCCTCCCAGAGCTTGAGGCCGCGGTACATGCCCGTGCACCCGCTTCCGGCGGTGAAATGGGGCCCGTCCGGGAAGCGCACGTTGTACCGGGCGAGCAGATCCTCGCTGAACGGGTCGCGCAGCGACTGGTAGTAGTCGATGCACCCATACAGCCCCTCGGTGTGCTCGGTGGGTAGCGCGGCGACGAGGTTCTCGTCGAAGTACGTCGTGACGATACGCCCGCCACGCTTGGTGAAGCCGGATTCGTAGAGCGCCTCGAGGAACGGGAAGCACCCGGGAGGCACGGTCGTGTTGAACACGACCTCCGCGCCGCTGGAGTTGACCCTGTCGACGACCTCGCCCCAGTCGGCGTGATCGATGGGGAAGTACTCCTCCCCGACGATCTCGCCCCCGTTGGCGGAGGTGAGTTCGTGGACCTTCCTGTTCATCACGTGCGGCCAGATGTAGTCCGCCGAGGGCAGGTAGAACGTCCGTGCTCCGGTCTGCTGCATCACCCACGGGATGAGCGGCTCGACCTGCTGTGCGGGAACGGCGCCCGTGCAGAAGAGGAGCGGGTTGTACTCCTGCCCCTCGTACTGCTCGGGGTAGATGTAGAGCGTCCCGCCGTCCACCACCGCCGGGCTCTTGATGGCCTCCCTGGTCGAGCTGAAGATACCGCCCAGGATCAACTCGACGTGGTCGTTCTGGACGAGCTTGGTGGCGTTGGCCGCCGCCCGCCGATCGTCGGTTGCGCTGTCCTCGATGAGCAGCTCGACGCTCCGGCCGAGCAGGCCGCCGGACGCGTTGATTTCGTCCACGACCAGCGTCGCGACGTTGGCCTGGGCGACGCCCATCACGGCGAGGGCGCCCGTCTGGTCGGCGATCACGCCGATCTTGATTGAGTCTCGCATGATGTCGCTCCTACGCCTCGTAGTGCCCGCTGAGCTCCGCCACCTGCGGCCGGCCCTTGTGCCCGGCCTCCTGCATGATCGGCGGGACCTCAGGGTCGGAGGCGAATCGCTGCCAGCCGTCGAGATCCCAGTCGAAGATCACCCAGGCCCGGTCGCCCTCGTTGGGGTCGCGGAACACGAGCGCGCCCTTCGAGCCGTGTTGCCTGCGCTTCTCGGCACCCTTGGTGGAGAAGACACTCGTGAAGCGGTCGAAATCCTCGACCGTGGTCGTCGCCAGGAGCATTCTGGTCCTCCTTCTTGTTTCCGGCGTCTCTGAGCGACGCCGAGGCTGGCGCGAGTATGCGGTCGGGGCGATCGAGGCACATCGGGCAATTGCCCTATGCGGCGATCGGTTGCCCAACGCTGCTGGCTTCGGCTTTGCTCAGCGGCGACCGCGTTCTGATTGGGCTCTCGGCGGTCGTCAGCTCGACCGACATCGAGCGCAGTCGTGAGTTCTACGAGCACAAGGTCGGCTTGACCCTGTCTCCCGATACGGTCCCGAACCATCTGCTGTTCGAGGCCGGGGACGGCACCACGCTCCTGGTCTACCGGCGCCCGTCGCCCAATCTGGCCGAACACACGCAGGTGCGTTTCTGGTGCCGGGACGTGGCCGCAGACGTCAGCGAGCTCGTCGAGCGCGGAGTGGAGTTCGACCAGGTCGGGTTCGGCGATTTCAAGATGGTCGACCACATGCTGACGACACCGGTCGGCAGCTCGGCCTGGTTCAAAGACCCGGATGGCAACACGATCGCGCTCGTTCAGCCTGCGTAGCGCGCCGCGGCACTGGTGACGTCGAGCCGCCGCCCTCTCCGGTCGTACGCGCATCGCCGGGGCTGAGGGGCGTACGCAAGTAGGGTGTGAGGCCTTGCGTGCGATTCTCGCGCTCCGTGGATACGCGCGCTCTCGACGGCGATCGGCGGTCACGATCTGCGCGATTGGCCTGATGCCGTCGCTGGCCGCCATCGCCGACGCCGGGGCCGCGCGAACCACGGCCTTGGCCGTGCAGGTCGCGACTCCAGCGAGAGCGGTTCACGGCAGCGACGGCCGCGAGCACGTCGAGTACGACCTCGTGATCAGCAACGCGTTCACGGCGCCCGTGAGCCTCGACGCGATTCGGGTCAGCAGCGGTGGGGCGGTTCAGATGGGGATCCCGACGAGCCGCCGGCACGCGCGCGTCTCGACGAGTGAGAGCCCGAGGTCGACGGACACGACGCGACGTAGTTGGCCGACGATCTGCGGTCCCACGGTCGTGCTGCTCTCGAGGTCGCCGAGGAGGCTGCCGATCGCGGTGAGGTTCCCGCTCGCGACGCTGCCCGCGGCCCCTTCGATGGTGCGCACCCGCGAGTCGATGTCGGAGCGGAGCTGGTCGATCTCGGCTCGTGTTCGCCCGGCTTGCGCGGCCGGAGGGAGGCCGAGCGTGTGGGCCTCATTCGACATGCGCGTGGTTGCGCTGATCGCGTCCTCCATTCGGGCCAGCGGACCGAAGCTGAGGTCGAGGCTCGTAGCATCGCGTTGGAGCTCGGTCTTCCAGTCGAGGATGTTCGTGCAGGTCGCCGAGGCCCACTGCTGATCGGCCGCCATCCGCTGGGCTGCGAGCGACGCACCGGCGCTGGTCTGAGCGTTCTGCGCGCCGTCCTGGGCGCCGGGGAGCGTGATGGCACCCGTGCCGAACGCGACCACGCCGGCGGCAGCAATGCCACCCATGATCATTAGGACTCGAGCGAGCGCGACGGTCATTGACTCCTCGAGGGATGATCCACGGTGCGGTAAAGCGCGGCCGCCGATCATCCCAACAGGACCGTAAGAAGACTCCACACGAGCGGACCAGGACGGCTGCCCATCGGTGTTCACCGTGAACGCACGTCGCCATTCGGTGCTTCGGTGTGCCCTTATCGCCGCCCGGGCGGGTCGGAAGCGGGTGTCGCCGAACCGATGCGAGACACCATCGCGTCTCTGGCTCGCTCTTGCCTCTCAGGGCATGGCGCGATCATCCCACCGACGAGTAATTTTGTTAAGACAGACAATCTCGTCGAACGATTCGGAGTGCCAATCCAGGCCGACGCATGCTTCCCGCCGCTCTCGCCCGGTCTGCGAGACTCGCGCTGTGACCGCGCGCCTCGTGACGATCCCGATCAGCCACTTTTGCGAGAAGGCGAGGTGGGCGCTGGATCGAGCCGGCGTCGACTACGTTGAGCAGCCGCACCTCCAACTCGTGCACATAGTCGCCGCGCGCCTGGCCGGCGGCGGGCGAACCGCGCCGGTATTCGTGACGGACTCCGGGGAGGTGCTGCCCGACTCCACGGCGATCCTGCGCTGGTCCGACACGAGACTGGCGCCGGGCCGGTGGCTGTATCCCGAGGGCGCGCTCGGCACCGAGGCAGCGGTTCTGGAGTCTTTGTTCAACGAGCAGTTCGGGCCCGACACGCGGCTCTGGGTCTACGAGGAGACGTTGCCCGTGGTCCACGACATGGGGCCGTGGGTGCTGTACGGGATTCCGCGCTGGGAGAAGGCGTTCTTCCGCGCCTCGGGCCCGTTCGTCGGCATCTCGATCCGGCGCTACCTCCATGTCGACGCGGAGGCCGGCCGGGCTGCGCTCGCGCGGATCGACCAGGTATTCGACGACGTCGCGGAGCGCTTGTCCGACGGGCGCCGCTTCCTCCTCGGGGACCGCTTCACCGCGGCAGATCTCACGTTCGCGGCTCTCGCCGCGCCGGTGCTGCTGCCCGCGCGCTACGGGTCGCCGCTCCCGCCGCTCGAAATGATGCCGCCCCGGCCCGCGCGCGAGGTCGAGCGACTGCGGGCCCAGCCGGCGGGCGCGTTCGCCGACCGCCTGTACACAGAGGAGCGGGTCCGCGTCGTCCCGACCCCGCCGACTTGAGCGCTTGCGCGGCCGCGATATCGACGCCGAATCCGGGACGTAGCTCACCCGCACCGCGACCGAGGTGCGGGTCGTCGTCGCCGCTGCCGCCGCGGGGAGCGGAACCAGCACGAGCGCCAGGACGAATGGGATGATCGAGCGGACACGCTTCTTGTACGCGGAGTAGGCGTCGGGAAACTGCCGGCTCATGATCTGCTCCTCGTCGCGGGCCTTCCACCACAGGCCACCGCACGTCCCGACGAGCAGAGCGAAACCGATCGCCCGCCCGTAGTTGATCGCCGTGCCCACCGCCATGATGATCAGGCCGGTGTAGATCGGATGCCGGGCGAGCGCGTACGGGCGCGACTCGATCAGCTCATGGTCCTGCTTGAGCGTCACCTCGGCACTCCAGTTGCGACCCAGGGTGACGCGCGCCCACACCGTGAAGGCGGCGCCAGCCAGCACGAGGCAGTCGCTGAGGATTCCGACGGCAAGCGGCGTCAGCCACAGCCGAGACCGGGGAGAGCCATGGAGGAGGAGTGTGGCGCCGAAGCACCCGGCGAACAGGACGAGAACCACGATCCGGTAGCCGATGAACCCGCCGCGCTCGATCGTTCGCTTGGTGGAAAAGGCCATCACCAACCAGTAGAGGACCCAGGCGATCCAGCAGCCCACGATGACGCGTGAGGTCCAGGCCGACATCATTGAAGACTAAGCTGATCTGACTCCAGGTTCTCCCGACAGGGAGGCTCGTTTTCGATGGTGATCGAGAAGCGGGATCGTGGGGACTCGCTCGGGCGAGGGGTGCATTCGTCGTCAAATCGCCGGCCCGCCGGCGACTTTGGGCAGCTAAGCGCCGGAGCGGCGCTTAGTTTAGATGGCCGAGGAAGCTCTAACCGAGGGCACTTTGGGCACTTATGCACCCTCGGAATCCGGTGCATCGCGCCCGCTTCTTCTCAAGAACGCAGCCGTCGACGTGACCTTGGGGCAGACGCTCGAGATGTTCTCCGATCGTGCGCGGCAGGTCGTGGTGGAGGCGAGCGAGACCGCGCGAGCTTTGGGCCACGGAATCCTCGGTGCCGAGCATTTGCTGCTCGGGGTCACCGCCGCGTGCAGCGCGAGGTGCTGCGTGTCGCGACCGAGCGCCGCCGGTGGATGGCCGAGGTGAACACGCCGGCGTTCGGTGGGTGGGAGACACTCAGCCCGACCGGCGAGTTGCGGCAGCGTGCTCGTCGCTGCCGCGGAGTTGGCGCTCGAGTGCGCCCGGTCGCATATCCAGGTCGCGGACGTGCTGTTCGCGATTGCCGAGGACCGCGCTGCGATGCCGCTGCTGGCCGAGCTCGGGATCCAGATCGAGCGGGTGCCCGGGCTGCTCGAGCGCCATCGCTCGACGGCGCCGCCGCCGCTCGCGGTCGGCGACTCGAACTGATGCGAACAGTCCGTCGGTCCGAGCCGGCACAGGCGGCGCACGACACGGAGCGACTCAGCCGGTCGGCGGTGGATCGCCGGGGGCGAGGAGGGCGCCGAGCTGGGTGTAGATCGGCGTGGCCCAGTTCGGCGCGCTCCCCTCGGCATCGAAGCTGCCGGCGCGGTACGTGGTCTCGATCGCAATCGCGATGCGTCGCGCGGGGAGATACGCTTCGATTCCGAACCCTCCTCCGAACCCGGGGTTCTGGAGAATCCAGGATCCGCTGCGGAAGACGCCGAGCCCGTAGCCGAGGACGCGGTCCAGCGTCTGGCATCCGGGGCAGCCGGGTTGCGGATGTCCGAACCCGATGCGCGGGGCGATCTGCTCGGCGTACGAGCGCCGGGTCAGGAGCCGACCCTGCCCGATGCCAATCGCCGTGCGGGTCATGTCGGCGATGGTCGTCGTCTCGACCGCGCCGCGGGGAAGGGTCCAGGACGGATTCCAGTACGTCGAGTCCTCGATGAACGGGACCGAGGGGGCGATACCGAGGAACTGGCGCCGCTCCGAGGTGTACGCGTGCAGCACGGGCGCCGGAATCGCCGCGGTCGTCGAATTGGTCGTGCTCCGCAGCCCGAGCGGGCCGAGGACGAGCCGCCGCAGCGCGACGTCGAGCGGCTGGTGCGTGATCTTCTCCAGGACGAGTCCGAGAATCACGTAGTTGGAGTGCGAGTAGCTCCAGTTCGTGTCGGGCGTGAACAACTGTGGCGTGGCGAGCGTGAAGGCGAGCTGGTCACGCGTCGTGACCTGGAGGAAGGGATTCGCGTAGATCGCGTCGCCGAAGGTCGGATTGCGGACGTAGTCGGGGTAGCCGGCGCTCATGCCGGCGAGCATCCGCAGCGTCACGAGCCGGGAGTCACGCAACCCCGGCAGCCATTTGGAGATCGGATCGTCGAGCCTGACCCGCTTCTCGTCGGCGAGGCGGAGCAACAGCGTCGATACGTACGAGATCGCGACCGCGCCGTTGCGAAAATGCATCTGCACCGTTGCCGGGACGCCCGTCATCGACTCGCCGTAGGCCTTGGTGAACAGCGGCCGTCCCCCCACCGAGACCTGCACGATGACCGCGTTCAGATCGTGGGCGGTGATCGCCCTGCGTACCAGCGCGTCGATCTGCCCGCGCTTCACGGCGGTCGCCTGAGCGCCCCGTGAGCCGGCATGTCCCACGATCGCGGTGGCGAGAGCGGCGCTCGGTGTGAGCGACGCGACCGCACAGGCACAGGCGACGACCAGCGCCGCTGCCCGTCTTCGACCGATCCCGGTGCTCGGGCCCATGACCGCTCCCTCATCGTTGCGTGCCCGCTCGGCGTGGCACGACCTGAGTATCGTCACCCTCCTGGTGACGCTGTGATCCTAGTCCGGCTGGTCGGGATCTGCACGGCGGCGGTTCTGTGGCTCGGCAGCGGCGGGGCCGCAGCGCGCGGGCTGCCGCACCGGCCGGCGGCCACGTCGGTGCGGATCGTGTGGTCTCCGTGCGGCCGGCGACTTCAGTGCGCGCGCGTCCGCGTTCCGCTGGACTGGGTCCATCCGAGTGCAGGGACGATCTCGCTGGCGCTGATCCGCTATCTCGCCGACGGCCCCGGGCGCCGGATCGGCTCGATGTTCTTCAACCCCGGGGGGCCGGGCGCCTCCGGAGTCGAGGCGGTGAGGGGCGACGGCGCTGCCCTGGCCCTGCTCGGCCGGGGACGCTTCGACGTCGTGAGCTGGGATCCTCGCGGGACCGGTGCCAGCACCCGTGTGCGCTGCTTCTCCAGCGCCGCCGCTCAGTCCCGATTCTGGGATGTCAACTGGTCGATCCCGACCACGCGGGGGCAATCGCTGCGCTACGTGGTCAAGGCCACCGCGTTTGCGCGGCGCTGCGCGGCACTCAGCGGCAGCTTGCTCGCCCACATCGCGACCGAGGACACCGCCCGCGACCTCGACTATCTGCGCCGCCTCGTCGGCGACCGGCAGCTCACGTATCTCGGGTGGTCGTACGGCACCTTTCTCGGCCAGACCTACGCCAACATGTTCCCTCGGCGCGTGCGGGCGATGGTCCTCGACGGCGCGGTCGACCCGGTTGCGTTCACGACCTCGGTCGCGGCGTCGATCGCCGGCAACATCGGCGACACCGACCGGGTGTTCGCCGAGCTCCAGGCCCTGTGCCAGCGCGCCGGATCGGCGCGCTGCGCGCTCGCCGGTCATGGCCCGGTCTCGGTGCGCGTGAAGGGTCTGCTGTCGCGCTTGCGCCACGGCCCGATCCCGGCCCCGTCGGCGACGCCGTCGCGCTTGACCTACGGCGATCTGCTGCTCGACCTGTACGCGGCGATGGGCAACCCGGCCGCGTGGCCGGCGCTGGCGGCGAACCTGGAGCGCGCGGCACGCGGCGACGGATCGCCGCTCGAGGCCGAGGCCGGACACGCGCGTCCCGGCTTCCAGTCCGCGCTCGTCTCGGCGACGGCGCTCCAGTGCGCCGACAAGCCGGCGCCGCGGGTGGGCCCGTCTGCGTGGCCGCAGGTCATCGGCCGCCTGACTCGGATCAGCCGTACAAGCGGGCCCGTGAACGGATGGTGGCTGTGGGCGCCGTGCGCCGCATGGCCGGCGCGCAGCGCCGAGCGCTACACCGGACCCTGGAACGCCCACACCACGACGCCGATCCTGGTCGTCGGCACCCGGTTTGACCCCAACACGCAATTCGCGAACGCCCAACGCGTCGCGCGGCGGTTGGGCAACGCGGCACTGCTCACCCACGACGGCTACGGCCACGTCAGCGTCAGCGATCCCAGCGCCTGCGTGAGTCGAGCGACGGGGACCTACCTCGTCGAGAAGATTGCGCCCCCGAAGGGCACCGTGTGCACGTCGGACAGGCAGCCCTTCGACCCGCAGTTCGGCCAACCCTGACCGTGCAGGCGCCGACCGACCTGACCGAGTCTCTCCTCACTTCGATCGCAGGCTCGCCAGGCGTTCGGCGGCCTCGGCGATCGTCGCCTCGCGCTTGCAGAAGGCGAAGCGGACCAGCGTCGGGGCCGCGGTCTTGTCGTCGTAGAACGCCCCGGTCGGAATCGCCACGACGCCACAGCGCTCCGGCAGCGTGCGGCAGAAGCTCACCGCGTCGCTCCCGACATCGGCGTTGACGAAGTAGGTGCCCGCGGAGTGCAGCGGCCGCAGCCCGGCCGCGTCGAGCCCGGCGCGGAGTTGGTCGCGCTTGGCGCGCAGCTCGTCTCGCAACCCGGCGAGGTACGCGCGCGCATCGGTCAGCGCAGCGCCGGCTGCGTGCTGCAGTGGCGTGCCGCCGGCGAAGGTCAGGTACTGCTTCACGGTGCGCGTCGCGGCGACCAGCCCGGCCGGGCCCGAGCACCAGCCGATCTTCCAGCCGGTGACCGAGAATGACTTGCCGACGCTGGACACCGTCAGCGTCCGCTCGGCCATCCCAGGCAGGGTGGCGGGCGGGATGTGCTCCCCGTCGTAGACCAGGTGCTCATAGACCTCATCGCTGATGCAGACGAGGTCGTGCTCCACACACGCGTCGGCGATCGTGGACAGCTCCTTGCGTGAGAGCACGCGCCCGGTGGGGTTGTGGGGTGAATTGAGCAACAGGACCCGCGCGCGCGGGCCAATGGACGCGCGGAGCGCATCGGCGTCGAGCAAGAAGTCCGGAGGGCGCAGCGTGACCGGCCGCCGGCGCGCCCCGGCGAAGCTGATGCAGGCGGCGTAGGAGTCGTAGTAGGGCTCGAGCACGACCACCTCGTCGCCCGCCTCGCACAACGCCAGCAGCGCGGCGGCGATCGCCTCCGTGGCGCCGAAGGTCACGAGCAGGTCCTCGGGCTCGAGCCCGTAGTAGTCGCGCTGATGGGCGAGCACGGCCTCGCGCAGCGCCGGCACTCCGGGCAGGGGGGCGTACTGGTTCTCGCCGCCGCGCAGCGCGGCGACCGCAGCCTCGATGACCGAGTCGGGGCCATCGGTGTCCGGGAAGCCCTGGCCGAGATTGATCGCGCCCGTTCGCGCGGCCAGCGCGGTCATCTCGGTGAAGATCGTCGTCCCCAGTCCGTCAAGTCGTGCCACGGGTCGCATGTCGGTTCGGGCGGGGCGCGCGTCCGAAGCTCAGGCCGGATCGGCCGAGCCCCACAGCCCCGGCCCGCGGCTGTGCTCGTAGATCAGAGACGTCTCGGCGTGTGCGACGGCGGAATGGGTGGCGAGATGGTCGACGACGAACTCCCGCAGGTCCTGGGCGTCCCGGGCGGCGACCCAGACCAGGTAGTCGGTGGCGCCGGCAAGATGGAACACCATCAGCACGCCCGGCAGCTCACGGACGGCCGCGGTGAACGCGTCGATCTGCTCGCGCGCGTGCACCGCGAGGCGCACGGCGATGAGCGCCTGCAGAGGCCGTCCCAGCGCCGCGAGATCGATCTCGGCGTGAAAGCCGCGGATCACGCCGCGCCGGCGCAGCGCGCGCAGGCGGCTCAGCGCGGTGGACGGCGCAACGCCGATGCGCTCGGCGAGGCGCTGGTTGGTGATCCGCGCGTCCGCGGCGAGCAACTCGAGCATCGCCCGATCGATGTCGTCCACGTGAGGCTGTTGATGATTCGGCACGGGCAAGCGAGGTGGATCACTGGCTGAATAATCTTCGTCGTAGGGCCATATTCTCGCAGAATCATCGGTAGTTTGACCCGCTGCCGAATGATCATCAGACTTGTGGGATGAGCCATTTCGTCACCACCTCCGCCGTGAAGGACTCGATTCTCGACACGATCGGCGACACGCCCCTCGTCCGGCTGTCGCGGATCGGAGCCGGCCTACGTCCCCAGCTCATCGCCAAGCTCGAGACGTTCAACCCGGGCGGCTCGATCAAGGACCGCGTCGCGGTCGCGCTGATCGAGGCTGCCGAACGCGATGGGCGGCTGCGTCCCGGCGGGACCATCGTGGAGCCGACATCAGGCAACACAGGCACGGGCTTGGCGATCGTCGCGCGTCTGAAGGGCTACAACGTGATCGCGGTGATGCCCGACAAGATGTCGAAGGAGAAGATCGACCTCCTGCGCGCCTACGGGGCCGAGGTCGTCCTCGCGCCGACGGACGTGGCCCCGGACTCACCCCAGTCCTACTACCGGGTCGCCGATCGGCTGACCGCCGAGATCCCCGACGCATTCCAGCCCAACCAGTACTTCAACCCGGCCAATCCGCAAGCGCACTACGAGTCGACCGGACCCGAGCTGTGGGAGCAGACCGGCGGACGGATCACGCACCTCGTCGCCGGCGTGGGGACCGGCGGGACGGTCACCGGCACGGTCCGGTATCTGCGGGAACGCCGCCCCGATCTCGTCGTCATCGGCGCCGATCCCGAGGGTTCGATCTACGCGGGCGGCGAGGAGAACGTGCGCCCGTATCTCGTCGAGGGCGTGGGCGAGGACTTCTGGCCCGAGACCTTCGACCCGACAGTCATCAACCAGTGGATCACGGTGTCTGACCGCGACGCGTTTCTGACCACACGACGGTTCGCCCAGCTCGAGGGGATCCTGGCCGGCGGTTCCGGCGGGCTCGCCCTCCATGCTGCGCTCGTCGCGGCCGCGGACATCGACGACCCCGAGGCGATGATGGTGGTGATCGTGCCCGACGGCGGTCGCTCGTACCTGTCCAAGATCTACTCCGACGCATGGATGCGCCAATACGGCTTCTTGGAGCGAGACACCGAGCTGCGGGTCGGCGACGTGCTCGCACGCAAGCGTGACGCCGGCGAGGTGCCGACTTTGGTCACCATCCGTACCGACTACCGGGTACGTGATGCCGTCGCGCTGCTTCACGAGCACCGCGTGTCCCAGCTTCCCGTGGTGAGCGCGCACGATCCATCGGCGGTGGTGGGCGCGATCGGCGAGCGGGGACTGCTCAAGCACGCAGCACAGGATTCCGCGCTGCTGGAGGCGGAAATCGCCCAGGTGATGGAGCCGCCGTTCCCCGCGGTCTCCGTCGAGGATCCGGTGCGCGAGGCGGTCGAGCTGCTGGTCGGCGATCAGCAGGCCCTGATGGTCACCCGCGACGGTCAGGCCGAGGGACTCGTCACACGTACCGACCTCCTCGAGGCCCTCGTCTCATGAGCGAGCGCCGCGACGCCTTCGCCACCCGTGCTGTGCACGCGGGCCTCACGCCGGATCCGACCTACGGCTCGGTGATCCCCGCCATCCACCAGACCTCGACCTTCGCCCAGCCACGTCCCGGCGAATTCGTCGACGACTACGACTACGCTCGCTCGGCCAACCCGACGCGGATGGCGCTCGAGCGGGCCCTCGGTGAGCTCGAGGGTGGTAGCGCCGTGACCTTCGCATCAGGTCTCGCGGCCGAGCACGCCCTGATCACCGTCGTCTGCGAGGCCGGCTCGCATGTCGTGCTCCCGGCCGACCTGTACGGCGGAACGTACCGCCTCGTCGACAAGGTCATGACCCGCTGGGGACTCAGATATGACCTCGTCGACCAGACCGACCCCGACGCGATCGAGCGCGCGGTCCGCGACGACACACGGCTGATCTGGGTTGAGACCCCGACCAATCCCCGGTTGGACCTGATCGACATCGGCGCGGTAGTCGCCAGGCGCCGCAACGCGCTCGTCGCCGTCGACAACACGTTCGCCACGCCCGCGAACCAGCGCCCACTCGAGCTGGGCGCCGATTTCGTCGTGCACTCGACCACCAAGTACCTCGGCGGCCACTCCGACGTCGTCGGTGGAGTCGTGGTGACGCATGATCCGGACTGGTACGAGCGTCTGCGCTTCGTGCAGAATGCCGTCGGTGCGGTGCCCGGGCCGTTCGACTGCTTCCTCGTCCACCGCGGGCTGCGCACCCTGCATCTGCGGATGGACGCCCATGCGCGCAGCGCGCTGGCGGTGGTCGAGCTGCTGCGGATCCACCCGGACGTGCACGACGTGCGCTGGCCCGGGTTCAGCGGCATGGTCAGCTTCCGCCACCCCCGAGCCGCCGAGATCGCGGCTGCCACGCGACTGTTCACGCTGGCCGAATCGCTCGGGGGCGTCGAGTCGCTGATCGAGGTGCCCCAGCTCATGACCCACCAATCGGTGGAGGGATCGAGCGCCGCGGTGCCGGCCGATCTCGTGCGGCTCAGCTGTGGCGTCGAGGACCCGGCCGACCTGGCCGCGGATATGAACGACGCGCTGGTCGCCCTGCCCGTGCCGGCCTAAGGCTCGTCTCACCCACCGATCAGCTTCTGCTTCTCGGCCTGGAACTCAGCGTCGGTGAGGGCGCCGCGATCGCGTAGGTCGGCGAGCTTGGTCAGCGCGTCGACGACGAGCAGCGGATGATGTCCCAACATCCCAGTCCTCCAGACTCGGGCGATTCTCAGAACGGTAAGCGTACCGGTGCTGAGGCGGTGAGATTCACGCCCTCGGTGAATCGCGGGGAAAGGTTCGCGGAACTCCGGCCGACCCTGACCGTGTAGTGGTCATGCAACGCCGCCTCGTTCTCTGGGCGCTCATCGTCGCCATGGTCGCGCTCCCGGCGCTGATCGTCGGAGCGTCGGACGCGCGCTCGCAGCGGCCGGTCGGGAGCGAGGTGCTGCACCTCAGATTCGCCCCGGTCGGCCTCGCGGACGACGGGGTTCTGGTCAGCGGGCCGTACGCGTACGTCTTCGCCGGCGTCGATCACGGCGTCGCGACCGGGACGTTGACCGACGACCGCACGGGCAGGCGAAGATCGATCACGAGCCCAGCCGGCTGCGGGGCGACCCTGATGGGCGGCCCGTGGCTGCTGTTCACCTGTCAGGGCAGCGTGATGCTCCACTCGCTGGCCGGCGGAGCGTGGCGACCCGTCGCTTCACTCCATGTGCCTGTGATGTACGGCGTGGTGCCCGTTGCCGTGGCCGTTGGAACGAGCTGGATCGAATTCGACGCAACCGCTTGTGAGACGGCCCCGCATTGCGCGGCCGCCGCATACGTGTTCGAGAGCATCCGGAGCGGACGTGTGCGAAGCGATCCAACCAACGCGACCACGTTCGCCGACCTCGACTCGCCGGCGCTGGCCCGCAGGGTGTGCTCACCGTTGCGGGTGCCGAAGGCCAACGTCGGGGTGGAGGGTGACGCGTACCAGTGGGCCGCTCGGCCGGGCACGATCAGGTTCTACGGCAGTTCGGTGATGGCAAATGGCCGGTTCCGCGACGGCACCACCGGCCTGTTCCTCGAGCGGTGTGGCTCTCGCCTGCACAGGTACATCGATACCGACATCTACACCACTCCCGACGTTGCCGTCAACGTCCACATGGTCATCTGGCAGCGGCGGCACGACCAGCTGGCCGGTCTGTGGCTGCCCAGCCTGCGTCGGCTCGTGATTCCGCTGCCGGCCGCCGTGCAGGCGACGCCGTTCGGCGCCGGCAATCTGTACGGGATCTACCTCAGCTCATCGACGCTGTATGCCCTCAACGAGGACGGGCAGCTCTGGAAGACGCGACCCCCGTCGCGCTGATCCGATCCCGGACGGCCGGCTCATAGCGCGACGAGCACGGCCTGGATCGGGCGGATGCGGTCGTGCTCGGCGTTGTCGACCAGATTCGCGGCCTTGGCGAAGAAGTCGGGCACGAACACCTGGAGTCCGAGCGGGTTGGGGGGCGCGCGTGCTGACTGATCACGACATCGAAGCTTCCGGCCGCGAGCGGAAGCTCGCACACGTCGGCCTCGATGACCTCGATGCGGTCGCCGAGGCCCACCGCGCCGCTGAGCCAGCGGGCCGCGTCGCAGTACTCAGGGGTCACGTCGACCGCGACCACCGAGCAGCCGATCTCGGCGGCGACCAGGCGGGCGGTCCCCCCGATCCCGGTGCCGGCGTCGAGCACGCGGTCCGTGTCGGTCACGGCGGCGAGCTTCACGAGCGCCGTGGTCGCGATCCGGCCGAGGGAGTGGAAGTCCTCGAGCCCGGCGAGGTCGGCGGGCGCCAGCGTGTCCGGCGAGAACCCGGCCGCGGCGAGGGCGCGCTCGATGTTGGTGCGGGTGAGTCCCGTGGCGTACTGCTGCTGGGGGGAGGGGAGACGGGATGTCATCGGCGTGCGGGCACGGTAGCACGGGCCAGCTTGAAAACAAATAGGTCTTGCTATATATTTTAGGAGTGAACACCCGAAGCTACCGGCAGAACTGCAGCCTCGCCCGCGCACTCGACCTGGTCGGCGAGCGCTGGACCCTGCTGATCATCCGGGAGTTGGCCCGCGGGCCGAAGCGCTTCACGGATCTGGAGTCCGGTCTGCCGGGCATCGGCGCAAATCTCCTCGCCGCCCGTCTCAAGCGGCTCGCGGCAGCCGCGATCATCGAACGGGTGCAGACCGCGCCCGGAACCAGCGCGTACGGGCTGACCCAACACGGCGAAGGGCTCACGGCCACCGTGCAGGACCTCATCGTCTGGGGCACCGATCTGCTCGAGCCGCCGAGTCACGACGCGGAGACGCGGGCGGCCTGGGCGGCGATGAACATGCAGGCCTGGATGAACCGCTCGCCGGACGTCGCACCCGACGGGACGTACGCCTTCGCCGTCGCCGACGAGGCGTTCTGGCTGCGTGTCGCCGATGGACGCTCGCAGCTCCGCGACGGCGTGCCGCCCTATCCTCCGGATGCCGCACTCATGCTCGACCGCGAGGCGTTCCTCTCCCTGGCCACGGGCCAACGTGACCTCGGCCATACGGAGGCCGAGATCCATGGGGACAGGCGCCGCCTGGAGAAACTGCTCGAGACCTTCCGGCTCCCGGCGTCGTGAGCGCTCGTCCGGGCTCCAGCGCGGGAACCGTCGCGTCGGTGAACGTCGGCACGCCGCGTCCGGTCGAGGTCGACGGCCGCACGGTGATGACCGCGACCTGGAAGCACCCGGTCGAGGGCCGCGTGCCTGTGCGGGGGGTGAACCTGCGGGGCGACGACCAGGCCGATCGGAGCGTCCACGGCGGACCCGACAAGGCCGTGTACGCCTACGGGCTCGAAGACACAGAATGGTGGGAGTCCGAGCTCGGGCGCGCGCTCGGGCCGGGCGCCTTCGGCGAGAACTTCGGATTCGATTCACCCGGGGCATTCCGTATACCGGTGAACCGAGCCTGATCTCGTATCCGTATCGCTGTCCGCGCTGACCGCCGCGACGTCCGGGGCGTCGCCCGCACGGGCACCGAGTCCGAACTCGTGTCCTGATGCAGAATCCGTCGCATTCGAGTGGCCCCGGCGGCGCTGCCGCGTGCTCGCGGCCGCTCGGCATCCAGCCTGGCCTCAATGGGCCGCGCCCGGGCCGCCGATGCCAGTCCCATCGCAACCCGCGCGGGGGGTGCGCAAGTCGACAAACTGCCGCCCCTGAGAGGTTCGTCGTCCATCTAAGCGTCTCCACGGCGCTTACATGGCCGAGGAGCCCTCCCGCCGGCGTGGTTTGTCGACTTAAGCACCCCCTGACCGCGCAGGGCGCGGCGGTCGCGGACGGTGCTCCGGATCCGAATCGCCCGTGGTATCCCGTATGCCGGCGCACCGAGCCTGATCTCGTATCCGTAGGGCTGTCCGCTCTCACCGGCGCGAGGTCGGGGCGTCCGCCGAGCGTCGCCCGGGTCCGATCTAGGTGCTCGCCGGCCGGTACCGGAACCCGTCGAGCGCGACCTCGAGGAGGTGCTCGATCTGGCCCGGGTCGGCGGCCGGGATCTTCGCGATGGCACCCACAATCTGGATCACCTCGGCGAGGTCCGTGTCCGTACGCACCGCCCCGGACTCCTGCGCGCGCCCGAGGATCGGTCCGCCGGCCGCGTACAGCGCGGCGCGGCTGCTCTTGAACAGATCGGCATTGCGATCGACGTAGGCCAGAAGGTCCTGGGCCAGCGCCTGCTTGGTGACCATGTAGGCAGCGAATCGGTGCATCCAACCGACGAACGCCTCCCACGGGGGCAGTTCGGCGAAGTCGGTCGCTGAGCGGCAGAGCTCCTCCACCTCGTCGACGTAGACGGCCTCGAGCAGCGCCTGGCGCGTGGGGAAGTGGCGGTACAGGGTGCCGATCCCAACCTCCGCGCGCCGCGCGATCTCCTCCAGCGACGTCGATGCGCCGCTCTCCGCGAAGGCGTCCCGCGCGGCGGCGAGCACCTTGTCGTAGTTGCGCCGCGCGTCGGCCCGCTTGGGGCGGGCACGGCTGAGCTGGTCGGTGGTGTCGGGGGTGGCCATGCGATTTGCTTCCGATCCTCTTGACAAACCGGAGGTGCCCTCCGTATAGTTCCGGAGGATACCTCCACTTAGTTCTGGAGGCACGCTCCACTTTAGCACCGGCTCTTGAGCCACTCAACCGTTGGGAATCCAGATGAACACGGCACCTCTGCCCACTCCCAGCAGCGACCGGCGTCGCTGGCTGGGCCTCGCGGTCGTCTGCCTCGCGCAGCTGATGATCGTTCTCGACACGACCATCGTGAATGTGGCGCTCCCCGCCATCCAGCGCGATCTCCACTTCACCCAGGGCAACCTGACCTGGGTCGTCAATGCCTTCCTCGTCACCTTCGGCAGCTTTCTGCTCCTGGCCGGGCGACTGGGGGACCTGCTCGGACGCAAGCGGGTCTTCCTCACCGGCGTCGTCGTCTTCACCGTCGCCTCGGCCCTGTGCGGCGCGGCCCCCAGCCAGGGCTTTCTCATCGCCGCGCGCCTGATCCAGGGCATCGGCGGCGCGCTGCAGGCCTCGGTGATTCTCGCCATCATCGTGACCGAGTTCCCCGGGGCGGCTGATCGCGCCCGCGCGATGAGCGCGTACGTCTTCGTTGCCGTCGCCGGAGGCTCGCTCGGCCTGTTGGCCGGAGGCGCTCTCACCCAGGCCCTCAGCTGGCACTGGATCTTCTTCGTCAACCTCCCGATCGGCCTGGCCACCGTCGTCCTGGGCAAGGCGCTGATCCCCACGGACAACGGGCTCGGACTCGAGCACGGCGTCGACTGGCTCGGCTCCATCCTCGTCACCGCATCCCTGATGACCGCCGTCTACGCGATCGCCCAGGCCTCGAGTCACGGCTGGGAGTCCTCCCCGGTGCTCGGCTTCGGCGCCGTCGCGATCGTGTTGATGGGCGCATTTCTCACCCTCGAGTCGCGCATCGAGTACCCGATCATGCCGCTACGCATCCTGCGTCTGCGCGGGCTGATGGGCGCCAGCGCGGTGCGCGGGTTCCTCGTCACCGGGATGTACTCGACCTTCTTCCTCGGCACGCTGTACCTCGAGCACGTGCTGCACTACAGCGCTCTGCAGACCGGGATGGCGTTCCTGCCCTGGACGGTGACGGTCGGGATGCTGTCGCTCGGGGTCACCGCACGACTGGTCGCCCGCTTCGGCCCCATGCGCGTCCTTGTTGCCGGCATGAGCACGGTCGTCGTCGGCCTCGCGCTGCTCGGAACGGTGGGGGTCCACACGGCCTTCTTCCCGACCATCTTCCTGGCCTACTTCGCCATCGGGCTCGGAATCGGCAGCGCCTTCATGCCCCTGCTCACCATCGCCATGGCCGACGTGCCGGAAGCCGATGCCGGGCTGGGCTCGGGGATCACGAACCTCTCGCAGCAGGTCGCGGGGGCCCTCGGTCTCGCCGTGCTCGGCACGATCGCCACCAATCACACCAAGGGTCTCGTGGCCCAGGGTCACACAGTCGCCGCCGCACTGGTCAGCGGCTATCACCTCGCGTTCGCGATCGGCGGCATCAGCATCGTGGTTGGCATCGTGACTGCGCTCGTTGTCCTGCGCCCTCGTGGACCGGCCGCCGAGCTCGACGCCGGGGCGACCCCGCAGCCGGCCGGCTACATCGGCTCCGAGCCCGAGATCGAGATCGAGCGTCAAGCCGCGTGACGGAGCACGCCCGACGGAACGGAATTCCATAGGCTGAGCGCCCCGATCGAAGGAGGCGGAGTGATCGGCCTGTTCGCGGTCCTGATCGCGCCGTGGCGGATCTGGACGGCGGCCCATCACCTCAGCGACACCGTCGTGCCGCCGCTCCCCCGTGCGCTCAGCCCCGTGTTCGTGCTGGACCGTCTTCCCCAGCTCAAGCAGACCGCGTTCGCGATGGTCACCCAGACGCTCAGCGGGTGGGGCTGGCTGGCGGCGATCTTCATCGCCCTGTGCATCATCAGCCTGGCCACTCGGACCGCCCGGCGGCTCGCCGTGTTCTACCTGCTCAGTTTCGTCGCGCTCGTGGCCGCACTGCTCTGGCTGTACACGACGACGCCGGTCAGCCTCGCCTTCCTGATCCCCACCAGCATGGCCCGGACGGTCACGGTGTTCATGGCGCTGACGCCGGTCGCGTCCGCCCACCTGCTGACGAAGCTGCTCTTCACCGGCGCAGACGCGCCGGTCGGCACTGGGGCGGGGCGAGAACACACGGAGTCGAGCGTTCTGGGATGGTCACAGTAATGACCGATTCCGATCAGCCTGTGCGCGTGCGTCGCCTCCGCGATGAGGACCGCGGACGCTGGCAAGCGCTGTGGAGCGGCTATCTCTCCTTCTATCGCTCGCACCTGACCGAGGCGGTGACCGAGACGACGTTTGCGCGCCTGCGCGACGGCGAGCAGGGGCTGCTCGGCCTGGTCGCGGTCGACGGGGACGACACGCCGATCGGTCTGGCTCATCTCGTCTTCCACCCCTCGACGTGGAGCGGCGCGGGCTGCTGCTACCTGGAGGATCTCTACGTTGATCCGGCACGGCGCGGCAGTCCCATCGCCCGGACGTTGATCGAGGCCGTCTACGCGCAGGCCCGCGAGCGGGGGGCGGATCGCGTGTACTGGCACACCCAGCAGTACAACGGCGCGGCCCGATCGCTCTATGACACCGTTGCGCAGCCGACCTCGTTCGTGGTCTACGAGCACCCTCTCGACTGAGCTCCGGCGCGTAAGCTGAACGCCGGAGTGGTGGCGCGGAGCGAACTCGAGACCGTCACGTGGTATGGACCGCGGTGAGCTGAGCGGTTCAGGCGCCACCGCGCCGGCGCCGCGCACACGCGCGATGCCCGACGAGTTGAACCCGCGGCACCTGATCGTTCGCGTCGCCGAGATCGCCGCGCTCGTCGCGCTGGTGGTGATCGCGATCAGCGCCCTCCCCGGTCTCGACCAGGTGCGCGCCCGTCTTCAGGGCGCGGACACGGTCTGGGTGGTGGCGCTCGCGCTCGCGGAGGTGGGGTCGTGCGTCGGCTATCTGCTCGTCTTCCGCGCGACGTTCTGCTCGCAGATGTCCTGGGGACTGAGCTACGACATCGCGATGGCGGAGTTGGCGGCCAACTCGCTGCTGCCGGCGGGAGGCGCCGGCGGACTCGCGCTCGGGGCGTGGGCGCTGCGCCAGGCCGGCATGCCCACCGGTCACATTGCCCGCCGCACGGTAGCGTTCTTCGTCGTGACCAGCGCAGCGAACTTCTTCGCGCTCATTCTGGTCGGACTCGGCGTATTCGTCGGGATTCTGGACGGCCGTGGCTCGGCGGCCCTCACGCTCGTGCCCGCACTGATCACCGCTGTGGGCGCGCTCGTGATCGGCCTGAGCCCGCGGCTCCTCCGTGCGCTCGGGGAGCGCGGCGCCGGCGCCGCGCCCGACGGCTGGCGCGGGCGCGTGCGGCGGGCCGTGCACGCATGGCTGGTGGCCGGCGCCGACGGCGTCGATCAGGCGATCGCGCTGCTGCGCGCACACAGCGTCGGCGTGATCGTGGGCTCGTTCGCGTACATGGCGTTCGACATCGCCGCCCTCGGGTGCGGCTTCGCCGCCGTTGGGCACGCGCCGCCGTTCGGCACGCTCGTGCTCGGCTACCTGATCGGCCAGCTCGGCAACCTCATTCCGGTACCGGGCGGGATCGGCGGCACCGAGGGAGCCTTGATCGCGGTCTTCGCGCTCTACGGCGTCAACCTCACCGAGGCCACCGCGGCGGTACTCCTCTATCGCCTGTTCGAGCTCGCGGTGCCGGCACTGCTCGGCGCGCCGGCCTTCGTCATGCTGCGGCGCAGACTGATGCGCTCGGACCGGCCGGCGCTCGTCTGCGCGCCTCTGGGCCTCGACGCCGTGAAGCTCCCGGCCGGAAGCTGAGACGTACCACGCGACCGTCGCCCCGCCACCTGGTCATAGACCATGTACGCAATCGATCCGTAGATCACCCCGAACAGCACGATGCCAAATGCCGTACCCATGTCGCCCCTCCTTCGTTGCTGCGAGGCCCGCCGCGAGGCGGACACATCGCGTCAGGAACCGTGGTGCAGACGCTAGTCCCGTCCGCCGGGGACATCTGTGAGAACTGACACCTGATGCACTACGACGCGATCATCGACGAATTCACGCGGCAACCGCGGACGTTCGATCGCGCCGCGGTGTTTCATTCCGCCGAGACCCTCGGTGCTGCCGTCCTGGATGAATCCTTTCGGGCTCGTGGCGGGTCTGTCCAGACACGAACAAACGAAAGGATCGGACGTGATGAATGCAAATGGCACAGAGCTCCAGCGGGCGACATTCGCTGCCGGATGCTTCTGGGGTATCGAGGCCGCGTTCCGTGAGCTCGAGGGCGTCGTGGAGACGACGGTCGGCTACACCGGCGGACACACGATCGATCCGACCTACGAGCAGGTCTGCTCCGAGCGCACCGGTCACGCCGAGGCGGTCGAGGTGTGGGTCGACCCGGCCACGGTCACGTACGACGATCTGCTGGTGACGTTCTGGTCGATCCACGACCCGACCAGCCGGAACCGGCAGGGCTGGGACTTCGGCAGCCAGTATCGCTCGGCCATCTTCTTCCACGACGCCGAGCAGGAGAAGGTGGCGATTGCATCCCGTGATCGGCTGCAGGGAGCCCGGAGCACGCCGATCGTGACGGAGATCAGCGCCGGGCAAGCCTTCTACGCCGCCGAGGAGTACCACCAGCGCTACTTCGAGAAGCACGGCGGCGCGGTCTGCGCCACCACAGTCAGGTAGCGCCTCAGCCCTCCTCGAGCTCCAGGTACGGCTCGAGGAGGGCGCGCAGCTGCATCCGGCCGCGGTGAAGCCGACTCTTGAACGCCGCCGGGCGGACGTCGACGACCTCCGCCGCCTCCTGCGTGGAGAGACCCTCGATGTCGCGAAGAACGATGGCTGCCCGCCACTCGGCGGGTAGCTGGGCCAATGCCCGCTCCAGGACGCGAGCGAATTCATGGTCGAGGGCGCGCGCCTCCGGGCCGAGATGTGGCGCCTCCGGCAGGGAGGCGACCGGGTCGGCGTGACCCGGATCTGCCCCGGTTCGCGGCAGGGCGCGCCGCGAGAGCCGCCGCTGAGCTTCGTTGAAGGCGATCCGATAGAGCCAAGTTGAGAATTGCGCCCGCTCCTCGAACCGGGGCAAGCCGCGCCAGGCCCGCAGGAACACCTCCTGCGCAACCTCGTCGGCCTCGCTCGCTTCGAGTCCGAAGCGTCGCAGCGCGCCCCGCACGCGGTCGGCGTGGATCATCACCAGTTCGGCGAAGGCGTCCTGGTCGCCGGCGCGGGCACGCCGAATCAGGTCATGCTCGGAGGTGGGGCCGCCGGTCACCGCGCGGTTATACCGACTCCCCGGCAGGCGACACGCGAACGTGCCGCCCGCCGGGCGTCCTGCGGGTCAGCGTGCGTCGAGCTCGAGTGAGCAGGAGTTGATGCAGTAGCGCTCGCCGGTCTCGCCCGGTCCGTCGGGGAATACGTGGCCGAGGTGGCCGCCGCACGCCGCGCAGGTCACCTCGATCCGGTGCATGCCGTGACTGTGGTCCTCATGCAGGTTGACGTTGGCCCGGTCCGCCGGCTCGGTGAAGCTCGGCCAGCCCGTGCCCGAATCGAACTTGGTCTCCGAGGAGAACAGCGCGGCGCCGCATCCGGCACACCGGTACGTCCCATCGCACTTCTCGCTCACGTAGTGACCGGTGAAGGGACGCTCGGTGCCCTTGCCCCGCAGCACCTCGTACTGGGCGGGGGTCAGCTGCTCGCGCCACTCGCGCTCGGTCCTCTCGACGCGGGGGGGAGCGGCCTGGTTCTGGGGATGAGTGGTGTCGTTCATGCCTGGTTGGACCCGCCCCACACCGTCAACGGTTCACGCCCGGCGCGGGAGGACCGCCGAGGCGCACGCGCACCGAAGCGACGATCTCGATCGCCTCCGCGCCCCCTGCCGGAGGCGGGAGTCGCTGCAGCGCGCTCAGCATGCGGCGCAGTCCGGCCAGCAGCGCTCGGCATTCTGCGCACTCCTTGACGTGTCGTTCCATCCGCGATGTCCGCGTCACCCCGAGCTCTCCGTCGAGGTACGGCGACATCTGGGTGGTCGCCCAGCGATGATCGCGCCGGAAGCGCGCCCGATGGAGGAGCTCGTTCATTCCACGTCTGACCCGATCACGGCCCGCAGAGGTTCGCACAGAGCGCCCGGGCCGGCGCGCACCTCGCGCGCCATCCGCTCGGGCGCGTTCGGGCCCTCGAGCGCCGGCCCGGACTGCAGGCCTACGTCGAGCGCGGCGAGGCGCGTCCCGCGTTCGTCGAGGCGGCCGTCGTCGCGAACCAGCCCCGCACGTGAATCGAGGCGTCAGGCCGGCTCACGGGGTGACCATCACCCGGGTGGCTGCCGGCTCCGCCGCGGCGGCCCCCACGGGCTGCGGTCGGCCGGACACGATCTTGACCAGTGCGCCGGTGTGTCGCTCGATCCGGCGGGGGAGGTCGGAGCTCAGCCACCGCGATTTCGACGTGGGCAGCGTCGAGACCAGGATCTCGTCGTACCTCGCCGGATCCCACTCCTCGTGGGCGGCCAGGAACGGGTCCGGGTTGGCCAGCCGACCGGCGGCCTCGACGCCGTCCTCCCGCAGTTCGGACAGTGCGCGCCCCAGGCGATCCTCGGCCTCCGCGGTGGAGCGGTGCGGGAGCAGCAGCATCACGGCCGTCGGTCGTTTCCGGCAGCGCTCGTGCAGCTCGCTCCTCAGCTCTGCCGAGCCCACCGTCTGGTTGGCGATGACGAGTACGCGTTGCTTGAAGGGCATGGGGCGCCTTCCGGTCGGGGTCTGACACGTGGTCCGCGGCTGCGGCGGTCCGCCGCTCGGAAACAGCTTGGTCGACGCGCGCCGGCCGGTCATCTGCCACGCGGCCAGACTTGTCGGCGCCCACTTGGACCCCTGGCCGGTGGCAACCGGGCGAGCTGGTCGCGCTCGGCGAGTAGGTCGCTAGTCAGGGCGACGTCGGACAGAGTTCGCGCCTGTGGCGCTCCTCCGCGAACGGGGTTTGTCTTCCTGCCTCGGGCCTCGCCCTGACTAACGCATCGGTCCTCGTACTACCCGCCGGGCAGGACCTCGAAAAGCCTGTTGGACACGGCCCTCCCGCGACGGCGCAATATGAGTATCACCCGGGAGGTTCCCGCACGCCGGTTGATTCCGCCAGACCCCCTTGGGTGAGTCGGACGACACCCTCGCAAGGGTGTCCCGGGAGACCTACGCGTCGAGGTTCTCGATGATCTCGTTGGCGCGTGACCAGGCGGCGGGCGGGACGACGAGATAGATGTCGCCACTGCCGGATCCTTCGTCGTGCGGGGTCTCTTGAGTCGCGACACCGCACAGGAAGCGTACGCAGCCTGATCCGCGCCATCGATCGGGTGCAGTCGCCTATGTATGGCCTTCTGGTCACGGAAACGACCGGTCGACGAGCCCGAGACGCCCGAGGAGCGCAAGCGTTCCGGAGGCTGGTACTCGGATCCGTATGGAGCTGCCGCGCGGCGGTGGTACGACAACAAGCACGGGTGGACGGACCGCGTCGAGGGTGAGGGCCTCACGCCGGACAAGACCGGCGTGGCGCGTCTGGATCAGGCTGCGGCGGCTGAATCGGCCGAGTAGACCGTCCGCTGTCTGGGCGATGATGGACGACGGCCCCCCGATGGAGCTACGCGCGCAACGCGCCCCGGGCGTCATCGAGTCGGCGGGCAAGCTCCTCGCCACCGCCGACGTACACGGGACCCGTTCCGTCGCTCAGGATCCGCTTGAGGATCGCCAGCCCTCGGGCGCGGACCGGTGCGGGTCCACGCAGGACCGCGGCCAGGTCACGCATCGTGCCGGCGTTGTCCAGGATCGCGGTGCGATCGGGCAGCACCCGCCAGCGGCCGGCCGGGCGCGTCCCCGCCGCCACCAGCAAGCTGTCGAGGCGATCGGCGATCGGCGACCGCGGCTCGCGCTCGCGGCGAGCCGAGCGCGGTCACCTCGTGGCCGAGGAGCGCTCCTTCTACCCGGTGCATGCTGATCGACATTGTCCGTCACCTCCGTAATGCGTTAGATGGTGTTGCATAACCTACTAAACGCGAACGCTGGTTTCAACGACGCATGTCGAGATGTCGCTCGTGCAGGCCCAACGTGTGGGTAGCTATCGTCCGGGACGGCCAACCGAGGAGATGACATGAAGGCTGTGCGATTCGACGAATACGGCGGCGTGGATGTGCTCGAGGTGCGTGAGGTGGAGGATCCGGTCGCCGGCCCCGGGCGGATACTCGTCGCGGTCAAAGCGGCCGGGATCAACCCGGGGGAGATCAGCATCCGCGAGGGGCGGCTGCACGAGCGCTGGCCGGCGACCTTCCCGTCGGGCGAGGGCACCGACCTCGCCGGTGTGGTGCAGGCCGTGGGTGAAGGCGTGACGGACTTCGCCGTCGGCGATGAGGTGCTGGGCTGGACCGAGGAGCGCGCCAGCCAGGCTGAGCTCGTGGCCGTCCCCGCCGATCAGCTCGCGGCCAAGCCGGCCGCGGTCCCGTGGGAGGTTGCGGGCTCGCTGTTCGTCGTCGGGCTCGCCGCACTGGCGTCGGTTCAGGCCGTTGCTCCGCAGGCCGGTGAGACAGTCGTGGTCTCAGCCGCCGCAGGCGGCGTCGGGTCGGTGGCCGTCCAGCTCGCCCGGCGGACGGGAGCGACGGTGATCGGGCTGGCGGGCGAGCACAACCATGACTGGCTGCGCCGCCACGACGTCGTCCCCGTGACCTATGGCGAGGGGCAGGCCGACCGGATCCGGGACGCGACCGGCGGGAAGGCGGATGCGTTCATCGACACCTTCGGCGGCGGCTACGTCGATCTGGCGATCGAACTCGGTGTCGCTCCGCAGCGCATCAACACGATCATCGACTACGACGCGGTGCAGCGCCTCGGGGTCAGCGCGCAGGGCACCCACGCGATCGCCACTGCGGCGCTGCTGGCCGAGCTGGCCGGGCTGGTCGCCGACGGTGGCCTCGAGATCCCGATCGCGCGCACGTACCCGCTGGATCAGGTTCGGGACGCCTTCCGCGAGCTGGAGCAGCGCCGCACCCACGGCAAGATCGTCCTGTTGTCCTGAGTCCTGCGCCGCCTCACGGCCCCGACACAGGGGTGATCTCCGGTCGCGCCTTCGCTTCCTGGGGCGCGACCCACAACTCGTCCACCACGATGAGGACCAACGACAGCAGGGGGATCGAGACCAGCACGCCGATGATCCCGAACAGCTGGGCGGTGACCAGGAGCCCGATTGCGACGAGCGCGGGATGGACATCGACTCGCCGGGCCATCACCAGCGGGAGTATCAGGTTGCCCTCGATCTGGTTGACGAGCACGTACACCCCGAGCACCAGGAGCGCCTTGCCGGGAGACTCCGAGAGACCGAGCAGGATCGGCGGCGCGGCGCTGATCACCGAGCCCCAATTCGGGATCACGGTCATCAGCGCGGAGAAGACCGCGAAACCCAGGGCGAAGTCGAGGCCGATCACACTCATGCCGATGTAGAGCAGCCCGCCGAGGAGCACCATGTCGATCCCGATGGCGAAGATCCAGCCCACCCACGCCGTGCGGACGCGTTCGAGGATCCGCTCGGCTTGGGCGTGGCGGTCGTCCGGCATCAGACGCAACAGACCGGAGCGCAGTGCGTCCGGGTTGACGGCGACATAGACGGCACAGAACAACACCACGATCAGCTCGACGAGGACGCTGAGCAGGGTGAGGCCGATCGTCGTCACCGGGCCCAGCAGCCGCTCGGGATGCTGGGTGTAGCCCTGGACGAAGCCGCCCACGTCGGCGCTCAGCTTCTGTCCGGAGACTCCCGTGAGCACGTGCGCGAGGTGCTCCGCACCGGCGATGATCGTCGGCAAGCGGGCGGAGAACCGGCGCGATTCAGTGATGAACTGGGGCACCAGCAGGAGGCCGAGTACGGTCGCGATCGCGAGGCCGACCGCCAGCGCGACGATCGCTCCCACCGCTCTCGGCAGGCCGAGGCGCTCGGCCCGCCCGGCGGCCGCCGACAGCGGTAGCGAGATGAGCAGGACGACGATCACCGCCATCAGGAGGGTGATCAGCTGTTGCAGCAGCAGGCCGCCGACGATGAGACCGGCGCCCAGCGCCACCGCCCGATAGGCGCCACGCGCGCTCACGGCCAAGCTCCCGCTTGGCGACTCGGTGCGGCGGGCATAACCACTCTGTTGAACGCTGATTCCAGACTCACGCCGACCGCGCTGTATCGGTCCGTGCTCCTGGCCTTCGGGCTCGTCGTCGCCGGCCTCATCTTCCGCCAGCTGGCGACGCTCGTGCTGGCGATGCTGATCGTCGTCGTGCTGGCGATCCCGCTGGCGGCAGCGGCCACGTGGCTGGCGCGCTTCGGGGTGCCCCGGGCGGTCGGGGTCGTGCTCGCACTCCTCGTTGCCCTAGCCACGGTCATCGGCCTCATCACCGCGATCGTTCCCGTGTTCACGCACGAGGTCGATCAGTTCGCCAACTCGCTGCCGGCGACCGTCGACTCGCTGCGTCACAACCTGGGTCATCTCACCGGGACATCACCTACCCGGATCGGGCAGCAGGTACAGCATTTCGTCAACGGGTACACGCAGCATCCCGAGCGGCTGCTGGGGCCGATCGCGTCGTTGAGCGTGTCGCTGGCCGGCGTGCTGGCGGCGATCATCGTCGTGGTGCTGACGGCGGTCTACACCGCGATCCACCCCCAACCGCTCGTCGACGGCCTCACCCGACTCGTGCCGCCGGCCCATCGCGAGTCACGTGCTGCGACGGCTCAGGGAGGCGTATCTCGGATGGCTCCGGGGGCTCGTCGTCGGCATGCTGCTGCTCGGCGTGCTCACCTATCTCGCGCTCGAGCTCGCCGGCATCGGCTATGCGGCGTTCTTCGCGATCCTCACCGCGGTGGCGATCATCGTGCCCTACTTCGGCGCGCTGGCGAGCTCGATTCCGCCGATCCTGTACGCGTTGGCCATCTCCCCGGGAAAGGCGATTCTCGTCGCGATCATCTACCTCGTGATCCATCAGATCGAGGGCAACGTGGTCGCGCCGGTGGTGATGGCGCGGGCGGTCAAGTTGCACCCGGCCGCCGTGGTCGTCGGCGTCATCGCGGTGGAGCAGCTGTTCGGGTTCGTGGGGCTGTTCGTCGCTGTGCCGATCCTGGCCACGATCAAGATCCTGATCGAGGAGCTGTGGATCAACCCGCTCGAATCGAGCCGGGCCCGGCTCGCCGTCGTTCGCACCGCCGCGCCACCCGCCCGCGGCAGCCAGGATGTCAACTAGCAGCCGGCGTCTCAGGCGCGCCCGTAGCGCAGGTAGACGACACGGCCGCCAAAGGTCCGGCTCTCCAGTAGCTCGAGCCCGACCGCGTCGATGACGCCGTCGCGGGCCAGTGTTGCGTTGCCCTCCACTCGCTCGAGCGTGGTCGAGAACACGAGCTTCGGCAGCTGCCGCGCTCAGAGCTCCCCGTCCCAGTACCCGACGCCGTCGGTCATGCGGAAGCGCTTGCCCGGTGGCCACACCGAGACCTTGTCGCTGTCGGGATAGACAGTGATGGTGATCGGCTCGCCGGAGTCGGGGATCCGGGTCTCGGGAATGGTCGAGAGCATCACGATCCGCACGGCGGCAGCGGATCGATTGGTCACCTTGTGGGCACCGCCGGGCCCCTTGCCGAAGCACACGAGGTCACCGGGCGCGAGCTCGTGTTCTCCGTCGGGGTCGCGCATCGTCGGCGTCCCGGTGAGGACGAGCAGCCACTCCTCCTCGGTGTTCTCATAGTGGTACGGGCAGACGCTGTCGCCCGGATCGAGCTCGTACACGGACGCCCCCAGCCGCTCGGCGCCGAGCAGCGGGCCGAGCTCGGCCAGCCGGCGGCCGTAGCCGGGCGGTGCGTCGGGATCGCCCTCGACGGCGACGCCGAAGACATTGAGCGGCGCCGTCACTCCTCCTCCCACAGCTCGACGGAATCGGCCGTGCGGAACACGGTGCCCGGGGGGCGGAGCTCCACCTGGCCGCGGTCGGGGTATTCGACCGCGTCGGGGCTGCGACGGGTCGAGACGATCAGGACCGTTCCCGGGCCGCTGACCTCATGCGCGCCGTCGCGCCCGGCGGGGAAGCAGACGAGGTCGCCGCCCCGAAGCACGCGCTCGCCGACCGGAGTCCGGAGCCGCGGGCTGCCCGCGACCACGAGCAGCCACTCCTCGATCCCGTGATGGAAGTGGTACGGGTGGGTCCGCTGCCCATCCGCGAGCTCGTACAGGCGGCCGGCGATCTCCTCGGCCCCGACGGCCTCCCCGACGACCGCACCGCGCCAGCGGTAGCCGTCGCGCTCGGAACCGTGATCGAAGTCGGGGGCCAGCAGGTTGAGGCGCCGCACGGCGTCATCTTGCCAGCCCCCGGCGTTGCCGCGGCGCGAGGTGTCAGCGACGGCGAGCGAGGCGGTTGTACAGTCACGGCCATGTCCGACTCGCGGAGCGCGGACCAGGCACAGTCCCGCGCCGGGCCCGCTCGCCGGTGAGGAGGCTCGCCCTGATCGTGGTCGTCGTGGCGTGGGGCGCCGCAGTCGGCGCGGCGCACGCCGCCGGCGGCGACTACTACCTCGCGCTCGGCGACTCGCTCGCGGCGGGCTGGCAATCGGCTCCGAGCGTCACCGGCGGTGGCTATCCGATGGTGCTGACCGCGCGGCTCCAGGCGGTCGATCCCGGGATCACGCTGGCGGATCTTGCCAACCCGGGCGAGACGTCGTCGTCGTTCCTGGGCTCTCAGCTGGCGCAGGCGGACGCGTTCCTGCGGGCGCACCCCGGCCACGTCCCGTTCGTGACGATCGACATCGGTGGCAACGACATCGCCGGCTGCGGCGGCTCAGCCACCTGCAACGCCGCCGCTCTGGCGGCGATCGACCGCAATGTCCGGACGATCGTCGCCGGGCTCACCGCGGCGGCGGGGCCGGAGACCCGCTTCGCGTTCATGACCTACTACGACCCGTTCCTCGAGTACTGGGTGACGGGCGCGGCGGGCCAGACGATCGCGGCGCAGAGCGTACCGGTCCTCGACACGCTGAACGCGCGGCTCGTGAGCGATTTCGGTCCGGGCTTCATCACCGCGGACGTCGCCGGCGCGTTCTCCGCTGAGGTCACCGGCGATGACGTGAGCACGCTCAAGCACGGCACCGTGCCGCAGGACGTGGCCGTGATCTGCCTCCTCACCGGAGGGTGCGACTACGGCGTCGACGTCCATGCCAACAGCATCGGTCACCGGTTGATCGCCGACACGTTCTTCGCGGCTCTGATGCACCGGCCCGCGCCGCCGGCGAGCCTGTCGGCGCCGGGCGTGTCCGGCCGCGCGCTGCGGGGTCACACGCTGACCGAGACCCATGGGGCGTGGGCGAACAGTCCGGCGTCCTTCGCCTACCAGTGGGAGGACTGCGATCCGTCCGGCCGCGGTTGCGTCGTCATCACCAGCGCGACGACACCTGCCTACACGGTCAGCGCCACTGACGCCGGACACACGATCCGCGTGCGGGAAGCGGCGGCGAACGCGCATGGCATCGGCGCGACGGCGTCCCTCCCCACCGGCATGGTGCCCGGGATCGTCACGCCGTCGGCGGCCCGGATCAGGAAGGTGCTCGGGGACGCGATCGCGGTGCGCGGGAAGGCGGCCAGAATCGGCGCGATTCTGCGGGCGAACGGCGAGACCGTTCCGGTCCGGGCGCTCGTCGCCGGCACCGCGGTGCTGGCGTGGTATTCCCTGGCCCCCGCACGTCACGGGAAGGGCGGGCACGCCGGAAGGGTGCTCCTCGCCACCGGCAGGCTGGCCTTCGCCGCGGCGGGCATCGGCCCGCTGAAGCTCGAGCTCACCTCAGAGGGCCGAGCGCTGCTCGCGCGCGCACGTCGGGTCAGCCTCACCGCGACCGCGACCTTCACGCCCGTGGCCAGATACGCGGTGCTCGCCACGGGGGCGCTCACCGTCAGGCGATAGCCAGGGTGCTCAGACCGATTCGCACGTGACGGGCAGCTCGGCCGGGGTCTCGCCGGCGGAGACCAGGGCGTCGATCCGCGCGAGCGTGTGCGCTCGCGCCGCGCCGGAGCGATACTTCGCTTGTGCCCGATCGCAACGTCCTCGGAGGTGAGCTCGAACCGTGCGGGACCGACCCGATGACCGGCTTCTATCGCGATGGATGCTGCCGGTCGGGCCTCGAGGACCACGGCAGGCACACGATCTGCGCCGTCGTCACGGCCGAGTTCCTCGATCACCAGCGCGCGATCGGGAACGACCTGATCACACCGGTGCCCGAGTTCAGGTTTCCCGGCCTCGTGCCGGGTGATCGCTGGTGCGTCACCGCGGTCAACTGGCTGCGCGCCCACGCCGACGGCGCGGCGGCCTACGTGGTGCTGGCGTCCACGCACGAGCGGGCGCTCGAGATCGTGCCGCTCGTGGCTCTGCGCGAGCACGCAGTCGACGTCCCCGCCGATCCGGGGGCGCTCCAGGAGTGAGCGTGAGCCGACGGCCGGCGCTGCGAGCCCGTACAAGCGCGAGCGCGAATGTTTGGACAGTGGGCTAAAGCGGGGCCCGCCAGCCCTGGGCATCATGGGCGTCATGCTGATCACAATCCCGCAGGGGGGTGGAGAATGAGCCCGGAACGCGTGCAGGCCTACCGGCGAGTCGTCCACATGCTCGACGAGCTCGGACCCAGCAAGCTGCTGGCCGACGAGCAGGAGCGGATCCGGCACGCCGCGGACAACCTGATCTTCAGCGGCGACCTCGACCAGGACGTCATCGCCCGCGAGTCGCTCGGCGACATGGGGGACCTGTGCCGCGAGCTCGTCGCGAGCAAGCGCTGGGAGCAGGTCACGGCGACGCGACTGGCCGACAGCATCGCCGGCTGCGGGCCGGAGCCCGTGGCCGAGCTCGAAGCCGCCTGAGGCAAAGCTGACGCCGCGGGGTCAGCGACACCAGTGTGCTTACCCGTGAGGTAATCGACACGCCGGCCGACGGTCGCCAAGGTGCTCATCACGATGAGCACCACACAACTGAACCCACACACCGAAGCGGTCCCGCCGGCCGCCCGCCAACGCGGCCACGGCCTTGCGGTGCGCGCGGACATCGATGGCGAGGGCAAATCCCCGTAGGGACCGCGATGCTCGGGGAGTAGCATCGAAGTCATGCTGGTCTTTGGTCTCGTGCTCGTGGTCGTTGCCGTGATCCTCGTGCTCGCGGAAGCTCACCTCAGCACCGGCGGCTTCATCGCCAGCGTGGCTGTGGTCGCGCTGGTGGCGGGCGCGTCGGTGCTGCTGGTCGGCGCGGGCGCGGGGTGGCTCGCCGTCGCCGGTGTCGCGGTGTGCCTGATGCTGGCCTCAGCGGCGGGCCTGATGTTCCTCGGCCGCAGCGTCGGCTCGGTGCGGCGGTTGCGTCCACGCGCCGGCACGGAGGCGATGATCGGCCACATCGGCGTCGTTCGCGCCGGCGCGGCCGGCGCCCGCGTGTTCGTCGACGGAGGACTGTGGCGGGCTCAGCCGAGCCACCCAGAGCAGGAGAGCGCGTTGCACGACGGCGACCGGGTGGTCGTCGAACGCGTCACCGGATTGACCTTGGGCGTGCGCAAGGCCGAAGAATGGGAGTTGAACCCATGATCCTTGACGTCATCGTCGTCGCCGTCGTGGTGATCGTGCTGGTCGGATTGGTCCTGGCGGCCTTCTCGGTCCGTGTGCTGCGTGAGTACGAACGCGGTGTCGTCTTCCGCCTCGGCCGCCTCACCGACCAGAAGGGCCCGGGCCTGGTCGTGCTGGCGCCATTCGTCGATCGCCTCGTTCGCGTGAGCCTGCGCACCGTGACCCTGCAGATCCCGCCGCAGGAGGTGATCACGCGCGACAACGTGCCCGCGCGGGTCACCGCGGTGGCCTACTTCCGGGTCGTCGACCCGAACCGGTCGATCGTGGAGATCCAGGACGTGATGTCGGCCACGTCGCAGATCGCGCAGACGACGCTGCGCTCGGTGCTCGGGAAAGCCGAACTCGACCATCTGCTCTCCGAACGCGAGCAGCTGAACGAGAGCCTGCAGCACATCATCGACGACCAGACTGAGCCCTGGGGGGTCAAGGTCACGACGGTGGAGATCAAAGACGTCGAGATCCCGGCCGGCATGCAGCACGCGATGGCCCGCCAGGCGGAGGCCGAGCGCGAGCGGCGGGCGAAGATCATCGACGCGGAGGGCGAGTTCCAGGCCGCGGCCAAGCTGCTCGATGCCGCGGATCTGATCAGTCGCAACCCCGTCACGATCCAGCTCCGCTACCTGCAGACCCTGCGGGAGATCGGTGGCAACGAGAACTCGACGATCGTGTTCCCGTTCCCCCTCGACCTGCTGCAAGCGCTGCGGGCCGCAAGCGGCGACGCCGGGAGTGCCGGCGAGCCGACGCCCGTGGCGGCACCCAAGGCGGCACCCGGCCCCGGAACCGCGATCGTCGCCGAGACCCCCGCCGCGCCGGTCGCCCGCAACGGGCCGGCGGTCCCGAGCGGGTAGCCTTTAGGTAGTGAAGTCGGCCTAACGGCGGGCCCTGGTTCATACCCGGCGCACGTTGCGCCCGCGTCCGACTGTCCAGCAAGATCGCTGGGATCACCGGTCACGACAGCAAAATCGTATGAGCAGCGTTCACGCCGAAGTCGAGAAGGTGGCCCCGGTCGCCACCGAGTCCCCTGAGCCGCGGTCGCGGCGTGGCCGCCTCGACGGTTTCGACCTGCTGGTGCTGCTCGTATTCGCGCTCGTCTCGGTCTGGGTGCTCGGACTCGATCTGTGGCAGGTCATCGTCCACGGCAGATCGTGGACCGGAACCGACGGCAGCTACATCGTCGATCAGATGCAGTACCTGTCCTGGATCCGGGATGCCTCGCATCACGTCCTGGCGGGGAACCTGTTCGTCCTCGGTCACACCACGTCGGACTACTTCCAGCCGGTGATCACGATCTCCGGCCTGATCACGGCTCTGGGGGTCGCTCCGTGGCTCGCGCTGCTGCTGTGGAAGCCGGTGGCCGTGCTGGCCGGGTTCGCCGCGGCGCGGGCCTTCGCCCGCCGCAACCTCGTCGGGCTGTGGCCGCGACGCTCGGCCCTCGTGCTGACCCTGTTCTTCGGCTCCTTCACGGTCGTGTACGGATCGTTCGGGGTCGTCGGCGACCTCTTCCCGGGCTTCCTGACCTGGGGTTACACGTTCAGCCTGATCTCGATCGCGGCGCTCGCCTTCGCGGTGCTGGCCTACGAGCGGGCTCGCGCCGGCAGCGGGCGCATCTGGCTGCCGGGCCTGCTCGGAGCGATCGCGAGCGCGCTGCACCCGTGGCAGGGCGAGACCCTGATCCTGATCGTGATCGGCGCCGAGCTGGTCATGTGGCGCAGCCGCTGCGCGCCACGGCCGCGGCTGCTGCTGCCGGCGCTGACGATCGCGATGAGCGCTGCGCCCCTGCTCTACTACGCCATCCTGGGGCGGGCCGACAGCTCCTGGGGCCTGGCGCGCGAGGCCAGCAAGCACACGTTCTCGCTGCTGACGATCGTGCTGGCCCTGCTGCCCCTGCTGATCCCCGCCGCGCTCGCCTACCGCAAACGCCCGCAGACGTTCCTCGAGCTACTCACGAAGGTGTGGCCCGCGGCCGCGTTGGTCGTGTACGTGCTCTCGGCGACCGAGCTCAGCGCAACGCCACTGCACGCATTCTCCGGCATCACGTTCCCACTCTCGGTGCTCGCCGTCCAGGGCCTCCAGGCGGCAGGCTGGAATCGCCTCCGCCACCCGCGCCTCATCGCCGCCGTCGCCATCGCCCTGGTGACCATTCCGGCGACGGTGTGGGAGCTGCACGGCGTCAGCGACCTCGTCACCCCCACGCCGGGCAACCCCAACTTGATCACCAATGACGAGCAGCACGCGCTCGACTACCTGGCCCGCAGTCCGCAGCCCGGCGGCGTTCTGACTCGCTTCTACCTCGGCACGGTCGTGCCGGCGCAAACCGACCGGCGCACGTACGTCGGCAACTGCCTGTGGTCAGAGCCCGACTGCGGAGGACGGGCGAAGATCACCGAGGATCTGCTCGAGGGAGCACTCAGCCCGACTGCGGCCCGCTCCCTCGTGCTCGGCAGCGGCGCCCGCTTCGTGCTCGGAGACTGCACGTCCGTCGACCTGAGGCGAACCCTCGCCCCGATCCTCGCGTCGGTCGCCAGGTTCGGCTGCGCGAGCGTCTACACAGTGCGCTCGCCGGCTGCCGGCAGCCGACGGAATAATCCCGTCGGCCGCCGGCGGCCATGAGCGCGCTCGCGGCGCTGAGAGCGAGGCCGAACCGGAACCTCTGCGTCATGGGGCTACTTGACGGTGAACACGACCGGGTTCGTGGTCCCGAGCAGCACGGTGCGGTTGCGGTTGAAGGCGCGCAGGGTGATCAGGTACTTCCCACGCCCCAGGCGGTGCCCATTGACCTTGAGGTTCCAGCGGATGCGGAGGTGCCCCGAGCGTTGCGCACCCAGCGGCACCTTCCCAACCGCCCTGACCACGAAGACCGTTCGGCCGTGCACGCGCTTGGTGCCGACGATCTTCTCGACCAGGATGCCGACCGTGTCGTCCTGGCCCAGTCGTGCCACGATCACGGCGCCACTGCCCTGAGTCTGAACGGAGACACCGCATCCGGGAAACAGAACGCAGTTCAAGCCGCCGACGAGCGCCTCACCGAACAGGCGCTGTGGCGAGCCCACCGTGGTGAACAGGAAGAACGGGTCGTTGACCGCTGCGGCCGGGCACTGCGTGGCGTCCGCGGTGAACGGGTCCGCCGTGCAGTTCGATGAGATCGGCACTCTGAAGTCGATCAGCGAAGCCCGCTGACCGCTCGACGCCAGGACGATCCCTCCGGGCGTGTCCAGCACGAATTGACCGCTCAGGAAATGCCCGATGAAGCCGCGCTGCACTCCTCCCACCGACTCGATCCACGACACATACGGAATCGAGCCGAAGAAGGTGATGTCGGGGCTGACCGCGTCGTGGCGCGTATCCGACAGCGGCGCACCGCCGTTGAACAGCTCGAAGTGCGTACCGCCGACCAACCTCGAGATGAAGATGGCATGGCGCCCCGTTCCCGTGTCCTCGGCCCAGACGACCCACGGAACGGTCGTCCCGCCGGGCGTCAGCGCGCCGGCGGCGACGCTCGGATCCTCGGCACCGTGGGCCGGGTTGGCGTTCAGCGAGCAGGCGTCCTCGGCCGACGCCGATGCCGCACAGGGCCCGAACCCCGGTGGTGAGCTCGAGGTGTCGAGGGGGTTGGTCGTGGCGGCCGTCCCGCCGCCGACTGCCTGCCAGTGGAAGCCGCCGTCGGCGTTCGGGTCGGCCACGACCTTGGCCGCGAAGACCTGATCGTTGCCTCGCAGGCCAAGCGCACTCGAGCCCGTCTCATACCACACCGTCCAGGCGACCTTGTCGCTGGGGCCGGTGAAGGCGTTATCGGGCTCGATCCCGTTACGACTCGGATCCACGTTGAGGCTCGGGTCGCCCGACGGCGAGGATCCGCCGGAGGCGGCCAGACGGTCCGCGCCGACCTGCTGCCAGCAGAACGCGCTCACGCTGGCCGAGGCCGAGGGCTTGAAGCCGGTGCACGGCAGCTGAGCCGAGGCCTGCTTGACGCCCTTGGAGACGAAGATCTGATCGTGGTTTCCGGACGCGTTGACGTTTCCGTCCTGCTCCTGCCAGGCCACCCACGGGACGGGTGCGTTGCCGGGCACGGTGGCGCCGCCGGCGACGGACGGGTTCTCAGCCTCCTTGTCGGTGTGGATGTTGAGTGACGGAACGTGGGCGCCCGCCGTTCGGTCCTGTCCTTCCGGTACCCAGGTGTTGGCCGCGGCATTGAAGCGGCTGGCGAAGATCTGCGTCTGGCCGCCCAGGGCGGCGTTGGGCTCATACCAGGTGTCCCACGGCACGGTGCGCCCGGCACCCGCGAAGTCGATCTGCGGGGCGTCGGCCTCCGCGTCGGGGCTGATGTTGAGCGATTGGCCCTGCGTGACCCACTGACCGTTCTTGAACGCCCGCACGAAGATGTGCTGCGCTGCGCCCGCCTTCTGCTCAAAGGTGCCCCACGGGACACGTGCCCCACCGAGCGCCAGAGACCCGCCGACGACATCGGACAGGCCCGCGCTCTGCCCGGGGTCGATCCCGTTTGCGGGGTCGTTGTTGACCTGCGAGCCGCTCGCCGGCAGGCCCAGAACCGCGGCCGTTGCCGTTGCCGCGCCGATCATGATTGCCACCGGCACGGCGACTGCCGCGGTCCGGAAACGTGAGTGCGTCATGCCCCAAACTCGTCCCCGGGCGACCGTCCGCCCGTTGCGTGCCGGTCCCTCACGACGGCCGCCGTGGAGTGTAGGCGCGACCGTCGGCACGGCGATTCTGACATCGCGGCCGATGCGAAGTCAACCCCCGGATCTTCGGCGGGTTCGACAAGCCGCTGACACAGGCCCAGGTGCTGGCCATGGCCGGGCCGCTCATCAACGGCTGAGCGCCGGGCGACTATCGTCCGTTTTTCAGGTTGCCGGTGATCCGATTCGCTGATTGGTGCGTAGAACTTTCGCCATGATGTTCCGTCCAGGTCGTCTTTCGCGTGGGTCCGGTTTCGGTGGTCTCGCCGATGAGGATTTGATGGGTCTGGTTCGTGAGGGGGATGCGCGAGCCTTCGAGGTGATTTTCGACCGTCATAGCGGGGCGGCGTTTTCGCTGGCCTATCGGATGTGTGGGCGGCGGGCGATGGCGGAGGATGTGGTGCAGGAGGCGTTCTTGTCGTTGTGGCGGTCGGGGGCGCGCTATGACGGGGCGCGCGGGAGTGTGCGTTCGTGGGTGTTGGGGGTGGTGCACAATCGGGCGATTGATGCTTTGCGCCGGGGGGTTGTCCGTGAGGGGCGCGATGTGGGGGATGAGGGGTTGGCGGAGCGGTTGGCCGCGCCGGAGCGGACGGATGTCGAGGTGGGGAGGCGCGAGGAGGCGCGGGCGGTGCGGTCGGCGTTGGGTGGATTGCCGGTTGATCAGCGGCGGGTGATCGAGTTGGCGTATTTCGGTGGGTTTACGCATTCGCAGATTGCGGAGATGTTGGGGTTGCCCGTGGGGACGGTGAAGGGCAGGATGCGGTTGGGTTTGTCGAAGATGCGGCTGCATTTGGGTGATCCGGCGGAGGTGGTGGTGTGAGCTCCGTGGATCGGTGTGGTGGTGACGCGGCGGCGTATGTGCTGGGCGCGCTCGAGGACCACGAGCTCGATGCGTTCCGCGCCCACATGGCCCGATGCGCCGTCTGCCGCGACGAGGTCGCGAGCCTGCAGGCAGTCGTCGATGCGCTGCCGATGACCGCGCCCCCCGTCGAGGTCCCCCGCGCGCTCAAGCGCCGGGTGATGGAGGGAGTGCGCGCGGCGCCGATCGGCGCCCCCCAGACCCGCCCCCGACCACGGCGGCGGCCGTTGTTCGAGATGCCCACGCTCGCCCGCCCGGCCCTGGCCGGAGCAGCTCTGTTGGCCGCGGCCGCGATCGCGTTCGCCGGGATCGAGCTCGCCGGCAGCGGGTCCACCTCGGCGCGCGTGGTCCAGGCCAGCGTCGCCGGCCCGGCGCGAGCGGCGGCGGCCTACGTCCGCCTCCAGGGCGGCCGCGGCGAGCTCGTTCTCGCGCGCATGCCGGCCGCCGCGCCCGGCCACATCTACGAAGTGTGGCTGAAGCGCGACGGCGAGCCGGTCC
>DATMGZ010000050.1:0-12646 GCA_035555155.1 Solirubrobacteraceae bacterium | reverse complement strand
AGCTCGGCGCGGGGGACCGGGCGCTGCGACAGGGCCAGGTAGGCGAACACGGCCCACGGCCGTTGTGATCCCGGTGAGGGGATGAGCTTCCCGTCCTGGTCGACGCGAAGCTCACCGAGCAGGCGCACCTCGAGCACGGTTTGCCAAGCGTACTACCGAACAGCGGCGGGTTGGAACGCTTTGACGTTCGTTTGACGGTCACCGCACGCCGCGTCCCCGAAGCTGCCGCCATCACTTCAACGACCCACAAAGGGGAGGGCAGCATGACCACCACCACCACCACCACCACATCCACGTTCGAGCTCGGCCGGCTGGCCGACGCCATCGAGGCCCGCGACGCCACGAGGCAGATCGAGCTCTATGCGCCGGACGCCACCGTGACCATCTCCGACCGGCTCTCCCAGCCCGGGACGCCGCGGGTGATCCACGGGGGCGAGGCGATCGCGACCTGGATCAAGGACACCTGCGCTCGGGAGATGACGCACAGCGTCCAGAGCCGGGTCCAGGACGACGGAGGGGCCGCGTTCGTCGTCGCGTGCCGGTACACGGACGGCACCAACGTCGTCTGCGCGACCGTGCTCGAGCTGGCCGGCGGCCTGATCGCCAAGCAGACGGTCGTGCAGGCCTGGGACGAGCGCTAGTAGTCCCCCGGGCGGCGAATCGGATCAGAACGGAAAGGGAGCACCGACATGTCAGCAACGCAGACGATCGACGAGAACAAGCTGGGCGAGTTCATGGGCCGCTTCGTGGGGGACCTCGGCGCGGCGCTGTCCTCGGCGCTGGTGGTGATCGGCGACCGGCTCGGCCTCTACCGCGCGATGGCCGACGGGCAGCCCGTCACGCCCGAGGAGCTCGGGGAGCGGACGGGCACCGACCCTCGCTACGTGCGCGAGTGGCTCTCCAACCAGGCGGCGGGGGGGTACGTCGAGTACGACCCGGCGACGGCGCGCTTCTCGCTCAGTCCCGAGCAGTCGTTCGCACTCGCCCAGGAGGGCAGCCCGGCCTTCATCCCGGGCGCCTTCCAGCTCGCGACGGGGCTGATCAAGGATGAGCCGCGGATCAGCGAGGTGTTCCGCAGCGGGGCCGGGATGGGTTGGCACGAGCACCACCACGACCTGTTCTCGGGCACCGAGCGGTTCTTCCGCCCGGGCTACGCGGCCAACCTGGTCGCCGCGTGGATCCCGTCTCTGGACGGGGTGCAGGCGAAGCTCGAGGCGGGCGGGGTGGTCGCCGATGTCGGCTGTGGCCACGGCGCCTCGACGGTGATCATGGCGCAGGCGTTCCCGCGCTCGGAGTTCGTCGGCTTCGACTACCACGAGGACTCGGTGGCGCGGGCCCGCGAGGCGGCCGAGGCGGCCGGCGTCGCGGACCGCGTCAACTTCGAGGTTGCCGCGGCCAAGCAGTACCCCGGCGACGGCTACGACCTGGTGGCGATGTTCGACTGCCTGCACGACATGGGCGACCCGGCCGGGGCGGCCGCGCATGTGCTCGGCACGCTGGCGGAGGACGGCACGTGGATGATCGTCGAGCCATATGCGAACGATCGGCTGGAGGACAACCTGAACCCGGTCGGCCGGGTGTTCTACGGGGCCTCGACGCTCGTCTGCACCCCGGCCTCGCGTGACCAGGAGATCGGGCTCGCGCTCGGCGCCCAGGCCGGCGAGGCGAGGCTGCGCGAGGTGATCACCCAGGGGGGATTCACCCACCTGCGTCGCGCCGCCGAGACGCCGTTCAACCTCGTGCTCGAGGCCAAGCGGTAGCTCCGGTCAGTTCTGCTGCGGCGGTGTCGCGCTCGCCGCCGCAGCGGACAGTTCGAGCGCGGCGAGCGAGGGCGCCGGCTCGGTCCCGGCGGCTCGGGGCTCCTCGCCGGCCGATCCGATCCGGACGGGTCCGACCGCGAGCAGAACGGCTCCGGCCGCAACCGCCGCGCCGATGATGAACGCCCAGCCGCTCCCGAACGCCGCCACGGCTCCCGCTCCGCCGGCTGAGCTCTGGGCGAGGATTGCCACCAGGATCGCCACCCCGAGCGCCGAGCCGAGCTGCCGGGACATCCCCAGTACCGCGGTGCCGGTCGCGAACCGCGCCGCGGGCAGCGGGCCGGTCGCGGCGGCCGAGAGACTGGGGAGGACGAGGCCGACGCCGGCGCCGCCGATCATCTGGGCCGGGAGGAAAGCGCCGGCGTAGTCCGGTGTCGCGCTCATGTGCGCGCGCCACCACACGGCGCCCCCCGCGAACAGGAGCGCGCCCGCCGCCCCGACGAAGCGCTGGCCGTAGCGCTGGCCGAGGACACCCCCCGGGACGGCGAAAAGCGCAGCCATCGTCGGTCCGGGCGCGATCTGCAGTCCAGCCCGCAGGACCGACTCGTGCCACACCGAGGTCTGGAACAGCACGCTCCCGAGCAGGAAGGCGCCGAAGGCGCCGAAGAACAGCAGCGCGCCGAGGTTCGCCAGCGCGATCGCCCGCGTGCGCACGATGACCGGCTCGATCAGGGGCGCCGGGTGGCGGGTGGAACGCACCGCGACGGCGACGAGCAGCAGCGCCGAGAGCGCGAACAGCCCGATCACACGTCCGCCGGACCAGCCCCACGTCGGTCCCTGAACGATGGCCAGCGTGAGGGACGCGATCCCGGCGGTGAACAGCACGGCGCCGAGCGTGTCCGGGCGCGCGCCGGCATCGTCGCGCACCTCGCGCAGCAGCCGGGAGGCGGCGATGAAGGCGGCGATACCGATCGGCACGTTGACGATGAACACCCACCGCCAGCCCGCCTGCACGAGCAGCCCGCCGATGGGCGGCCCGGCCGCCGCCGCGACGCCGCCGACGGCGGCCCAGATCCCCACCGCCGCTCCCCGCTTCTCCGGCGGGAACTCGGGCAGCAGGAGGCCGAGTGAGGTCGGCAGCATGAACGCCGCCCCGGCCGCCTGCGCGACGCGGGCGCCGACGAGCACGGCCACCGACGGCGCGGCCGCGCACGCGGCCGAGGCCAGGCTGAACAGGCCCAGTCCGAGCAGGAAGCCGCGCTTGCGCCCCGCGCGATCGGCCCACCGCCCGGCCGGGACGAGCAGTGCGGCGAAGGTGATCGCGTACGCGTTCAGGACCCAGGACAGGCCGGCGAGGCTCACTCCGGTGAACTCGCGCTGGATGTCGGGGAACGCGATGTTGACGATGAACAGGTCGAGCGAGGCCATGAAGACCCCGATCGACACCGTGAGCGTGACCTTCGTGCGTCTCGACATCAGCGGCCTCTCGAGCGGGTGGGTTGCATCACACGACGGAGGTATAGCGTAGTGAGTTGTGTTATGCAACCCACAGCGGTAGAATAGAACCGTGCTTCCTGCGACCTATGCCGACGAGAACTGCTCGATCGCCCGTGCGCTCGAGGCGGTCGGCGAGCGCTGGACGATCCTGATCGTGCGCGAGGCCTTCCTCGGCACCCGCCGCTTCGACGAGTTCCAGAGCAAGCTGGGGATTGCCCGCAACGTCCTGCAGGCGCGGCTCGAGCGACTCGTCGAGATCGGGATCCTGCGCCGCGTCCGCTACCAGGAGCGCCCGGAGCGCTACGAGTACCGCCTCACGCGCAAGGGCACCGATCTGTGGCCGGTCCTGATCGCGCTGCTGAAGTGGGGCGACGAGCACGCGGCTCCGGCGGGGCCGCCGATGCTGATCGAACACGTCGGCTGCGGTGGGGAGATCGATGACCGCCGGCGCTGCCGGCGTTGCGGTGCCGACCTCGAGGCCTGGGAGGCCAAGGCGCGGCCCGGGCCCGGTTCGATCGTCGCAGCGTGTCACTGACAGCGTGAAACCGGCGCCGGGCGCTACCCGGCGCCGGTTTCGAGTGCGCGTGCGCCGGCTCAGTCGCCGGCGCCCGGGGGCAAGACATCCGGCGGCTTGCCGGCGCCGTCGCCTCCCTCGACTGAGTCCTTGAACTGGCGCAGGCCGGCGCCGAGCGACTTGCCCAGCTCGGGCAGGCGCTTGGCGCCGAACAGCATCAGCACGACGACGAGCAGGAAGACGACGTGGATCGGGTTGAGGAATCCGGTTCCCATCACGATCCTCCTCAGACGCCGCGCACGGCGGCGTCCGCCTCCCGCGCGAGGCGCGAGACGACCGAGAAGAACTCGGGGGATTGGCCCTTGAACAGGCCGTCGGCCGTCAACCCCCTGACGGCCGCCATGGCGCCCGAGTTCGCGGTTGACGACGGACGGATGATCGACACCTGCGGCAGATCTTTGCTGATGAAGTCGCACGGCTCCGGGAAGATGAGGTTGGTCTGCGTGGCCTCACCTCCGGAGGCGTTGAGGTTCGGGAAGTGGGTGTGCGTCTCCGGATCCGTCACCCCGGCGAGCGGCTCCGCGACGGCATTGCCCGCCTTGTCGTGCCACACCGCGAAGTGATTCACCTCCACGCCGCCGATGCTGAGCACGATGCGCAGCACCTCGACGTTCGTCACCTGCTGGGCCAGGGTGACGTACAGGCTCGAGCCTCCCTGCTCGATCATCGCGAAGTGAAAGCCCGCGCTGTTGGCGATGGCCTGCATTCGCGATTGCCGCGCGTTCACCGGGGGCACCGGCTGATCCTGGTTCGGCGGCGTGTCGCGGTCGCTGAGCGGGATCGCCGGCTGGTTGTGGATCGTCACCGCCTGCGGGAACGTCGCCCCGAAGTCGGGGTTGTCGCCCGACCGGTAACGCGTGTACCAGCTCGTGTCGACGTCGAGCTCCTTCAGGTTCGTCAGCCACCGGCGGCGCCGATCGGCGCCCGTGGCCTCGCTACCCCTGAGCGTGCGGAACCCCTCCAGGTTGACCGGCTGCGCACCCTTGGAGAGAAGATACGCGTTGATGAACAACTCGTGGCTGAGCTCGTCGTCGGTGTTGTCCGAGATGTACTGCGGCATATCGCCGTCGAGGTTCTCCAGCGCCTTGATGTACGCCGCATTGCCACCGTTCGCCCCGCCCAGCTCCGCGTACTGCTGCCACAGATCCGTCTCCAGGATCTCGGCCGCGGCCAGGAAGCGCAGGATCGCCACGTCGCCGGCGGTTGGCCCGCTCGACTTGGCCGCCGCCGCGCTGGTGAGGAGCGCGCCGGCCGGGATCGCCGCCGCGCCGGCGATGCCGGCCTGCTTCAGAAACGAACGGCGCCCGACGACCCTCCTCCACAAGGTCTGGAGTTCGTGCTCGGCCGAGCTCGGCGCAGCAGTCTCCGTCACGCCCGCGGGCGCTTCATGCACAGTCATGTGAGTCCCCTTCTCCAGTTGAAAAGTGACAGCTGAGCCGGCTTACCTATCACTGACGCGCGGTTCCGGAGCTTTCTTCCCGGGCCCGTGCGATTCCGTGTCGGTCGCCGTCAGGAGGGGCCGGGCAGTGTCAGCGGGGGATCGGTGTGATCCGCTGGCGAAAGCGCGGCAACAGGTGAAGCCGACCGGCGATCCGGCGCCTGAGCTCATCGAGTCAAACGCTGGACCGCCGGCGGCAGTTCGAGGAGAGACATCCAACCAACATGCATGTGCGCATTCGCCAACTCGACCCGCAGGAAGCTCGAATCGACGGAAGATAAGCGCGACACGACGGGATCTTGAAGCTGCGCGCCGCGACTGGGTATGTCCACGGGGCTAGAACCTGGCCGGTCATCCTCGACGGTGGGACATCCGCACACCTGTTCACGCAATAATCTGAACGTGGGACACGGCATCGAGCCCGGCGACGGCTTCCTCTCGGTGGGCACGGCGCGATCGGTCGCGGAGACGATGCAGGCGCTCGCCACTCCGAGCCGAGTGCGGATCCTGGGCCGGCTCGGGATCGGGCCGTGCTCGGTCGGATCTCTGGCGCGGGACATCGGAATGGCGCAGTCGGCCGTCTCACAGCAGCTCCGCGTCCTGCGCCACCTCGGCCTGGTCGTCGGAGCGCGTGACGGCCGGCACGTCATCTACGCGCTGCACGACGACCACGTGCGGGCGCTGCTGAGGGAGGCGATCTCGCACACCGAGCACCTGCGCCTCGGCCTCGCGTCGAATCCGGCCGACCAGGCGGTGCGCGCATGAGCGCCAACACGCCCGCGCTGCTCGCGGCCGCCGCCGGCGTCGGCTTCGGCCACGCGATCCTGCCCGATCACTGGGTGCCGTTGGCGGTGATCGCGCGGACCCGGCATTACCCCATCACCCGGGTTGCGCGTCTGTCAGGCCTCGCCGGTGTGGCCCACGTCGGCCTCTCGATCGTGCTCGGGGCGCTGATCATCGTGATCGGCCTGCAGTTCCAGTCGACCGTCCAGAGCGCCCAGGACTCGATCATCGGCGGCCTCCTGATCGCGACCGGGATCGGCTTCATCGTGCTCGAGCTCGGCGCGTTCGGGCACGGGCACGACCATCTGCACGGGCACGGGCACGGGCACGAGGGCGACGCGCACGCGCAGAGAGGGCACGAGCATACCCACGAGCCGGAGAGTCGCGGGTTGCACGGCCTCGCCGCGGTGATGGTCCCGTTCGGAGCCGCCGCCTCGCCCGACCTGACGATCCTGCCCGTGTTCCTGGCCGCGACGACCGCCGGCGTCCTCACCGCGATCGGTTCGGTGCTGGTCTTCGCCGCGGTGACGATCGGCACGATCGTCGGACTCACGCTCGCCGCCGCCAAAGGGGGCTATCAGATCCGCGGCCAATGGCTCGACCGGTGGGGCAATGCCTTCACCGCTGCGGTGCTGGTGGCCATTGGAGTGCTGATCCTGACGGGTGTCGTGTAGCGCGCGCAGGTCGGGCTGGGGCACCCGACCCTGGACACCGCGAGCATGGTGCGGCCGGCCGCTGCGTGAGGCGCGGCTCTGTGTCAGCGAGCGGCCCGGCGCAGCGACAGCGCGAGGAGCAGCAGCACCGCGACGGGCATGACCCACCAGGCCGCCACCGTCGTCCCGGCGATCGCGGCCGTCAGCGCCAGCGCCAGGACGACGCCGGCCGCCGTGCGCCAGTCGTCGCCGACGACGAAGTCCCAGACGGCCAGTGCGAACGATTTCAGTCGGCTCATATCGGCTCCGGCTCGGAGACGCGCTCGGTCGTGACGGCGGGTCGCGGAGCGGGGGAGGGGCGGGCGGCATGGACGCGCCGCAGCCAGGGCACCATCGCGATCGAGCACAGCAGCACCGCCGGGATGATCACCAGCAGCGCCGCATCTCCGCCGGGCCACGAGGCGCCCGCGCCCTCGGTGCCCCAGAACATCCCGAACGAGGTCAGCATCACGCCGACCGCGAACTTCATCGTGTTCTCCGGCACGCGGGCCAGCGGCCGGTGCAGGCCCACGCCCGCGCCGGCCACGAGCGCCACCGCGAGCATGGCGGCCACGGCGGCCAGCCCGATCCGGTGCTGGTTGGCGCCGAAGGTGAGCACGATGAATGCGACCTCCAGACCCTCGAGCAGCACGCCCTTGAACGCGACCACGAACGAGTAGTGATCAAGGCCCTGCGCCGGGGCCCCGGCCGCCAGCGCCGCCTCGGTCTCCTCGGCGAACGTCTCAGTCTCGTCGTGGAGCGCCTTCAGGCCCGAGGCGCGCAGAATCGCCTTGCGCAGCCATTGCAGTCCGAACACGAGCAGCAGCCCGCCGATGACGAGCCGCAGGGCGTTGATCGGCAGCCCGGTGAGCGCCGGCCCGAGCGCCGCGATCAGCGCCGCCAGCGCGAGCGTCGCCGCGCCGACCCCCCACAGGGCCGATGACCAGCTGCGGGTGGTGCCGACGGCGAGCACGATCGTGAGCGCCTCCACGGCCTCGACCGCGCAGGCGAGGAAGACCGACAGGGCGAGGCCGATTTCGGCTCCGGACACGCCCCTCAGTATTGCTCACGTGGGGTGAGGGGCGAGCTCGAGGCCGAAGTGCTCGCGCAGGCCTCGGCGCCCGCGGTCATGGTCGAGCCGCGCAGAACCGGGTAGCGCTCCTGTCCGTGGTCAGGCCGCACTCGGTCACGGGCACGGGCACCGGGGAGGCCGCCTTGTCCGACTCGGCATCATTGGAGTGAGGATGAGTGCCACGGGCGGACACGGATTCGGAGCGGCGAACGGCGCCGCGCCCGGCTCCATGCGCGGAATGCGACGCGGCGGCAAGGAGCAGCCGCCGCTGATGGACCCCGGGCGCGAGCGTGACACCCGGCGCGTGGTGAAGCTGTTCGCGCCCTACAAACTGCGGCTGACGGCGGTGATGGCGCTGATCGTCTTCGCGGCCGGCCTCGGCATGCTGTCGCCGTTCCTGCTGCGGGCCGTGCTCGACACCGCGCTCCCCGACAAGAACGCGACGCTGCTGAGCGAGCTCGTGCTCGGCATGATCGGGATCGCGATCGCCACCGCGGCGATCGGCGTGTGGCAGACCTACATCTCCAACGTGGTCGGCCAGCGCGTGATGCACGACCTGCGCGCCGCGGTCTACCGGCATCTGCAGCGGATGTCGCTGGCCTTCTTCACTCGCACCCGCACCGGCGAGGTGCAGTCGCGGATCGCCAACGACATCGGCGGCATCGACAGCGTCGTCACCACGACCGCGACCTCGATCGCCCAGAACGTGACCACCGTCATCGCCACCCTGACGGCGATGGTGATCCTGGACTGGCGCCTGGCCGCCCTTTCGCTCGTGTTCGTGCCGCCGTTCGTGTACCTGACCCGCCGCGTGGGCAAGGTGCGGCGCACGATCACCACCGAGCGCCAGCGCCGCCTCGCCGACCTCTCGGCGCTCGTCTCCGAGTCCCTGTCGGTGTCGGGGATCATGCTCGGCAAGACGATGGGGCGGGGCGATGACCTGGCGGCGCGCTTCACTGAGGACTCGCGCGAGATCGCCGACATCGAGGTCCGCTCACGGATGGCCGGGCGCTGGGTGATGTCGACGATCCAGATGGTGTTCGCGATCCAGCCCGCGCTCGTGTACTGGATCGCCGGCCAGAGCTTCATCAACGGGAGCACCGCGATCTCGATCGGCACCGTGGTCGCGTTCACGCAGTTGCAGGTACGGCTCCTGTTCCCGATCCAGAGCCTGCTGTCGGTCGGCGCCGACATCGAGGCCTCGATGGGTCTGTTCGACCGCATCTTCGAGTACCTCGACCTGCCGACCGACATCGCGGAGGCGCCGGACCCGGTGACGCTGCGTCCCGAGGAGCTGCTCGGCGAGGTCCGCTTCGAGCACGTCTCGTTCCGCTACGGCGACGGCGCGGAGACGCCGTGGACGCTCGAGGACGTCGACCTGGTCGTGCCGGCCGGAACGCGCACGGCGGTCGTGGGCGAGACGGGCGCCGGCAAGACGACGCTCGGGTACCTCGTGGCGCGGCTCTACGAACCGCAGTCCGGGCGGGTGACGATCGACGGCGTCGACGTCCGCGAGGCGAGCCTCGCATCACTGGCCGCGACGGTCGGCGTGGTCTCGCAGGAGACGTACCTGTTCCACGCCACCGTGCGCGAGAACCTCCGCTTCGCGCGGCCCGAGGCGAGCGACGAGGAGATCGAGGACGCGGCCCGCACGGCGCGGATTCACGAGCTGATCGCGTCGCTGCCGGAGGGCTACGAGACCGTCGTCGGCGAGCGCGGGTATCGCTTCTCGGGCGGCGAGAAGCAGCGCATGGCGATCGCGCGCACGATCCTCCGCAACCCGCCCGTGTTGGTGCTCGACGAGGCCACGAGCTCCCTGGACACGCAGACCGAGGCCGCCGTCCAGGCCGAGCTCGAACGGCTCTCGGAAGGGCGCACGACGCTCACGATCGCCCACCGTCTGTCGACGGTCCGCGACGCGGACCAGATCGTGGTGCTCGACCACGGCCGCCTGGCCGAGCGCGGAACGCACGAGCAGCTGCTCGAGCGCGGCGGCATGTACGCCGCGCTGGTCGCGCGTGACGTGGCCGAGGAGCCGGTCTAACCGTCATCACTCAGCCCGCCGGCGCCGAGCCGCCGCCGGCGTTCAGCCGGCGGAGGCGGGCACCGGCTCCGCTGGCGTCGGCTCCGCGGGAGCGTGCAGGTCCTCGACGCTGCCCTCGACGTTGAGGTGGGGGAGGATCCGCTCGAGCCAGGCCGGCAGCCACCAGTTGGCCTTGCCGATCAACAACATCACGCTCGGCACCAGGACCGAGCGGACGATCAGCGCGTCGATCAGGACGGCGCTCGCGAGTCCGACGCCGAACAGGTCGATGATCCGCTCACCGCCGAGGATGAAGGCGGCGAACACGAGGATCATGATCGTGGCGGCGGCCGTGATCGTGCGTCCGGTCGCGGCCAATCCGTGGGTGACCGCCTCGCGGTTGTCACCGCGGCGATGCCATTCCTCGTAGATGCGGGTGACCAGGAACACCTCGTAGTCCATCGAGAGGCCGAACAGGATCGCGAACATCATCACGGGCAGGAACGCCTCGATCGGCCCCGTCTTGTCGATCCCCAGCAGCGACGCTCCCCAGCCGTTCTGGAACACGGCGGTGATGATGCCGAACGCCGCTGCGGCCGAGAGCAGGTTCATCACCGCCGCGATCGTGGGGATCAGCAGGCTCCGGAAGACGACCATCAAGAGCAGGAAGCTGAGCAGCACGACGATGCCTATGAACAGCGGCAACTTGGCCGAGAGCACGTGGCTGAAGTCGTCGAAGATCGCGGTCTGGCCGCCGGTCAGGACCTTGAGGTCGGTCCCCGCGGTGGCCGCCGGGACGACCTGATTGCGCACCGTGTGCAGCAGGTCCGCGGTCGACTGGTCCTGGGGCGAGCCCTTGGGGATGATGTTGGCCAGGGCCACGCCCGGGTGTCCGTTGGTGCCCGGGATGAAGGTGGGCCCCGTCGCGCCGACGACCCCCGGCGTGCTCGCGACTGCATGCTGCACCCGGATGAACTCCGCCTTCTGCGCCGGCGAGGTGATCTCGGCGACGAGTTGCAGCGGACCGTTGTAGCCAGGCCCGAAGCCCTTCGCGAGCAGGTCGTAGGCCTTGCGCGTGGTCGACCCGGACGGATCGCTGCCGGCGTCGGCGGAGCCGAGGCGCATCGACAGGAACGGGATCGCCAGCACCAGCATGATCAGCGTGGCGCCGGTCGCGAACAGCAGCGGGCGCCGTTGCAGCTGCTCGCTCCAGCGCGCCCAGCGCGGCGACTCGTCGGTCGTGCGGAGCACGCCCTTGCGCAGCTTGCGCCGGTCGCGGCGGCGCAGCACCTTGGTGCCGAAGAAGCCGAGCAGAGCGGGCAGGAGCGTCAGCGCCGCGATCACGGTGAAGAGCACCGCCACCGAGGCGGCGACCGCGACCCCGTAGAGGAAGCTCACGCCGAGCGCGAACATCCCCAGCATCGCGATGCAGACGATGATGCCGGCGAACATCACCGCCCGTCCCGAGGTGTCGAGCGACTCGATCACCGCCTGCTCGCTGGTGTTTCCGCGCAACAGCCCCTGGCGGTAGCGGGTGACGATGAAAAGGGCATAGTCGACCCCGACGCCGAGCCCGATCAGCAGCGACAGCTGGGAGCTGAACGAGGCCATGTCGATCACGTGTGAGAGCAGCCCGATCACGGCGATGCCCGTGCCGAGCGCGAACCCGGCCGTGAGCAGCGGCAGCACGGCGGCCAGGAACGAACCGAACACGAGGAACAGAACGACCAGCGCCGCGGCGGCGCCGATCCCGGTGCCGCCGGCACCGTTGTTGGCGCCCTGACGCGCAACCTGGCCCTCGACCTCGAACTCGACTCCGTTGCCGCTGCTCGACGTGACGGTATGGACGAAGGTCTTGGCGGCGGCATTCGAGAGCCTGTTGGCGAGCACGTCGAACTGGACGCCGGCGTAGGCGATCTGCCCCGACGGCGCGATCTGCTTGGCGCCGGTCGGGCCGTAGGGCGAGCTGACGGCGCTCACGTGCGGCAGCGCCGACACCTTGGCCAGCAGCGACTCCACCTGTGTCCGCACGGCCGGGTCGGTGACCTTGCCGTCCTTGACCCCGATCACGATCTGATCACGATCGCCGGAGGCCTTCGGGGCGTTGCGCTGCAGCAGGTTCACCGCATCGAAGCTCTGCGTGCCCGACAGGTTGAAGTTGTCCTTGTAGGCGGTCCCGGCGCTCGACGAGATCGCGATCATGCCGATCAGCGCGACGAACCAGGCGAGCACCACCCAGCGCCGGTGGGCAAAGCAGAACCTGGCCAGTCCTCTCATGGATCTCTTCCTTCGGTGATCGGGTGCAGACGTGGGATTGTCGAGCCGCTCTGTGACAGATCCCTGACAGGACGGCTGGCACCGTCCTGCCCAGCATCGTAGACGGCCGCCGGTTCGGCGGTCGGGGCGGGGTCACGGCCGCGGCGGCTAGAAGACGGCGATCGGATCCAGACGCCGCGGGTGGAGCGCGGCCGATGCGAGCGCGTGCAGCGTCGCGGCGCTGACGCCACGGTGCCCGACGGCGGTGAGCAGCGCCTGCTCGTCGCGCTTGAACTGGGCGACCGAGACCCGCACCGTGACAGGGCCGGTCCGGAGCGCGGCAGCGAGTGCGGAGCCGGCATTCGACTGCGTACGTCGCGCGGCGCCGAATTGCGTCGCGAGCGTCTGCTCCTGGAGGTTGACCGCCGCCTGGTTGTACGCTGCGGCGGCGGCGGTGTCGCGACCGATCGTGGCCTCGATCGCCACGGCGATCACCTCGGCGTGCCTGACCGCGCTGAGCAGTCCGGCCGCCGCGGCGCCGACGCGGGTACACA
>DATMGZ010000049.1:0-2693 GCA_035555155.1 Solirubrobacteraceae bacterium | reverse complement strand
GCGTCGCCCCGCGTGCCGACGAGCGAGAACGAGCGCAGCAGGTGCCCGTCGGCGAAATCCTCGCAGGCGGCGATGAACTCGCGCTTGTCGTCGGCGCGCCGTTCCTCGTCGAGTCGCCGCCAGGCCGGATCGACCTTCAGGAACGTGTACTTGATGAAGTGGCGCACGGGCATGAAGAACTCCATGATAGTTCCCAGCAACGCCGAGGTCCGGGCGGGGTAAGGGATACCATGGGGAACATGCGCATAGCGCTGGTCTCGCCGTACTCGTGGACATACCCCGGTGGCGTGACCCGGCACATCGAGGCGCTCGCCGAGCGCTTCATCGAAGAGGGTCATCACGTCAGGGTGCTCGCGCCCTTCGATCCGCCCGACCGCATGTCGGCGGCGCTCCATCGCGGGGCGGGCCCCCAGACGGTCGTCGCGCCCGACTATGTGGTCTCGCTCGGGCGCACCGTCGGCTTCAAGGCGAACGGGTCGGTCTCGAATCTGTCGATCACGCCGCACGGGATCTCGCGGCTGCACGAGGAGCTGCGCACCGGCGGCTACGACGTCGTCCATATCCACGAGCCGGTCGCGCCGCTGACCGGCTGGGTGGCGGCCGATTCGACCCGGCTGCCCCTCGTCGGCACCTTCCATTCCTACTCCGACAGCCGCGTCGCGAACGGGATCGCCAACCTGATCGGCGCCCGCCGTGTGCTGAACCGCCTCCACGTCCGGATTGCCGTCTCGGAGGCCGCGGCCTGGACCGGGCGGCGCTGGTTCGGCGGCCACTACCGGGTGATCCCCAACGGCGTGCACGTCGATGCCGGCATCGGCGCGGGCGCCGGCGGCCCCGGTTTGGCCGCGCGGATCGGCGAGGACGGCCTCGACTGTCTGCGCATCGTGTTCATCGGCCAGTCCGTCGAGCGCAAGGGACTGCCGCTGCTGCTGCGCGCCTTCGAGGCGCTGCGCGAGCACATCCCCACCGAGCTGACCGTGATCGGCCCCAGTCTCGAGGAGCTCGAGCCGCTGATGATGGATGGGCGCGGCATCCGCGCGCTTGGCAAGGTCGACGAGGCCGAGAAGCGCCGCGAGCTGGCCCAGGCCGACGTGTTGTGCGCGCCGTCGCTGGGCGGCGAGAGCTTCGGGATGGTGCTGACCGAGGCGTTCGCGGCCGGAACCGCAGTCGTCGCCTCGGACATCGCCGGCTATCGCGACGTGGTGCGCGACGGCGTCGACGGCGTGCTCGTGCCGCGCGGCGACGCGCAGGCGCTGGCCGAGACGCTGCGCGAGCTCTACCACGAGCCCGACCGCATCGTGGCGCTGGGCGAGGCCGCCGCCGCCGACGTGGAGCGCTTCGCCTGGCCGCGTGTCGCGGCCGAGGTGATGGAGGTCTACAAGGATGCGATCGCCACGCCCGCGCCGGTGGGCGCCCTCCAGCGCGCCGCCGTCCGCGTCGGCGCCCGGGCCGCGGATCTGAAGCCTCGCGTGCCGGCCCGGCGGCTGCCCAGCCTGGAGCCGGCATTGACCGGTGCCCGGCGTCCGGCGATGGCGCTGGCCCGGCGCGGCGCCCTGGTTGCGGTCTCGCTCGGCGGCGCCGTGCTCGCCCTGCTCGCGCTGCAAAAGATCGGCATCGCCCACATCGCCTCGGCGCTGCTCAACTCCAGTCCCGCCTTCGTGCTGCTCGGCCTGGCGATCATGTGCGCCTCGATGGTCCTGCGTGCGTTCTCCTGGTACGCGATCCTGCGGGCCGCGCTGCCGCACGCGCGGGTACGACTATCGGACGCGATGCAGGGCACGTTCATCGGCGTCCTGATGTCCTCGACTCTCCCTGCCCGGCTGGGGGAGCCATCGCGCGCGCTGGTCGTGGCCCGGCGAACCGGGCGACCGCGGGAGAACCTCCCCGTGGTGCTGGGGACGCTCGTCTCCCAGACGCTGCTCAACATCGTCGCGTTGGCCATCCTCGGCGCCGTCATGTTCTCGTCCGTGAACCTGTTCAACGGGCACCAGAACGCGCTCCTGTTCGCCGCCATCGCGCCGCTGACGCTGCTCGTACTGGTGCTCCTGGCGCCCGTCGTCCTGCGCGCCTCGAGCGGGCGCTCCCGCTTCGCGCGGCTGCACACCGCCGTCGGGCAGATCCGCCGCGCGATGACGCGCGTGCGGGCCGGCCTCGCGGTGTTCCGGCGCCCACGCCTGGGCGCGATCGCGACCGGTGCCCAGCTGTCGGCGTGGGCGCTGCAGTGGCTCTCCTGTTACGTGCTGCTCGTGGCCCTGGGGCTCAACCATCAGGCCGGCATCGCCGCCGCCGCCGCGGTTCTGTTCGCGGTCAACATCACCGCCGTGCTGCCGGCCACGCCGGCCAACCTCGGCGTGTTCCAGGCCGCCTGCGCGGCCGTGCTGGCCACAGGCTGGCACGTCGGCTACGGCACCGGCGTCGCCTACGGCGTCATCCTGCAGGCGGTCGAGGTCACGACCGCGATCCTGATGGGCATGCCCGCGCTGCTCAAGGAGGGCATGTCCTGGCGCGAGGTGCGCCTGCGCGCCATGCACGCCGCCCCGGTCAAGCTCCCCGCCCGCCGGCCGAGCCGCCAGCCCCAGCGCCGCGGCGGCGTGGACACGATCAACGCGGAGGGATAGGGCGGGGCGGGCGGGCCCCGGTGGGGGCGGTTGGTTGGTGGGGGCGGTTGGTTGGTGGTGGCTGGTGGCTGGTGG
>DATMGZ010000048.1:0-5052 GCA_035555155.1 Solirubrobacteraceae bacterium | reverse complement strand
GGGCGTGTGCGTGGTGAACACCGTACGCTGCCGGGCAGCCTCAAGCGCCGCCTCGACCGGCACTCCGCGCGCCACCTCAGCTCGCGCCAGCTCGAGCACCGCCAACGCAGCATGCCCCTCGTTCAGATGCACAAGCCCCGGGTCGATACCCAGCGCCGCGAGCGCCCGCACGCCACCGACGCCGAGCAGCGCGTACTGCGAGAGACGCGTAATCGGATCCGCGACATACAGCTGCGAGGTGATCCACCGCTCTAGACGACCGTTCTCGGGCACATCGGCGTCGAGCAGGAACAACGGCACGCGGCCCACAGCCACACGCCAGATCTGCGCCCTCACCTCCCGCCCACGAATCAGCACCGTGATCGTCAGCGGCCGCCCATCCTGAGCACGCACCAGGGCGGCGGGAAGCCGCTCGGGATCGATATCAACCCAATACTCCTGCTGCCAGCCGGACACCTCGAGACGTTGACGGAAATACCCCTGCCGATACATCAACCCAACCGCCACCAGCGGCAGCGCCTGATCTGAGGCCTCCTTGAGAAGATCACCCGCCAACGCACCCAGCCCACCCGAATAGATCGGCAACGACTGATGCACGCCGAACTCGGCGCAGAAGAACGCAATCGGGCGCTCCGGCGCCACCGGCCCCACCGACGGACGTCTTACGTCCACTGCGAAGGCGTCCTCCAGGGATGTCACGCGAGCGAGCAAAGCCGGATCGCCGGCCGCCCGCGCAAGCGCCTCACCCGAGACCTCCTGAAGCAGCCGAACCGGGTTCTGGCCACACAGCTCCCAACGACCCTCGTCGATCGAGCGAAACACATCCCCGCCGCCAGCAGACCAGCACCAGCGATAGTTGTAAGCGATCCGAGCCAGCGACGCGAGCTCCACCGGGAGCCGCCCCGCGAGGTCAGCCGCCCTACGATCAAGCTCCTCATCACCACGCATCGCCCACGATCATCCCACCTCTCGCACCCAGATCCACGTCTCCGACCGCCCGGTCGACTGTGCCGCTCTCTGTGGCAGGTGGGGCAGTTGCCTTGCCAGCAGGCCAAAAGCGCTTGTAGCGTCGCAGGTGCACGCGCATGGCGGGACGCTCGCATTCAGATCGCGAGGCAGCTGCCCGGACTCTCGCTTTCGCGGATGTCGGTCCGGCGCCGCGCCGCTCAGGTCCTGTGCGTGCTTTCACCCATTTCCAGTGGCGGCGGCTGCCCCGCGGAGGCCGCAGTCGCCGAACGACGCGGTGGAGCCGCATACGCAGCACCTCGATTCTGCGCGCCACCGTCCCGGCCCTGCTTGCGGCGATCAGCGGGAGCTGAGCCACCGGTGCGGGGCACGCCCTGCTTCTCGCCAATCTCGCGCACGGTCAGGTCGTCGGCCTGTCCATCGCGGTACCGACCAGCCGAAGCACCTGCTTTCTCGAGAAGCGGGTACGCGCGATCCGCTGCCGCGGGAGCGATCCGCTGTCCTGCTTAATTCGGGAGCAGGGCTCCCCTCGTTGCGCCGCCCAGACCTGCGTTGCGCGGGCAGCAGGGCTGAGCGGACCGTTAGCTCGGCCCCGGTTTCTCGGCTTAGGCACGCGGGCCGGAAGCACCCGGCCGCGGGGTCGGCGGCGGGCCTGCGACTTCTGCAACTCGCATCGAGGCGGCACTCGTGGCACCGGTCCGCCAAACGATCGGAAAGGAACGCACGCAGGCGTCTCGGGCGCCGCCGGCGCCGCACCCGCATTCGCGGCGGAGCAGAACTGGAGCCCAGCGGCGCTCGGCGACCCGAATCCGACAACGCGGAGGTCCGCGGCCATCCCGACGAGCTGGTTCCCCTTCCGGATGATCCATGACCGCCGCTCGAGGCCCCGAATGGGAGCCTGCTGCACGACCAAATTGTGCCTGGCTACAAACTCAAAACCCACGATGTCGACCGATTTGAAGCGGGGCCGGCGCGCTGGTGGCTGCTTGTGGGAGGCGTGCAAGCCGACGCGGGTGATCGCCTGGCTGCCGCTCCTACGAGGAGCGGCACTGGCCGGGCGGCCGTCGTTACGTACGATCGCCCGGTTGCCGGGGTAGCGTCGCGGCGACTCGATCGGCCTGGACGGCGGCGGTCGCATCGACTGCGTACGCTTGCGCGCTATCGGCGAGGACGCGGACAGGCGTGGCGAAGTCCAAGCGCAAGCGGCAGCAGAGTAGGCGACGGTCCGGCGGGCATCCGGCCGCCCGCGCGCCCGCGCCGCGGCGGACGGCTGCGGAGTTGGAATTGGAGCGGATCGCGGAGCTCGCGCTGGCCGAGGCGCGGCGGCGCTCGGAGGAGGCGCTTTCGCCGCAGACGCCGCCTGAGCGCGCCGCGGCGCTGCTGGTCGAGGAGTTCAAGGATCTGCCCTCGCCGCCAGGCTTCGCGATCCGGTTGAGGCGAGACGGGTCCGAGGAGCGAGCGAGGGCGGTGGCCGCGGAGGTGCAGCGGCTCGCGCCCGGGAGCGTGACCGCGCTGACGCTCGCGGCCGAGATCGCTGGAGCGTTCGACCTCGATCCCGACCGGGTCGACGAGCTGCTAGACGAAGCGCTCGATGCGTGGCTTGACCCTGACGGGAGCGTCGAGCTCGCGCAGCACATGCTCGCGTCCGGGCGTGAGCTGGACGCGATCGAGCTGGTCCGGGAGATGTTGCTCGACGAGCCCGAGGACGAGGACGCGCAGGAGGTGTTCGGCCGCGCACTCGAGGGGCTGCACCGGCGCATGATCGCGGGCGAGAAACTGGGACGTTGGGAGCGCGCGGAGCTCGACAGGTTCGCGGACCGCGGGGGGCTGTACGCGCTGCGGGACGCGATGCGGGTGCTCGTCGAGGAGCGCCGGCCAGAGTTGCAGGTGCTGCTCGCTGGCAGCATCAGGGATTGGATGGAGCAGCTGCACGAGGCGCAGGGCGGCGAGGATGATGACGGCTTCGGGGTCGAGCCCGACAAGGACGATGGGCGCTCGGAAGCACTCTTCCGGCTCGCGATGGAGCACGCCTGGCTGCTCGACGACGAGGACGATGAGGAACAGGACGGGCTCGCGCTCGAGTCCGAGCCCGAGCTCGAGCGGTCGGGCGCGCCGCTTGTGCTGCTCGCGACCGACCCGGACGTCTCTCCGGAGATTTCGAGCGCGGCGCGCGAGTGGCTCAGCACTGTCACCTACGGCCTTTGGCAGGTGTCTGACCCCGAGCCAGGTCCGGGCCTGTGGCTGACCGACATCGTCACCGGCGTTCGCCGGTACGCCGCGATCCCGCCCGAGCAGCTTCCGGGGATGAGCCGGTGGAGCGTGCTGCTGGGGGCGCTCGTGTCGCTGGACGGTATCTGGCGGAGCACCGGCGCGGTCGTGATGTTGCGCCCGTCGGAGGGCGACGGCGCCGCCGAGTGGGTGCACGGGGCGAGCGTCGCGCTAGCCAAGGAGCTGACCGGCAAGCGCGGGCGGCGCCCTGGTCGCCGCCGCGAGCCGGAACCGCACGGCGTCCTCGTCGAGGCCGCCGAGTCGCTGCACCCGGAGATCGCGGCGTTGATGAGCAAGGTGCTCGGCAGCCTCGTCCCGGGAATCGCCGGGGAGGTGTGGCGCAGGCGCGCCGCCGGGCCGAAGCTGACGAACACCGACGGCCAGCGCCTGCGTCTGATCACCGCGCGCGTGGCGGTGAACGATCCGGCGGGCGTGGCACGGCGGTTGGCGTCGCACGCGGACTTCCGCACCGAAGATGGAGGCGAGCTGAGCTGGTGGGGGCGCGAGCTGACCGCGATGGAGCGCGAGAGCGCTCTCGCGCAGATCCGCTCGCTGGGCGAGGACGAGTCGATCGAGCAGCCCGACGAGCCGCAGCGCTGGCTACGCGGGCGACTGGAGCCGCACCCGGAGGGTTTCGAGGTGTCCGTCAACTCGGAGGAGCGACTGCAGGCGCTAACCGAACTGCTACGCGGGCTCGGGGCCGAGCCCAAGCTGGCACGACGATCGGTGATCGACCCGGCGCAGGACATGCCGCCGATCCGGCTCGGGATGCCGATGCCGTTCGGAGCATCGCAAGAGGCGGTCGACGCCTGGCAGGCGCTGTGGCCTGAGGAGCGGGTGCCGGCGCTAAGCAGCTTGACCCCGCGGACGGCGTCGCGGCGCGCTCAGAGCCGGTCGCGGCTCGAGGCAGTGCTGCGGGAGTTCGAGCACGACGCCTACGTGCTGGCGCGATCGGGCCGGCCCGCTCCCGACCTGGAACGACTACGGGCTGAGCTCGGGATGGAGCGGTGGTGGGAGCCGTCGGCACGCGCGCAGGGTCAGACCTGAAAGCGTGTGCGGCCCGACATCCCCGCCGAACACAACTCACAACGACCGCGGCGACGGGATGCCGAATGGTCCGAGCTGGGAGCCTCGCGAACGGGCTTGTCCGCGGCGCGGGATTCAATACATCCGTTGTCCGTCCGCCGTTCGACCGAGGAGTTCCCGTGCCGCTGACCCAGACACAGCTCACGAACGCCGTCGCTGACCGCGCCGACATCAGCCGCGCCGAGGCGAAGCGGGTGCTCGCGACGCTCGAGGAGATCGTGCTCGAGGAGCTCGGGAACGCGCAGAAGGTGCGGATCGGCGGCCTCGTGCAGCTGACCGTTCGCGTGAAGCCCGCACAGAAGGCGCGTAAGGGCCGAAACCCCGCAACCGGCGAGGAGATCACGATCGCGGCCAAGCCCGCCAGCGTCGACCTTCGCGCGCGTCCGCTCGCGAAGGCCAAGGCCGCACTGCCGACCGTGCAGAAGGCCCGCCGACGACTCACCGCCTGAGGCCGCACACCGCCGGCGGCCCCAGCGGCAAAGCTCGGCCCGGAAGGCGCGGAATCATGCCGCGTATCCGACACCGAACGACGACAAACGAGCCGTCGCTGACGCTCGCCGATGGGTAAGCGAGCGCCATGGTGGCGGGAGCCGAGATTGCTCCCATCGTTCCGGAGCACCACAGACTCCCGAGCGATCGAGTCTTCTGCTTTCACGCCCGCGCGGCCGTTTGCTGGCCATCAGGCGAGCGGCTAGCGCCGCTCGGTCGCGGACTTGCGCTTCGTCGCCATTG
>DATMGZ010000047.1:0-12078 GCA_035555155.1 Solirubrobacteraceae bacterium | reverse complement strand
ATCACCGATCCCGTCAACGGAGGCGGCTGGTGGGACAACAACAGCGGCAACGAGGACGGCGACAACTGCAATGCGTTTGGGACGCTCACGCCAACCAACGGCACCAATCCCAACGCCTTCCTGCCGACCCTCGGCGGCAGCGCGTCCGCGGGAACGCTGTTCAACCAGAGCATCAACGGCAACCGGTACTACATCCAGAGCGAGTGGAGCAACGGTGACGTCAACTGCGAGATGCAGCCCAGCGCGGGGACCGTCACCGCCGGTTTCACCGTATCGGGACCGCAGGCCGCGGGCAATCAGCTGACCTTCGACCCGAGCGCGAGCACGAGCACGATGGGCTACTCGAGCGTGACCTGGCAATGGGGCGACGGCACGCCGGACACGTTCAGCGCCGGCGGCCCCGCGATCACGCACCACACCTTCGCCTCGCCGGGGGTACGGCTCGTCACGCTCACCCTCGTCGACACCAGAGGCAATCTGTCCACCTCGTCGATGGACGTGGAGGTCGGCATCCCGCCGACCGCCGCGTTCACGCTCGTTCCAGCGAGCGTCATGACCGGATCGCCGGTCAGCTTCGATGCCAGCGGATCGACCGACCCGAACGCTGTCGCCATCAACTCGTACCAGTGGAGCTTCGGCGACGGATCCTCGGGGGCGGGTGCAACGACGACCCATTCCTACGCTGCCCCGGGCTCGTACACGGTGACGCTCACGGTGACGGACTCGATCGGCTTCTCCTCGGCGCCGGTGACCCGTCAGGTCACCGTCCTCGGCCCGCCCACCCCGGCCTTCGCCGCCTCGCCCGCCAACCCCGGCGCCGGCTCGATCGTGTCCTTCGACGCCGGCGCCTCCAGCGACCCGAACCACGGCGGGTCTGTGAGCAGCTACAGCTGGAGCTTCGGCGACGGCACGGCCGGCGCGTCGGGCGTGACGACGAGGCACGCTTACGCTGCGGCGGGCACGTACCCCGTCACGCTGACGGTCACGGACTCCCTGGGCCTGAGCGCCTCGACGGTCGAGCAGGTCGTTGTCGACGAACTGCCGACGGCTCGTATCGGGGTGAAGACGGCCCATCCGGCGGCTCGTGTCGCGGTCGCCTTCGACGGGTCAGGGTCGCGCGACGCCGACGGGACGATCGCGTCCTACCGCTGGAGCTTCGGCGACGGTTCGGCGCCGAGCTCGGGCGCCGCACCGAAACATACGTATGCCCGCGCCGGCACCTACAGGGTGGTGCTGACGGTCACCGACGGCTCGGGCCAGACGGCGGCGGCGGCGTCCTCGCTCAAGGTCGCGGTCGACTCGCGGATCGTCAAGACAGCGCTGGCCACGACCAAGAAGGGTCGCTTCCTGCTCGTCGTCGTCGACGGCGCCGGCGTGGTTCGGGCCGGCTCGAACAGGGTCACGCTGAGGCGGGCCGGCACGGCGAAGATCAGGCTCGTGCTGTCGGCGGCCGAGAGGCGAACGCTGCGCGAGAAGCACAGAGTGGCGGTCACGCTCACGATCGCCTACGCGCCGGCGATCGGGCCGGCGGTGAGCAAGAGGGTGAGCGTGGTCGTCAGGGGCTGATCGAGCCCCGAGCGGGCCCCGTATTTCCCGTGCAGCGGCCAAATCCCTGGAACCCAGATCGAGTTTTGGTACATTCTCTCGAGCTTCGATCCGGCCCACCCGTGCCTATCGGGCCGTGCCAGCCACGACCACAAGGAACTTTCGATGGAGCCTGCATCGCTCGACAGCAGCAGCACAGCGACCGCTCGCCGCTCTGGTTCGCTGGAGAACCCCGAGATCGTGGAGAACGTTCCGGGTCACGTGATTCCGATCCTGGAGCGTGAGTTCGACGACTTCGACACGGAGTCGACGCGCTACCTCGCGGGCGGGCTGACCGAGACGGACTTCATCAAGTTCCGCCTCAAGCAGGGCGTGTACGGCCAGCGTCAGCCCGACGTGCAGATGATCCGGGTCAAGCTCCCGTTCGGCGGCGTCACGCCGGACCAACTCGACGCGTTCGCCGAGGTGATCGAGAAGTACGTCCCGCTGCGCAAGGGTCATGTCACGACGCGGCAGAACATCCAGATGCACCATGTGCCGCTGCCCGACGCGGCCAAGCTGATCCGCGAGCTCGGCGATGCCGGCCTGTCCTCCCGCGAGGGCTGCGGCAACACGATGCGCAACGTGACCGGCGATCCGCGGGCCGGGGTCCTGGAGGGCGAGCTCTTCGACATCACCCCCTACGCCGGCGCCTACGTGCGCTACTTCGTGCGTCATCCGACCACGCAGGCGATGCCGCGCAAGGTCAAGACGGCGTTCACGGCAACCGACGCGGACAACGCGATCACCGGTATCCACGACATGGCCTTCATCCCGCGGGTCCGCGACGGCATCCGGGGCGTCGAGGTCCGGGTCGGCGGCGGCACGTCGATCATGCCCCGCATCGCGCCGACGCTGTACGAGTTCGTCGCGCTCGACAACGGCGACTACCTGAAGGTGACCGAGGCCTGCATGCGGATCTTCGATCGCCAGGACTTCCTGCGCGTCAACCGTGCCCGCGCTCGGATCAAGGTCCTGATCGACAAGATCGGGATCGACGCATTCCGCGAGCTTGTCGAGGAGGAGCTCCAGGGCGAATGGGTGGCCGAGCGGGACTTCTCGCTCGACGCGATCATGTTCGAGCACGACGAGGAGGCCGGCGCCCCCGCCGAACCCGAACAGGCCGGCTCTGCAAACGGCGAGCACCGCGAGTTCCGCCACTTCCTCGAGTCCAACGTGCGGTCCCAGCGCCAGGCCGGCTTCTCGACCGTCGAGGTCACGATCACCCGCGGTGACCTGACCCCCGAGCAGCTGCGTGGCCTCGGCCAGATCATGCGCGAGTACACCGGCGGCTACGCCCGGACCACGGTGCATCAGAACCTGGTGCTGCGCTGGGTGCGGGACGGATCGGTGTACGACGTGTGGCGCCGGCTGAGCGAGCTCGACCTGGGCGCGGCGGGCGCCGATGAGATCACCGACGTCGTCAGCTGCCCCGGCACCGATTCCTGCAAGCTCGGGATCACGAGCTCGATGGGCCTCAACCAGGTCGTGCAGGACCGTGTCGTGCAGATGGCGATCAGCGACGAGCTCACGCGGCGGATCCACATCAAGATGAGCGGCTGCCCGAACGGGTGCAGCCAGCACCACATCGCCAACATCGGTTTCTACGGAGCCTCGATCAAGGTCGGCGAGCACACGATCCCGGCCTACATCCCGCACATCGGCGGGGCCTATGACGGGGGCGACGTGCGGTACGGAGCCCGGCTCAAGGCCCGTCTACCGGCCAAGCGCGTGCCCGAGGCGATCGAGCGCTGGATACGCTATTACGAGGCCGCGCGCGCCGAGGGCGAGGAATTCAACGCCTTCGTCGATCGTGTCGGCGTCCCCGAGTTCGAGGCGCTCGTGAAAGACCTGACCCTTCCCATCGAGTTCAGTCTCGAGAACGTGAACTTCTTCGTCGACTGGAGTCGCAAGGGCCCGTTCGAGGTTCAGCGCGGCGAAGGCGAGTGCGCGGTCTGATCACCCCAGAGCTCGAGGCCTCCTCCGCCGAGGAGGTCCTCGCGTACGCCGTAGAGCAGTTCCATCCGCGGCTGACGATGGCGTGCTCCTTCCAGAAGGAGGAGTCGGTGCTCGTCCACATGCTGACGCGGATCGAGCCCTCGGCCCGCGTGTTCACGATCGACACCGGCGTCCTGTTCCCCGAGACGCTCGCGACCTGGCGACGGTTCGAAGAGCGCTTTGGTGTGCAGATCGAGGTCGTGGAGGCCCGCAGCCCCGGCGAGCCGTGGACGGCCGAGCGCTGCTGCGGTGCGGCGAAGGTGGACGCGCTCGAGCGGGCGCTCGAGGGCGTCGAGGGGTGGGTCACCGGCGTCCGGCGCGAGCAGGCGGCGACCCGCTCGGAGGCGCGCAAGCTCGAACGCGACGGGCGCCGCGGGATCTGGAAGGTCAATCCACTCGCCGACTGGTCCGAGCGCGATCTGTGGCGCTACATCCACGCTCACGATCTCCCCTACAATCCGCTGCACGACCATGGGTACCACTCGATCGGATGCGCGCCCTGCACGAGGCCGGGCGCGGGGCGAGAAGGACGATGGGCGGACCAGGACAAGACCGAGTGCGGGATCCACGAATGAACCCGTTCACATACGAGCTCACGCATCTCGAGGCTCTCGAGGCCGAGGCGATCCACATCTTTCGGGAGGTGGCGGCCGAGCTCGAGCGCCCGGTGCTGCTGTTCAGCGGCGGCAAGGATTCGATCGTGCTGCTGCGGCTGGCCGAGAAGGCGTTCCGGCCCGCGGGCTTCCCCTTCCCGGTCATGCACGTCGACACCGGGCACAACTTCCCCGAGGTGATCGAGTTCCGCGACCGCCGCATGGCCGAGGTCGGCGAGCGCCTGATCGTGGCCAGCGTGCAGGAGTCGATCGACACCGGCCGGGTGGTCGAGGAGACCGGTCCGCGCGCCTCGCGCAACCGGCTGCAGACCACGACGCTGCTCGACGCGATCGAGGCGCACGGCTTCGACGCGGCCTTCGGCGGCGCCCGGCGCGACGAGGAGCGCGCCCGGGCCAAGGAGCGCGTGTTCTCATTCCGCGACGACTTCGGCCAGTGGGACCCCAAACGTCAGCGTCCCGAGCTATGGTCGCTCTACAACGGGCGCATTCGCAAGGGCGAGCACGTGCGCGTGTTCCCGATCTCCAACTGGACTGAGCTCGACGTCTGGCAGTACATCGCCGAGGAGGGGCTCGAGATCCCCTCGATCTACTTCGCCCACGAGCGCCGCGTGTTCGCGCGCGACGGCATGCTCTATGCCCACAGCGACCACGTCGAGCTGATGGACGGCGAGTCGACCTTCGACACCTCGGTCCGCTACCGCACGGTCGGCGACATGACGTGCACCGGCGCGGTGCACTCGCAGGCCTCGACGCTCGAGCAGGTGGTGATCGAGATCGCGGCTACCCGGATCACCGAGCGCGGCGAGACCCGCGCCGACGATCGGGTCACCGAAGCGGCGATGGAAGACCGCAAGCGCGAGGGATACTTCTAATGTCGGTGGCCGCCGCGACCAACGGCCACCACAGTCTGGATGACGACGACGTGAGGATCTCCGAACTCCTACGCTTTGCCACGGCCGGCTCGGTCGACGACGGCAAGTCGACCCTGATCGGCCGGCTGCTGCACGACTCCAAGTCGATCTTCGAGGACCAACTCGAACACGTCGTGCAGACCAGTGAGCGCCGCGGAGACGGCTACGTCAACCTCGCCCTGCTCACCGATGGGCTCCGGGCCGAGCGCGAGCAGGGGATCACGATCGACGTCGCGCACCGCTACTTCGCCACCCCGCGGCGCAAGTTCATCATCGCCGACACGCCCGGGCACGAGCAGTACACGCGCAACATGATCACGGGCGCCTCGAACACCGACCTGTCGCTGATCCTCGTCGATGCCCGCAAGGGGATGACCAAGCAGACCCGCCGTCACGCGTTCATCTCCTCGCTGCTGCGGATCCCGCACATGGTCGTGGCCGTCAACAAGATGGATCTCGTCGGCTACGACGAGGACGTGTTCGAGGGCATCATCGACGACTTCACCGAATGGGCCGCCAAGCTCGACGTCGGCGACCTGACGTTCATCCCGATCTCGGCGCTGGTCGGCGACAACGTCGTCGACCGCTCCGAGGAGATGGGCTGGTACCAGGGGCCGCCACTGCTCTATCACCTCGAGCACGTGCACATCGCGCTGGACCGCAACATGATCGACTGCCGCCTGCCCGTGCAGTGGGTCGTGCGCCCCCACCGCGACGAGTACCACGACTATCGAGGCTACGCGGGCCAGGTCGCCGGGGGTCTGTTCAAGGTCGGCGACGAGGTGATGGTGCTGCCCGGCGGCCAGACCTCGCGGATCGCGGCGATCGACACCGCCGGCCGCGAGATCGAAGAGGCGTTCCCGCCGATGAGCATCACGCTGCAGCTCGAGGACCACCTCGACATCTCGCGCGGCGACATGCTCTGCCGGCCCCACAACCAGCCGACGGTGGCCCGCGAGCTCGACGCGATGGTGTGCTGGATGGCCGAGAAGCCGATGCAGGTCAGATCGCGCTACGTGATCAAGCACACGACGCGCTCGGCCAAGGCGGTGGTTGACGAGATCCAATACCGCGTCGACGTCGACACGCTGCATCGCGACGAGACCGACGGCGGTCTGGCGCTCAACGACATCGGCCGCGTGCGCCTGCGCTCGAGCCTCGAGTTGCTCGTCGATCCCTACGCCCGCAACCGCACGACGGGCAGCTTCATTCTCATCGACGAGAGCACCAACGACACCGTCGGAGCGGGCATGCTCCTCGGCGCGCATTAGGCGCGTTAACGGTCCGTTGGGCTTACGTGGGCCCAACGGGACGGCCTTTATATTGGGACGCTTATGAATCGCTCCTGGGGAGAGCGGCTGAGGAGCCGCACCTTCATCGGCCCTGCCGTGTTCGTGATCACGACTCTGGTCGTCATCGCTGCGCTCGGGGTCCCGCAGCAGCGCGACGTGATCGCGATCTGGCTGCTGTTCGGCCTGCTCTGCTTCTCGCTGGCGGATCTCCGGGGCTACGCCCGCGGCGTCGTCTTCGAGTGGCTGCCGTTCATCGCGATCCTGATCGCCTACGACTCGCTGCGGGGCACCGCCGGGCATGTGTTCGGCGTCCACTATCTGCCCCAGCTGCAGGTGGACAGGGCGTTGTTCGGCGGCACCGCACCCACGGTGACGCTCCAGCGCTGGCTCTGGCACGGCCATGCTGTCTGGTACGACGTCATCCCCGGGGGGGTCTACCTGACCCATTTCTTCGCCACTCCGCTGGTGGCGGCGATTCTGTGGAAGGTCGATCGGGCACGCTTCCGCTACTTCGCCGCGCTCGTGGTGGTGCTCTCGTTCGCCGGCCTGTTGACGTATGCGTTGTACCCGGCGGCGCCGCCGTGGATGGCGAGCCAGGCGCACCTGATGGCGCCGACCACGCGCCTCATCCCGGAGGTCTGGCGCTACCTCGGCATCCACTCGGCCGGATCGCTGGTCGAGAACGGATACCAGTACGCCAACAACGTGGCGGCGGTGCCGTCGCTCCACGCCGCCTTCTCGCTGCTGATCGCGATCACGCTGTGGCCGCGCAAGCACACCTGGCTGCGCCCGCTCGTGGCGCTGTACCCGCTGGCGATGGCCGTGTCGCTCGTCTACGCCGGCGAGCACTATGTCAGCGACATCCTTCTGGGCTGGATCTACGCGCTGGGCGCGGTGTTCGCCGTCCGGGTGTTCGTGCGCCGGCGCGCCGCCCGGCGATCGGCTCGGGCGGCGGTTCCGGCGCCGGTATTCCCGCGTGAGGGGCTGCCCGAGCCGGCCTACGCGCGCGAGCAGACCCGCTGATCAACGCCCTGAGACGGCTGCTGCACCGCGTTCGCAGGGCCCTCGCCGGCGGCGCTCCGGTCACCGCCGCGGCACACACCGTCGCGGAGCCGGTCCTTGGCAGGGTCCTCACCGGCCAATCGGCGGTAAAGTCCCGCGCCGCCATGTTCTCGAAGGTTCTGATCGCCAACCGCGGCGAGATCGCGGTTCGCATCATCCGCGCATGTGAGGAACTCGGGATCGCGACCGTCGCGGTCTACTCCGAGGTTGATCGCGACGCCATCCACGTGAAGCGCGCCGATGAGGCGTTCCTGCTCGGCCCCGGCCCGGCGGCCGAGAGCTACCTCGTCATCGACAAGATCCTCGAGGTGATCGAGCGCTGCGGCGCCGACGCGGTGCATCCGGGCTACGGGTTCCTGGCCGAGAACGCCGCTTTCGCGGCCGCGCTCGAGGAGCGCGACATCACCTTCATCGGGCCGCCCGCCTCGGCGATCGACGCGATGGGATCCAAGACGAAGGCCCGCGAGTTGATGGCGGCCGCGGGGGTCCCGATCGTGCCCGGCACGACCGAGGCGGTGGCCGACGTCGCGCAGGCGCGAACGCTGATCGCCGAGACGATCGGGTTCCCGGTCGCGGTCAAGGCGGCCGGCGGCGGTGGCGGCAAGGGCTTCCGGGTCGCGCTCTCCGACGACGAGCTCGAGGCGGCCTTCGAGGGCGCGTCCCGCGAGGGCGAGAAGTTCTTCGGCGACGCCACCGTCTACCTCGAGCGCTACCTGCCCGATCCGCGCCATGTCGAGGTCCAGGTCCTCGCCGACAAGCACGGCAACGTGATCCACCTCGGCGAGCGCGACTGTTCGATCCAGCGCCGGCATCAGAAGCTGATCGAGGAGGCGCCCGGCCCCGCCGTCGATGCCGAGCTGCGTGAGCACATCGGCAAGATCGCCACCGACGCCGCGGCCGCGGTCAACTACGCCGGCGCGGGCACGATCGAGGGGCTGCTCCAGGACGGCGAGTACTTCTTCCTCGAGATGAACACGCGGGTCCAGGTCGAGCACTGCGTGACCGAGATGGTGACCGGGATCGACATCGTCAAGGAGGGGATCCGGGTCGCTGCCGGTGCGCCGCTGTCGATCGCCCAGGAGCAGGTGCAGCTGCGCGGTCACGCGATCGAGTGCCGGATCAACGCCGAGGACGCGAGCAAGAACTTCGCCCCCGCACCCGGCTCGATCGGGGCCTACCACGAGCCCTCAGGGCCCGGGGTGCGGATCGATTCCGGGGTCGGTCCCGGGTCCGAGATCTCCCCCATGTACGACCCGATGGTGGCCAAGCTGATCGTCTGGGACGTGGATCGCGAGCAGGCGACCGCCCGGATGCTGAGGGCGCTGAGCGAGTTCGAGATCGAGGGCCTGAAGACGCTGCTTCCATTCCATGACGCCATCCTGCGCACCGATCAGTGGAAAGCGGGCGAGACCTGCCGCGACCTGATCGAGGACAAGAAGTGGCTCAAGTCGCTGGCCTTCCCGAAGGTCGAGGGGCCGGCCGACGAGGAGGTCGACGAGGCCCCGGTCGAGCATGCCTACACGGTCGAGGTGTCCGGCAAGCGCTTCGACGTCAAGGTGATCGGCCCCCCGATGGGTGTGGCGGTGGCCAGCAACGGCTCGGGGCCGGCCGCGGGGGGCCGCAAGGCGCCGCGGCGCAGTGAGCGGGCCGGCGGCTCGGGCGGCGGTGGCGGAGGCGACGCGCTGCCCTCCCCGCTGCAGGGCACCGTGCTCAAGGTCGCCGTGGAGTCCGGAGCCGCGGTCGAGGAGGGTGCGCTGGTGTGCGTGATCGAGGCGATGAAGATGGAGAACGAGATCACGGCGCACAAGTCCGGGACGATCTCGGACCTGCCGATCGCCGTGGGCTCGGCGGTGGCCTCGGGCGACACGATCGCCGTCATCACCTCAGCCGCCGAGTAGCGCGGCGTTCTGCTCGTGGATCCGGCGCTGCCCCTTGGTGCGGCGCGTCGCGGGCAGGGCGGCCCCGAGCCCCTCGGCTCCGAGCGCCCGCAGATAGGCGGTGTCCTCGCCCAGGAGCTCCAGCGCATCGGGGCCGGTGAGCGGGCCGCCGTGACCCGGGATGACCGTGTCGGCCAACCGGACGAGCGGCTCCAATCGCGCGAGCGTCGCGAGATAGGCCTCGGCCGAGCCGCCGGCCGAGAGCATCGGAATCTCCACCGGTGAGAGGTAGTCGCCGCACGCCAGCACTCCGAGCCAGGGCATCCAGTACGCAGTGCCGTCGGCCGTGTGCCCGTCGGCGGGAAGCAGGTCGAGCTCGTGCCGCTGCCCGAGCGCGAGGCTGCCGGGCACAGGCAGCTCCTGGATACCCGCCAGCGTGAGCGGCCCGCGACCGCTCACGTAGTGCTCCTCGTCGAACTCGCGGAGCTTGCGCTGCGCACCACCGGGATCGGCGGCGAGCCGGGCCGCCGTGCTCTCACCGCAACCGAGGGTAGCCTCGGGGAACGCGAGCCGCCCGAGCAGGTGGTCCCAGTCGGCATGCGTGGCCAGCAACCCGGAGACCGGAAACCCCGCCTGATCGGCGACGGCGCCGAGCGCCTCGAGCTCGTCCGGGTACACGGGCGAGTCGATCACGAACCCCTCGCCGTCGTCGCGCACGAACGTGCAGGTCGTCTGCCACACGCGGCTGACCAGCACGATCACGTCGGTGTGGACGGCGAGCGCCCGCACCGCGACCAGCCTAGGAGATGCCCAACAGCTTGGCGGCCTCGCGCAACGACGAGACCTCGGCGTCGGGCTTCTTCTGTCCCGACTCGAGCGCCTGCTTGCTGCGGTTGACCCAGATCACGGGGACCTTCTTCTTCAGGCACGGCTCCACGTCGTGGTAGTAGCTGGCGGCCACGTGGACCCATCCCTTCTTGCCCCCGATGCGCCGTTCGCATTCGGTGAAATGGGCGGGATCGGGCTTGTACGAGCGCACCTGCTGGGCCGTGACCACGAGGTCGAAATCGCTGGGGATGTGCCGGCGGGTCTGACCGAGCAGCTTGTCGTCGATGTTGGAGATCAGCCCGATCTTGTGCTTCTTGGCGATCTTCTGCAGCGTCGGGTTGGTCTCCTTGAACGGCTGCCAGCGCTGCACGGAATCGGGTAGGAAGCCGGAGCGCGAGGGCTCGAGCGGCCATCCGAGTTGCTTGGAGATCTGCACGGCGGTACGCCGGAGCACCTCGGCGTACAGCTCGTAGGAGCCGGCCTGGATCTGCTGCTGCACCTCGTGGAAGAGCGGGATCAGCTCGTCGCGCTCGATCGTGAACCCGTCACGCTCGGCCTCGGCACGGAAAGCGTCGTAGGCACCCGTCTCCCAATCGATCAGGGTGCCGTACACGTCGAAGGTCACAAAATTGACGGTCTTGGGGATAGCCACGGCGGCGGATGATGCCACGGGGGTCCGTGATGCTGCGTCTTGCCTGTCATCGTGGCCCGTCGCGCGTCTCGGCTCAGAGCTTTTGAGATAGGCTGCAAAAGCCGCCCATGGACCTACTCGAGTATCAGGGAAAGCAGCTTTTCGCCCGCCACGACATCCCGGTTCCGACCGGAAAACCGGCGCGCACGGTCGATGAGGCCGTCGCTGCCGCCGAGGAGATCGGCTATCCCTGCGTGGTCAAGGCCCAGGTCCAGATCGGCGGCCGCGGCAAGGCCGGCGGGATCAAGGTCGCCCAGAACCGCGACGAGGTCCAGCAGCACGCCGAGGCCATTCTGGGGATGGACATCCACGGGCTGACCGTCAACGAGGTGTGGATCGAGTCGGCCTCGGAGATCAGCTCCGAGTACTACGCCTCGATCGTCTTCGATCGCTCGGCCAAGGCGCCGCTGATCATGCTTTCGACCAAGGGCGGGATGGACATCGAGGCGGTGGCCGACGAGGACCCCGACGCGATCGCGCGACTGCACGTCGACCCGCTGCTCGGCTTCCAGGAGTTCCACGGGCGCCGGCTGGCGTTCGAGGCCAAGGTCGACGACGACGTCGTCCGGCCGGTCGGCGCGATGCTCTCGAAGCTGTACGACGCGTTCATCGCCGAGGAGGCGACGCTGGTCGAGGTGAACCCGCTGATCGTGACCCCCGAGCGGTCCGTCAAGGCGCTCGACGCCAAGGTCACGCTCGATGACAACGCGCTCTATCGCCACCCCGAGAACGCCGAGCTGCGCGATCCCTCGGCCGAGGACACGCAGGAGCAGATGGCGCACGAGCGCGGCCTGATCTACGTCAAGCTCGACGGCGACATCGGCATTCTCGGCAACGGCGCCGGGCTGGTCATGTCGACGCTCGACGTGGTCGCGCTGGCCGGTGGCAAGCCGGCCAACTTCCTCGATGCGGGCGGCGGCTCCAAGGCCGAGGCGATCACCAGCGCGGTCGAGGTGATCCTGTCCAACCCCAAGGTCAAAGCCGTCCTGTTCAACATCTTCGGTGGGATCACCCGCTGCGACGAGGTGGCGATGGGACTGATCGAGGCGTTCAAGCAGATCAACCCGCAGGTGCCGTTCGTGGTCCGTCTCGACGGCACCAACGACATCCAGGGTCGAGAGCTGCTCGCCGAGGCTCACCTCCCGAACGTGCACATCGAGTCGACGATGGACGGAGCCGCGAAGAAGGTCGTGGAGTTGGCGAACGGCCGATGAGCATCCT
>DATMGZ010000046.1:0-21749 GCA_035555155.1 Solirubrobacteraceae bacterium | reverse complement strand
GGTGAGGTTCGCGGACCCGAGCATCTGGCGCAGATACCAGCCGCCGCGGGTCTCGTTCTCGGCCTCCTCCTCGGTGAACTCGTGCGTGCCCTCGGGAAAGTGGCCGCAGAAGATGATCATGAACGACCACAGGTTGCGGGTCAGGTTGGCCGTGGCGTTGCCGGCGAGCACGAACGGGGCGCCGGGACCGGCCAGGAGCGGGAAGGCGACGTAGTCCTTGAGCACCTGGCGGCGGCCCTTGCGCCAGATCGAGGCGAGCATCTCGCGCTTGTCGGAGAACGCGATCTCACCGGCCTCGATGCGCTCGACCTCGAGGTCGTGGGCCGCGATGCCCCACTGGAACAGTGCCGCCATCAGCGTGGCGGAGATCGGGTTGCCGAGGTCGCGCGGGCGCCACGGCTGCCCGGCGGACATTCGCAGGATGCCGTAGCCGATGTCACGGTCCTTGCCGAGGACGTTGGTGTGCGTGTGATGCATGTAGTTGTGCGAGTGGCGCCACTGGTCGCTCGGGCACGCCGTGTCCCACTCAAAGCGCTTGGAGTCGAGCGCCGGATCCTTCATCCAGTCGTACTGGCCGTGCATCACGTTGTGGCCGATCTCCATGTTGTCGAGGATCTTCGACAGCGACAGGGCCGCCACGCCGCCGATCCAGGCCGGGGGCAGAAAGCCGGCGAACAGCAAGCCGCGGCCGGCGATCTCGAGCCCGCGCTGGGTCTTGATCACGCGCCGGATATAGGCGGCGTCGCGCTCGCCGAGGTCGCTGAACACGCGGTTGCGCAGCTCGTCGAGCTCACGGCCGAGGGCGTCGATCTGCTCGTCGGTCAGTTGCGGATGGGGCGTGGGCATGAAAGTCAGTTCCTCTCGGTCAGGAGTCAGGAGTCAAGGTCAGGACGTACGGGAAGTCGGGGTCCGGTTCACAGTTCGAGCGCTACGTCGCCGGCGGGGACGGAGATGCACAGCTGGATGTCCTCGTCCTCCTCGGCGGACGTCTGGCCGGTGAGCACGTTGCGCACCGAGCCGGCGCTCTTGCGGCAGGTGCACGTGTGGCAGATACCCATGCGGCATCCGAACACGGGCGAGAGCCCGGCCGCCTCGGCCTGCTCGAGCAGCGTCCCGGCGCCGATCGCCGCCTGCTGATCGCTGCGCAGGAAGCGCAGGGTGCCGGTCGCGGTGGCGCCGGCCGGGGCCGGCACCGGGGGCGTGAAGGTCTCGGCCAGCACCCGGTCAGCGGCGCCGACGGCGTCCCAGATCGCCCGCACCGCGTCGATCAGCGCGGGAGGCCCGCAGACCGCGGCGTGCGCCTCGTCGAGGTCGCCCGCGAGCGCGGCGATCGCGCCGGCGCTGACGTGGCCGCCACCCTCGCGGGTGGCCACGAATGCGCAGCACAGGTTGGGGTGCGCGGCCGCCAGGGCCTCCACCTCGGCGCGGTACAGCGCGTCAGCCGAGGTCCGCGAGTAGTGCACGAAGGTGATCTCGCCGGCGTGGCCCTCGTCGCACAACGTGCGCACCATCGAGAGCACCGGCGTCACGCCGCTGCCGCCGCTGATCAGCACGAGCTTGCCCGGCCGTGCCGCCGGCAGCACGAACGCGCCCCGCGCCGGGCCGAGATGCAGGATCGATCCCGGGGCGATCTGCGACCGAAGGTGGTTGGACACGACGCCGTCGGCATGGCTCGTGACCGTCAGCTCGATCGCGCCGTCGCGGCCGTGCTGCGAGCCGGCCGGGGAGTAGGTGCGGGTCCGGCGGACACCGTCGATCTCGACCCCCACGGGCACGAACTGGCCAGCCGAGAAACCGCCCCAGGCCTGGTTGGGGCGCAGCGTCAGCGTCACGCTGCGGTCGGTCTGGCGACGCACGCCGACGACCTCGGCCCGCGCCTCACGCAGGGTCAGATTCGGGCGGATCAATTCCAGATAGCGGTCGATCCCGTGAGGTCCGACCAGCAGATCGACCAGCGGCGAAGCGAGAAAGCGGCGTGTGGCTGTGGCTACAGGCATCGGATCACCAATACTTAGTGGACAAGTGTTCACTAGTGATGGTAGACCGGATCTGCGATCCGTCAAGCGGTTAGACTCTTATGTGAGGATGTGCACACCATGACGGTGAACAAGCGTGCACCGAGAGGTGGCCACCGCGCCGGCGCACCACGCGTCGGCCGGGTCACGGCGGGCTCGCGGGGCTCCGGGTCGGCGGGTGACGAGGACCCGAAGGTCGGGCGCCGCACCCAGGCCGAGCGCCGCGAGCGCACGCGCCAGGCGCTGCTCGACGCGGCGCTGCTGCAGATGGAGGCCGGCGAGAGCTTCGACGCCCTCAGCCTGCGCAGGGTGGCCCGCACTGCCGGCGTCGTGCCGACGGCCTTCTATCGCCACTTCTCGAACATGGACGAGCTCGGCCTCGCGCTCGTGGACGAATCGTTCCGGACGCTGCGAGCGATGCTGCGCGAAGCGCGGGAGGGCGGCCCGGCGCCTGACCACGTGATCAGGCGCTCGGTCGAGATCCTCGTCGATCAGGTGCGCGCGCATCGCCCGCACTTCGCATTCGTCGCCCGCGCCCGCTCGACCGGCAACGGCGTCCTGCGCCACGCGATCCGGATCGAGATCCGGCTGTTCACCAGCGAGCTCGCGACCGACCTCGCCCGCTTCCCGGTGCTCCGGGAGTGGACCACCGAGGACCTGCAGATGATCGCGGGGCTGCTCGTCAACGCGATGATCGCGACCGTCGAGGCGATCCTTGACGTGCCGGTCGCCGCTCCCGAGGCCGAGGCCGAAATCTCCCGCGTGGCCGAGAAGCAGCTCCGGCTGGTGATGCTCGCCGTGCCCCACTGGCATAGCGGCGACTGAGCCCCGGCCACCGCGCCGCGGTCGCAATCACTACCGTGCCCGACAGCGATGCCGAGCGCCCGCCCGCCCGATCTCCCGCCGGAGCCCTCGTGGTCGGGCTGGGGCGATCCCGCCGAGGCGAGCGAGCTGTCCGACGGGCTCTCGCAGCTGCTCACCCAGGCGCTCGGGATCCGGAGGCCCGGCCGGCGGGTGGGCCCGCTCTCTGCACTCGCACCGCCGCCGAGCCGGATCCCGGCGACGGTCCGCGCGGCGCTCGAGTCGCTGCTCGGCGCCGCCCACGTGCTCGATGACGACGAGGCGCGCATCCGCCATCTGCGCGGGAAGTCGACGCCCGACCTGCTCCGTCTGCGCGCGGGCGACCTCGCCGACGCCCCCGACCTCGTGCTGCTCCCGGCCTCTCACGACGAGGTGCTCGATACGCTGCGGATCTGCAGCCGCGAGCTGGTCGCCGTGGTTCCGTTCGGCGGCGGCACGTCGGTCGTGGGCGGCCTCGAGCCGCGATCGGACGACTTCACCGGCCAGATCGCACTCGACCTGCGGCGACTGAACCGGCTGCAGGCGCTCGACGAGGTGTCCCGTGTCGCGGTACTCGAGCCCGGGCTGCGAGGGCCGGAGGCTGAAGCGCTGCTCGGCGAGCACGGCTTCATCACCGGCCACTACCCGCAGTCATTCGAGTACGCCACGATCGGCGGCTATGCGGCCACCCGCTCGAGTGGCCAGTCGTCGGTCGGCTACGGCCGTTTCGACGAGCACGTGGTCGGCTTGCGGGTCGCCACGCCGACCGGGGAGCTCGCGCTGGGACGCGCCCCGAAGTCAGCCGCCGGCCCTGATCTGCGGCAGCTGATCCTCGGCTCCGAGGGAGCGCTCGGGGTGATCACCGCCGTGAGCTTGGAGGTGCGACCGGCGCCGGCGGTGCGCGCCTACGAGGGCTGGCGCTTCGAGTCCTTCGCCGCCGGCGCGGCGGTGGTGCGACGTCTGGCCCAGGACGGGCCGCGGCCTACGGTGCTCCGGCTCTCCGACGAAGCCGAGACCGCGCTCAACCTGGCGCGCCCGGCGGAGATCGGCGCGCCGGGCGCTTCCTGCGGGTGCCTGGCCATCGTGGGCTTCGAGGGCACAGCCGAGGACGTCGCCGGGCGACGGCGGGAGGTGACGCGCGTGCTCGAGGCGGCGGCGACCGGACCGGAGCCTGACGCGGGCGAGAGCTGGGTTCGTGACCGCTATCACGGGCCCTACCTGCGCGACGCGCTGCTCGACGCCGGGGCGCTCGTCGAGACGCTCGAGACGGTGACCTTCTGGTCCTCGCTCCCGGAGCTGTACGCCGCGGTGTCGGGCGCGCTGCGCGACTCGCTGAGCGCACAGGGCACGCCACCCGTGATCCTCTGCCACATCTCCCACGTGTATCCGTCCGGGGCGTCGCTGTACTTCACCGTCGGCTGCGCTGCACTCGAGGATCCGCTCGTCCAGTGGCGTCAGGCCAAGGCCGCCGCCTCGGACGCCATCCTGGCCGCCGGCGGCTCGATCACCCACCATCACGGCGTGGGTCGCGATCATCGCGATTGGTACGAGCGCGAACTCGGTCGGACCGCTGTCCGAGCGCTGCGCGCCGTCAAGGCCGAGCTCGACCCGCAGGGCATCCTCAATCCGGGCATCCTGATCCCGTGACGCGCCGGGCTACGCGATTCGACGGCTCGGGCGCGATCACGCTCGACTGCGACAGCACCGCGCCGTGGCGTGCCTCCGACAGCTCGATCATCGCGCTCCACGTCGGCGACGCGCCGCGGATCGCCTTCTCCAACTGACGCACTGGGGGCGCTCCCGCGCGACCGCGGCGCTCACCGCGCGGCGGTCGCGGCCCGGGGTAGAGTGACGCTGTGGACACCATCAGGGCACTCGCGGAGTTGATCGTCCGCTTCGGCGCCAACGTGCAGCCGGGGCAGATCGTCGCGCTGAGCTCCGAGCCGGGCAAGGAGCCGTTGGCCCGCGCGGTGGCGGAGGTCGCCTACGAGCGGGGTGCGAAGTTCGTCGACCTGTCCGTGTTCGACGTCCACCTCAAGCACGCCCGCGCCCTGCACGCGGCCGAGGACACGCTCGGGTTCGTGCCATCCTGGTTCGGCGAGCGCGTGCTCGCGCTCGGCGAGCACCGCTGTGCCCGGGTCGCCCTGTCCGGTCCCGTCGCGCCTCACCTCATGGAGGACGTCGATCCCGCCCGACTCGGCCAGGACATGCTGCCGGCGCTGCGCGAGAGCATCCCGGTGCTCAACGCGCGGAGCACCAATTGGACGATCTCGCCTTGTCCCACGCCGGCCTGGGCCGAGCTCGTGCATCGGGACCGCGATCCCGGCGAGGCCCTGGCGCATCTGTGGGAGCAGGTCGCCCATGTCTGCCGGCTCGGCGAGCCCGACCCCATCGCCGCCTGGACCGCCCGGATCGACACGCTCGTCGCGACCACGCAGAAGCTCGACGGACTGGCGCTCGACGCGCTCCGGTTCGAGGGGCCGGGCACCGACCTGACGATCGGCCTGCTGCCGGCGAGCCGCTGGCAGTGCGGTCGCTTCGAGACCATCGACGGGATCGTCCACGCGCCCAACGTCCCCACCGAGGAGGTGTTCACGAGCCCCGACCCCGAGCGGGTCGACGGTGTCGTGCGGGCGACCAAGCCGCTGTTCACCTCGGGCGCGATGATCTCCGGCATCCGGATGCGGTTCGAGAGCGGCCGCGCGGTCGAGATCGACGCCGACGAGGGTGCCGGCACGCTGCGAGCGCTGTGCGAGCGCGATCCCGGTGCGGCGCGGCTGGGCGAGGTGGCCCTGGTTGATCGGGAAGGCCGGATCGGCCCCCTGGACACGATCTTCTACGACACGCTGCTCGACGAGAACGCCGCCAGCCACATCGCGCTGGGCCAGGGGTTCGAGTTCGCCGTCGCCGAGGACGCCGAGCGCGTGAATCGCAGCGAGATCCATATCGACTTCATGATCGGCTCAGACGACATCGCCGTCACCGGACTGCTGCGCGACGGCGCCTCCGTCCCGCTGTTGCGTGACGGCGCCTGGCAGATCTGATTCGAGCGGGGGCCGGCGGGCGCGCCGCGGGGCTGATCGGCCCGGCCTACATCGGTACGCTTCCCGAGCCCCACCCAGGAGAGGTGCCGGAGCGGTTGAACGGGCGCGACTGGAAATCGCGTAACGGGGGTTGACCTCGTTCGGGGGTTCGAATCCCCCCCTCTCCGTCTGGTCTGGCGGCCCACCGCTCGCACCGACGTCGTCAGCGCCTGACCGGGGCGCCCGGCCTCAGGCCGATCCGGGACTGCGGGCGAGCCCGAACGGGCTCCCCTCCGAGTCGCGGCAGATCGCGAAAGACTCGCTCGGATGGATGACCGACCCACCGAGCGCCGCGACCTGCTGCAGGGCCCCCTCGAGGTCGTCCACGGCGAAGTACGGAAGCGAGAACGTGTCCCCCGGCCCACGCCCGCGCTCGTGGATCCCCAGCGCCGGTCCGGAGCCGTGCGTCTGCCAGCCACGGCCCTCGGCGGAGCTGCGGTCATCGAGCTCGACGCCGAGCAGACCCGACCAGAAACCGCGCGCCCGCTCCGGGTCATCGGCCGGGAACTCGATCAGCGACAGATGCCGTGGCATGCGGTGACGATAACGCGCCGTCGCCTCAGGCGACGGCGTGGCTGGTCCCATCGCCACCGGGCGCCATCGGCGCCTCCGACGTGGTGGCGGCGGGTCGCAGGTTTGCCGCGGCGGCGGGGATCCGCGCGTCGACGGCGGGACGCGGCGGGGCGGCGGGCACCGGGAGTGGGTGCTCCAGGGCCGAGAGCCTGAGCTCGAGCACCGCCAGTCGGTCGTGCAGGAAGCTGCGCTCAGCGGCGTGCTCGGAGCCGTCGGGTAGCTTCGCGAGCCGGTCGCGATCGCTGACCATCAATCTCTGGACGCCCTCGGTCAGCCGCTGCCGGGCGGTCTCGACGTGATCGGGATCACCGGCCTGGACGGCCTCGCCGAGCTTCACGTCGCTCAGCAGGAGCGCATGCGGGAAGCGGGGCGGCGCGCCGGCGAGCAGGACCTCGCCGTCGTTGGCGAGCCGAGGCAGGCTCGGCCCGAACGGCGACGGCCGGCGCTGGCGATCTGAGCGAGAGAGGGCCATCGCCTATCTATCGGCGCGAGGCGCCAACCCGTTGAGGACCGGTCACGGAGGTGGTCAGATCAATCGATTTCTCACCGGTCGCTGCGGTCCCTGCCGCGCCGGCGAGGTCGGTCTCGTTCACGTTTCCTGGACTTCCGTGCTCGTGTCTCTGGCCAGACGGCAGACGGGTACGAAGCAGCGGATCGTAGCGACATGATGTGCGGAACTGCACAACTTTCGCTTCGCCCAGACAGTTGAGCGTCCGATCCCTGACGCCATACTGCCCAGCGTGACGGACAGATGACCACCTCCGCCCCCGCCGCCTCCTACCGACCGCCGGCGGGCGCCTACGACGAGATGCTCGATGCCGCCGGGCAGCCTCGCGGGCACTGGGCGCACCTGAGCGGGGCGCTGACCGAACTCGGCCTCGAGGAGCTGCTGCGCCGCCGGCAGGAGGCCGCGCGGCTCGTCGATCAGGACGGTGTCGTCTACAACACCTACGAGGACTCGTCGCTGTCGCGACCGGGGCGACGGTGGCTGCTGGACCCGGTGCCGACGGTCGTCTCGAGCCGTGACTGGGAGGTGGTCGAGAGTGGGCTGATCGAGCGCGCCGAGCTGCTCAACCTGATCCTCGAGGATCTCTATGGCGAGCGCGAACTGCTCCGGCGCGGGCTGCTGCCGGCGGAGATCGTGCTCGGACACCCGGGCTTCCTGCGCCAATGCGACCAGATCCGCCTTCCGGGCTCCCAACAGCTGTTCAGCTACGCGGCCGACCTCGGGCGCGATCCGGACGGCAACCCGCTCGTCCTGTCTGACCGCACGCAGGCGCCCTCGGGCTTCGGCTACGCGCTCGAGGCGCGCACGGTGGTCAGCCGGGTGTTCCCGACGCTCTACCGCGACGCCCAGGTGCACCGCCTTGCGCCGTTCTTCCGCTCGCTGCGGGTGGCGCTGCAGCGCGTCGCTCCCGCGGGGATCGAGGATCCGCGGATCGTCGTGCTCACGCCCGGACCGTGGAACGAGACCGCGTTCGAGCACGCCTTCCTCGCCTCCACGCTCGGCTATCCCCTCGTGGAGGGGGCCGACTTGACCGTGCGCGGCGGGTCGGTGTGGATGCGCTCGCTCGGTCGGCTCGAGCCGGTCCACGTGATCCTCAGGCGCGTCGACGGAATCTTCTGCGACCCGCTCGAGCTGCGGCCGGACTCGCAGCTCGGGATCCCGGGGCTGGTCGAAGCCTCGCGCCGGGGATCGGTATCCGTGGTCAACTCGCTCGGCGCGAGCGTGCTCGAGAACCCGGCCCTGATGGCGTTCCTGCCGCGCCTGTGCGAGCATCTGCTGGGCGGGCCGTTGCGTCTGCCGAGCGTGCCGACCTGGTGGTGCGGGGAGGAGCGCGGCCGCCGCCACGTCCTCGCCAATCTCGCCGGCCTCGTGCTCCGACCGGTCGCCCGCGCCCCGTCCCCAAACTCGGTGTTCGGCGCCGAGCTGAGCCGGGCCGAGCTCGAGGACCTGGGCCGCGCGATCGAAGCGCGTCCGGAGTCGTGGGTCGGCCAGGCTCCGGTCTCCCTCGCCTCTGCCCCGACGCTGACCGAGAGCGGGCTGGTGCCGCGGCGGAGCGTGCTGCGGGCGTTCACGGTGCCCCGCAACGGCTCGTACGCCGTGATGCCGGGGGGCCTGACCCGGGTCGCCGCCGATGCGGCCACGGCTCGGATCTCGAACCAGGCCGGCGCGATCAGCAAGGACACGTGGGTGCTCGCCTCGGAGCCCGAACGGCTGACCGGCTTCTGGCTCGAGTCGGGCCCCGCCGTCGAGGGCATCGACCCGATGACGTCGATCCCGTCGCGCGCGGCGGAGAACATGTGGTGGCTCGGACGCTACGCCGAGCGGGCCGAGGCGACGACGCGGTTGCTGCGGGTGGTGTACGAGCGCCGCAGCGATTTTCAGGGGAGCGTCAACGCCCCCGGGATCGAGTCGCTGCGAGCGCTGCTGGCGACGCTGACGCACACGACCCGCACCTACCCGGGGTTCGTCGGCGACGGCGCCGAGGACCGCCTCCGATCGCCCGGGCGCGAGCTGCTCGAGCTCGTGATCGACGACGGACGCCCCGGGGCGCTCGCGCATTGCATTCGCGCGCTGCTCGACTCCGCCTACGCGGTGCGCGACCAGCTCTCGAGCGACACGTGGTTGGTCGTCGGCGCGCTCGACCGTGAGCTGCTGGAGCTGCGCGGGCCGATGCACGATCCGCAGGCCGTCATCCAAGGGGCGCTGCAGCGGGTGATGCAGAGCCTGCTCGCGCTCAGCGGCCTCGGCAGCGAGAGCATGGTCCGCGACCTCGGCTGGCGTTTCATGGATGCGGGGCGCCGGATCGAGCGGGCCCTCCAGCTGCTCGCCCTGCTGCGCGCGACGGTGACCGACGCCCGTGGCACCGCGACCGACAGCCTGATGTTGGAGTCAGTGCTGAAGGCGGCGGAGAGCATCATCACCTACCGACGCCGCTACCGCTCCCATGCCCAGCTCGAGACGCTGCTCGACCTTCTGCTCCTGGACCGAGGCAACCCGCGGTCGGTGGCGTTCGGGCTCGAACGGCTCACGGCCGATCTGGACAGCATCCCGGGGCCGGCCGGGCCGCGGCTGCGCGAGGAGCAGCAGCAGCTCCTGCGGGCCGCCACGACACTCCGACTCGCCGATACCGAGACGCTCGTCGCCGAGGGCAAGGCGGGCCGCCGCCCGGCGCTCGACGCGTTTCTGGGCGAGCTGCAGGATCTGCTGTCCGCGGCCGCCGACGCGATCGACCGCACCCACTTCGCGCATCTGCTTCCACAGTGGTCGCTCGTCGGGGCGGCGGGCGCCGAGTCCTCGCAGGGAGGCTGGGAGAGATGAGCGGCGCCGAGCGATGAGCATCACCTACGAGGTCACCCACCGCACGCGGTACCGCTACGAATCCGACGTCTCCGACAGCTACGGGCAGCTCCACCTGCTGCCGCGTGACGCCTCCGGGCAGCGCTGCGTCGCGGCCGAGGTCACGGTCGCCCCGGAGGCGGCGGACTATCGTGAGCGCCTGGACTACTTCGGCAATCGCGTCGGCTACCTGGCCATCCACGAGCCGCACCGCGAGCTGAGCGTGACCGCCACGAGCGTCGTCGAGATCGAAGACCGTGAGCCGGCGCCCCCCGGCCTGGGCCCATGGGAGGAGGCCCGGGACGCCGTGCGCGATCCGGCCCTCGCCGGCCGCCTCGACGCCGTCGGGTTCACGCTCGATTCTGCGCTGATCAGTTCCGCAGCGCACTACGCCGAGTACGCCGCGGGGTCGTTCACGCCGGGACGCGACCTGCTGGAGGCCGTGAGCGACTTCTGCTCCCAGATCCATCGGGAGTTCGCCTACGTGCCTGGCTCGACCTCGGTGACCACACCGCTGTCGGAGGTGTTCGCCGAGCGCCGCGGCGTGTGTCAGGACTTCGCGCACGTCGGGATCGCCTGCCTGCGCTCGATCGGCCTCCCATCCCGGTACGTGAGCGGCTACCTCGAGACCGATCCGCCGCCCGGACGGCCCAAGCTGATCGGGGCCGACGGATCACACGCGTGGCTGTCCGTCCTGGCCGGAGCGGCGGGGTGGATCGATCTCGACCCCACCAACGACCAGGTCCCCGGCAGCCGTCACATCGTCACCTCCTACGGTCGGGACTACAGCGACGTGCCCCCGCTCAGCGGCGTGATCTACACCGAGGGCAGGACCGAGAGCCTGCAGGTGCGGGTCGACGTCGTGGCGCTGGCGGATTAGCGCCGAGGCGACGGAGGTATCCGACCCGTCATGCGCGCTTTCACCTGCGGCCACTGCGGACAGCTGGTGTTCTTCGAGAACAGCCTCTGTCTGCGCTGCTCGACCGAGCTCGGGTTCGTGCCCTCGCGCCTCGAAGTGGTCGCGCTCACCGAGGAGCGCGCGGCCGGGCTGCGCCGCTGCGGGAACGCCGTCCTCGCCGGCTGCAACTGGATGCTCGAGGCTGACGAGCCCGGCCCGCTGTGCCGGAGCTGCCGCCTGACGCGGACGCGGCCGTCGGATCATGACGCGGAGGGCCTGGCCGCATTCGTCAAGGCCGAGGGAGCCAAACGGCGACTCCTGTTCGGGCTCCTCGAGCTGGGGCTGCCGGTGGAGGCCGGAGGGCTTCGGTTCGACCTGCTCTCGAGTCGCTCGGCCCCAGTCACGACGGGGCACGCAGATGGCCTGATCACGATCGACCTGGCCGAGTCCGACGACGCCCGGCGCGAACAGCGGCGGGCGCAGATGGACGAGCCGTACCGGACCATGCTCGGCCACTTCCGCCACGAAATCGGGCATTACTACTGGCCAATCCTGATCGAGCAGACCGGTGAGCTCAAGCCCTGGCGGCAGCTGTTCGGCGACGAGCGAGCCGACTATGAGGCCTCGCTCCGGCGACATTACGAGCAGGGGCCCCCGGTCGACTGGAGCGAACGCCACGTGAGCGCGTACGCCACCATGCACCCCTGGGAGGACTGGGCGGAGACGTTCGCGCACTACCTCCACATCCGCGACACGCTGCAGACCGCCGCCGCCTTCGGGCTGTTCGTGACCGGCCCGCGTAAGACCGGCGACCGGTCGTTGATGGCCGTCCCGGCGGAGGAGGATGCCGGCGACCGCTCGGTCACCGCCCTGATCGGCGACTGGCTGCCGCTCACCTATGCGCTCAACGCGGTCAATCGCAGCATGGGACGCGACGACCTGTACCCGTTCGCGCTGGCACCCGCGGTGATCGAGAAACTGGCTTTCGTGCACGATCGCGTACGCCTCGGTCGGCTCGTCGCGCCCTGATCGCGGCGCGGGCGGGTGCCGGACCCTGCCAACTCGCAGCACATGTCAGTGCCGCACCTGCCGCTCTGTATACAAAGGTGCCCACAGACCCTTCCGATCCACAATTCGGCTTGATCTGCATCTATCGTTCTCGTGCCCCATGGAAGCGTTCCGAGACCGATGAGCACGCACCAGCCCCGACCGGCGCTGCGCCTGGTTGAGGGTGCGCTGGACCGACCGCGGGATTGGGCCTGGTTCTGCGGACATTGCGCCGCCCCGGCGCCGGCCGGCCGGCCGCCGATGCCGACCACTCGCGTGTGCCCTGAATGCGGCTTTGGCGTTCTGCTCGAAGCGCGCTCGGACATGGTGCCCACGAGCCGCGACGCCTACTTGGTGATCGACTCCTCGCTGCTCGTGCAGGCGATGTCACGCAGCGCCGAGACGCTGCTGGCGGTGCCCGAGGAGCTGGCCGTGACCCGCTCGTTCACCGAGCTGATCGCACCTGCCGATGCGGAAGCGCGCGGCGCCGGCCAGCTGGCGGTCGCGATCAGCGAGGCGACGGTGCAGGACAACGTCGTCCGCCACGTGCTCGTGCGCCCTTGGAACGTATTCGGGGTCCGGATGCGGGCCAGGATCGCGCCGTGCGGGCCGCCGCGGGCCGCGCTGCTGGTACTCGAGGCGGCGGACAGCCTCCGCGCCGTCCCGAACGCTCCCTCAGGAGCCTGACTCGGACATCCGTCCACCTCGCTTGGGGGGGCAGTCGGCGGGTAGCCGTCTGACTGACATCGTGAATCGATTGGCATTCGCGCTCCCAAGGAGGTAGAGATGGTCGCAATCGTCGTCTTGCTGCTGATCCTGGCCCTGTTCGGAGGCCTTGGATTCGCCGCCCATTTCCTGTGGTTCGTGCTGATCGCAGCGCTCGTGCTGTGGGTGATCGGGTTCTTCGTCGGTGGCGTGGAACCCGGAGTCGGCGGCGGGCGTCGCCGCTGGTACGGACGCTGGTAGAGCACGCCGGCCGGCGGGGTCTGGGCGCGAGCTGCGGCCAGGCCCCAGGCCGCGCCGGGGTGCCTTCTCACGTCGCCGGCGCCAGCACCCGCGGAGCGCCCGCGCGCACGAGCGGCTCGGGGAGAACGACGCTGCCGTCCTCGCGCTGCCCGTTCTCGAGCAGCGCGATGATCGTCCGTCCGAGCGCCACGGCGGTCCCGTTCAGGGTGTTCACCAGGGCCGGCTTGCCGTCGGGGCCGCGGTAGCGGATGTCGAGTCGCCGGGCCTGGTAATCGGTCGTGTTCGAGCACGAGGTCAGCTCCCGGAAGCGCGCCTGGCCGGGCAGCCACGCCTCGAGGTCGTACTTCTTCGCCGCTGAGGCCCCGAGGTCGTTGACGGCGATCCCGACCACCCGATAGGGGATCGCCAGCTCCTGCAGGATCGACTCCTCGATCGCCAACAGCCGTTCGTGCTCGCTGACGGCATCCTCTGGGGCGACGAAGCTGAACATCTCCACTTTGTCGAACTGGTGCACCCGAAAGATGCCCCGCGTGTCCTTGCCCGCCGCTCCCGCCTCGCGCCGGAAACAGGTCGAGAAGCCGGCGTAACGGGCCGGCAACTCGTCGGTGGCCAGGATCTCCTCCCGGTGCAGTGAGGCCAGCGCCACCTCGGAGGTCCCGACCAGGTACAGGTCGTCCTCGGGCAGCCGGTAGATCTGCTGCTCGGTGTCAGGCAGGAAGCCGGTGCCGTACAGGGCCTGCTCGCGCACCAGCACCGGCGGGATCACGGGTTCGAACCCCTCCCGGGCCAGCTTCTGAAGCGCGTAGCGCACGAGCGCGAGCTCGACCATCACGAGCTCGCCGCGCAGGAAGGCGAACCGGGATCCGGACATCCGAGCCGCACGTTCGATGTCGATCCGCTCGCCGGCCAGCTCGAGGTGGTCGCGGCCGGTCCGGCCCGACTCTCCGACCTCGCGGATGACGGTGTCCTCGTCGGGGGCATCCGGCGCCGGGAGGTTGGGGAGCCCGGCCAGTTCGCCGTCGAGCTGTGCGCGCAGCGATGTCGCCTGGTCACTCAGCTCGCGTCCTCGCGCCGCCAGCGCAGCGAGCTGCTCGCGCTCCTCGGGGGTGGGAGCGCCCTTGCGCCCGCGACTCGCCCGATTCTGCTCGGCGCGGAGCTCCTCGAGCTCAGCGGTGAGCTCGCGCCAGCGATGGTCCAGAGCCAGCACGCGCTCGATCGCATCCGCGGCCTCGGCCCCGCGCCGCGCCAGCGCGGCGCGAACGGCGTCCGGGTCGCGGCGGATCAGCCTGATGTCGAGAACAGGCGCCTCGCTACTTCGCGGCCTTGGCCTTGGCCTTGGCGTGAACCGCGGCGACCGCCACGGCCGCCGTCCGCGCTCCGGGGGTGGCCGCCGGCGTCGCCGAGGCGGTCGCCCCGGCGGCGACGTTCGCCGGCAGCGTCCCGATCGGCTGCAGGACGCACGGCGTCACGCCGGGCTGCTTCGGCGCCCCGCGGCCGGCGTACTTGGCCACGAACTGCGCCACGGCGATCGCGTCCTGGCCGACGACGATGTTCTGAGGCATGATCGCGCCCGAGAAGCCGCCGTTCTGGATCGCGTAGAGCACGCGGTCGATCGGGCGCTCGCAGCGCTGGTCGAAGTTCGGGCCGTTCGTGATCTCACGGGTGCGCACATTCGACGCCGAACCGTGGGTGCCCGCGTACGACAGCGTGTGGCAGCCCGCGCACCGCTGCGAGAACAGCACCGCGCCCGAGTGCGTCGGATCCGACTGCGGGACGCTGATCTTCTGCGTCCCACAGGCGGCGGCGAGCGCCGCGACTGCGATCGTGGCACCCGACAGGAGGAGAAGCCTGATCGGCCGGTTCATGCGGGCGGAGATCATACGGAAGAATCGATGGACGATGTCCTGGCCGCGTCCGCCGAAGCTCCTCTGTGCCGTCATCGCGTCGATGTTGGCAGGCGTGGGGGCCGGCTGCGGACACACAGCCGTGGTCGGGCCCCACCGGGCTCTGCACGTCACCCTGAGCGAATACCGGATCAATCCGCAGAGCGTGCACGCGCCGGCCGGCCGGCTCGACATCTTCGTGCGCAACTACGGCCGGCGCACCCACAACCTCGTGCTGACGCTCGACGGCCAGGCGGAGGCCTCGACCAAGCCGTTGTGGCCCGGTGGAATCCAGCAGCTCGCCGTCTGGCTCGCTCCGGGGACCTACCAGATGTCCTCGACGATCCTCGACGACGAGGCGCTCGGCGAGTACGGGACGCTGGTCGTGCACTGACGCCGCGCCCCAGGCCGGCAGGAGCCCGGGCGCCGACGACGAACGTTCTAGCGATCCCCGGCGTCGGCCATTGGAGACGTTCGCCCGCAGCTTCAGTGACGCGATCGTCCCTCCCACGGCGGCAACCAAGGAGGCCGGCGCCGGGGGTTCTCACGACCGCACCGCGCGGGCGCCGCCGGAACCGTTCGCCGCAGCGCGGCCGGTATAACGGGGTCGTGCGCGACCACCCCGATCCGGAGCTGTTCCGCGACGTGTTCGGGCACTTCGCCACGGGCGTGGCCGTGATCACGAGCGCCGGACCGTCCGGCGCCGGCGGGATGACGGCGAACGCGATCTGCTCGTTGTCGCTCGATCCGCTGCTGGCGCTCGTGTGCTTCGAGAACAGCGCCCGGACGCTCCCCATCGTCCGTGACGCCGGTCGCTTCGGGATCAACGTGCTGAGCGCCGACCAAGAGCGCCTGGCCGGAGTGTTCGCGTCAAAGCTGCCGGAGTCCGAGAAGCTCGAGGGTGTGGGGCACCGGATGGAGCAGGGTGTCCCGATCATCGAGGGATCGATCGCCTGGGCGGCGTGCGAGCTGCGGGAGCTGATCCCGGGCGGTGACCACACGATCGGAATCGGCAAGGTCGTGTCGCTCGGGCTCGGGGGCGGTGAGCCGCTGCTCTGGTACCGCGGCTCCTACCGGGTGCTCCCGGGTTGAGCGCGGCGTGGCGCTCAGGCCGTTCCGGCCGCTCGTGCCAGCAGCACCACGATCACGAAGGCCGCGAGTGTCATCACGCCCGTCTCGCGCTGCACGATCGCGGTGACGACCGCCCGCTGCTCGTCCTCGGGCAGTTCGCCCACCTGGGCCGCGGACTCGAAGCCCCGAGAGTCGAGGACGGATTCGGCCGACGAGATTCGGAGCTGCTCGCCGATGAACGAGACGGCCAGCGGCAGCAGCCCGTAGATCACGTGCAGGCTCGGCGGCTTGTTGCCGAGCAGGATGAGAACGCCGCCGAGCGCGGCCTGCACGACGAGACTGGCCTGCGCGACCCGCAGCAGCCGCCAGAACCACAGGTTCGGCATCGCCCGCCACCAGCACCACGCACCGAACAGACAGGCGGCCGTGTTCAGGGTGATCGTCAGCACGCCGAAAGCGATGTGAACGTCTTTCACGACTGACCTCGGGGGCGATTTGCGACATAGCCGCATTCCGCACTAAGTAACATCTTGTTACAAGCTCCTTCGCGCCAGTGATATAACGGCACGGCTGTGCTTCGAACGTATCTCCCCGCGATCGTATTCCTCCTCCTCGGAGGATTGGTCGGGCTCCTGTTCGCGGTTCTGAACCTGTTCGTCGGGGTGCGGGGCCGCCCGAACCGCTCCAAGACGTCCCCGTACGAATGCGGGCTGCCGTCGGAGATCCAGCGCGGGTTCCGGTTCGGAATCAGCTTTTACCTGATCGCGATGCTGTTCATCCTGTTCGACATCGAGGTCATCTTCCTCTACCCGATCGCCGTGCAGCTGCGAGCGTTCGGCACCTTCGCGCTCACGGAGACGATCGTGTTCGTGGTCCTGCTGATGGTCGCCTTCGTGTATGTGTGGCGGCGAGGAGCTCTGGAATGGAAATAAAGCGCGAGCCCATCGCCGGCGCTCATGACTTCCGCTCCCGCCAGCTGCTCGCTCGGGACATGCTCCGCGGCGACCTCGAAGGCGCCGCGCTCGACCAGTACGTCGAGGAGCGCGTGATGACCACGACCGTCGACAAGGCCGTCGCCTGGGCGCGCGGCAACTCGTTCTTCCCGCTCACCTTCGGCCTCGCGTGCTGTGCGATCGAGATGATGTCGATCGTCGGCGCCCGGCTCGACATCGCGCGCTTTGGCTTCGAGGCGTTCCGAGCCTCGCCGCGCCAGGCCGATCTTTTGATCCTGTCGGGTCGCGTGTCGATCAAGATGGCGCCCGTCATCCGCCGCATCTACGACCAGATGCTCGAGCCGAAGTTCGCGATCTCCATGGGCGCCTGCTGCTCCTCGATGGGCGTGTTCAACAACTACGCGCTCGTCCCGTCGGACAAGTTCATGCCGATCGACGTTCACGTGCCGGGTTGCCCACCGCGCCCGGAGGCGCTCGCCCACGGAATCCTGCGGCTGCGCGAGAAGGTGCAGCACAACGAGAAGGAAGGCTGGCGCGAGCGCTACGACGCCGTCGGCACCGAGGAAGTACTCCCGGGCGGGGACACGGATGGGGTTCAGATCAACGTGTTCCAGCCGGGGGACACCGCCGGTGCCTGACGCGACCGGGCTCGAGCTGACCGCCCAGGAACTCCGCGACGCCGACTCGGAGTCGATCCTCGGCACCGTCTTTCACCGCGGCCGGGCCGTGCTGCTCGTCAACCCGGCCAGCGTGCGCAGCGTGATCGGGCGGCTGCATGCCAAGGGCTACGCGTTCCTGGCCAGCCTGCACGGGTGCGACTACCATCCGGAGGAGCCGCGCCTCGGCGTGCTCTACGAGCTGCTCGACATGACCAACGTCGACCGGATCACAGTCAAGGCTCGGGTGCACATCGACGCCGCCCGGATCGAATCCGTGGTCGACCTGTTCCCGGGCGCCAACTTCCCCGAGCGCGAGGTCTACGACATGTTCGGCGTCGTGTTCGACGGCCATCCCGACATGCGCCGGATCCTGATGCCCGAGGACTACGAGGGCCATCCCCAGCGCCGCGACTTCCCGACCGGCGGCGAGCCGGTGCTGTTCACGTACAACGAAGAGAACTCCTACGGGAAATGGCAGTGAGCGGCGACCCGACCACCCCCGTCGTCAAGGCCGAGGACTACCGCAAGCGCGAGGAGTCGATCACGATCTCGAGCGAGCCGGTGGGCGAGACGCACGAGCTTCTGACGCTCAACATCGGACCGCACCATCCGGCCACGCACGGCGTGCTGCGCCTGATCACCACGCTCGAGGGCGAGATCGTGCGCGACATCGTGCCGATCATCGGCTACGTCCACACGGGGATCGAGAAGACCGCCGAGAGCAAGTCGTACTGGAAGGTCATCCCGGTGATCGAGCGGATGGACTACCTCAGCTACTACTTCAACGCGATGGCCTATTGCGGAGCGGTCGAGACGCTGCTCGACCTCGAGATCCCGCCCCGGGCGCAGTACCTGCGGGTGATCCACCTGGAGCTCAACCGGATCATGTCCCACCTCGTGTGGCTCGGCACCAGCGCCCTGGACCTCGGCGCGATCTCGATGTTCTGGTACTGCTTCCGCGAGCGCGAGACGATCCTCGATCTGTTCGAGATGTCATCGGGCCAGCGCATGCACACGCGCTACATCCAGGTCGGCGGCGTGTTCGAGGACATCCCGCGTGGGTTCGAGGCCAAGCTGCGCCAGTTCATCAAGCTGATGCCGACTCGCGCCGATCAGTACGCCGACCTGCTCGAGAAGAACGAGATCGTCCTGCAGCGACTGCGTGGCACGTGCCCGCTCGACAAGGAGACGCTGCTGCAGCTGGGCGTCACCGGCCCGCTCCTGCGCGCGGCCGGGAACCCGTGGGACCTGCGCAAGGCCGCCCCCTACTCGAGCTATGACCACTTCGAGTTCCGCATCCCCGTGGGAACCGTGGGCGACAACTACGATCGCTACCGCGTGCGCCACGCGGAGATCTACGAGTCGGTGAAGATCATCGAGCAGGCGCTCGACGGGCTGCCCGAGGGTCCGCACATCACCACCGATCGCAAGGTCGCACTGCCGCCGCGCCACGAGCTCGCGACCTCGATGGAGGCGCTGATCCATCACTTCAAGCTCGTGACCGAGGGGTTCCGGGTGCCGCCGGGCGAGGCCTACTACCCGATCGAGGGACCGCGCGGCGAGCTCGGGTGCTTCGTGCGCTCCGACGGCTCGGCCAAGCCGGCCCGCGTGCACATGCGCGACCCGAGCTTCGTGAACCTGCAGGCCACTGCACCGATGGTCAAGGACTCCTACATCGCCGACCTGATCGCCACCCTGGCGATGGTCGACCCGGTACTCGGAGGGATCGACCGATGAGCTTCGGGAGGGCGAAGCCCGGTCAAGCCAGACCGGAGGTCGAGCAGCGTGGTCAGCACGCGGGCCTGGACGGCCGGAGCACTTCAGTTCCGCGGTTCGGCCACGGCTCGCGGGTTCCCGGCTGGGACGAGGCGGCCGACCTGACCAAGGACCCGGCCGTCATCCCCGATCCCGCGCTGACACCTGTCCCCGGAGGCCTCCGCGCGGACGTCGAGGCGGCGATGGCGAGGTATCCGGACCGCCGCTCGGCGACGATCCCGGCCCTCTATCGCGCCCAGGAGGAGTACGGATGGTGCTCACCCGAGGCGATCGAGCAGGTGGCCTGCGTGATGCGCCTGACACCCGCGTACCTGATCTCGGTCGCGACCTTCTACGACATGCTCGAGACGCATCCGAAGCCCCGCAACGACGTGTTCGTGTGCACGAACATCTCCTGTTCGCTGCGCGGTGCCGACGAGTTCTACGAGGCGATGATCGCCGCGGCGACCGAGGACCCCGACGTCAGCGTGCGCTCGTTCGAGTGCCTGGGCGGCTGCGACATCGCGCCGATGGCGTCGGTGAACGGCGAATATGTCGGTCCGCTCGAGCTCGAGGACGCCGGCCGGATCATCGAGGACCTCCGCGCCGGCCGGCCGGTGCTCGAGGCCAAACAGCTGCGCCACCGCCGCTCGGTCGATCCCGGAGCCAACCTGCAGGCCGCGCGCAGCGCGGCCGGTCAAGCGAGGCCGGAGGCCGAGCTCCCCGATCAGAACGCGGGTCGGGACGACCCGCGGAGCACTCCATGACCCAGAACATCCTGTTCCGCGACATCGACGAGCCCGGCCTCAACACGCTGGCGGTATACGAGCGCCGCGGCGGCTACGAGGCGATGCGCAGGGCGCTGACGATGTCCCGCGAGGACGTGCTTGGCGGGCTGCTCGCGTCGCACATCCGGGGCCGAGGCGGCGCCGGCTTCGAGATGGGCAAGAAGATCTCGTTCCTGCCCCGCGGCGACATGGACAAGTACCTGGTCTGCAATGCCGACGAGTCCGAGCCGGGCACGTTCAAGGACCGCGAGCTGATGCAGAAGTGCCCGCACATGCTGATCGAGGGGATCGTGATCGCCGCCTATGCGGGCGGGATCGCCACCTCCTTCATCTACATCCGCGGCGAGTACGACCACCAGGCCGACATTCTCGATGCCGCGATCGCCGAGGCCTACGCCGCGGGGTACCTCGGCGAGCGCATCCTCGGCTCCGACCACAGCCTGTCGCTCGTGCTCCACCGCGGCGCCGGCGCGTACATCTGCGGCGAGGAGACAGGCCTGCTCGACTCGCTCGAGGGCAAGCGCGGCAACCCGCGCCTGAAGCCTCCGTTCCCCGCCATCCAGGGCCTGTACCAGGGGCCGACGCTGATCAACAACGTCGAGACGCTGTCGACCGTGCCCGCGATCGTCCGCATGGGCGGCTCCGAGTACGCCGCGATCGGCACCGAGACCTCGACCGGCACCAAGCTGGTGTCGGTCTCGGGCGACGTCCAACGGCCGGGCAATTACGAGATCACGCTCGGCATCTCGAGTCGCGAGATCATCTACGGGCTGGCCGGCGGCCCCGCCGAGGGCCGCGAGGTCAAGCTGTGGTTCCCGGGCGGCTCGAGCTCGCCGGTCCTCACCGGCGACGATCTCGACGTCGCATACGACTTCGATTCGCTGGCCAAGGCGGGCACGATGCTCGGCTCCGGCGCGATCATCGTCGTCGACGACACGCACCGCGTCATCGACGTGGCGTACAAGCTGGCCAAGTTCTACGCGCACGAGTCCTGCGGCAAGTGCGTGCCCTGCCGCGAGGGAACGAACTGGACCGTGAAGATGCTGCAGCGGATCGACTCCGGCGAGGCGACGCCGATGGATCTCGACATCATGGCCTCGGTCCAGGAGGAGATCATCGGGAACTGCCTCTGCGTGCTCGGGGACGCGATGGCGATGCCGGTGGGTTCGATCATCAAGAAGTTCCGGGCCGAGCTCGAAGAGCACATCGAGGCAGCGAGGGAGAGGGCGGGAATCGGGTCCTTGGAGAACGTGATTCCGGTCGGCGTAGCCGATGAGCACGCCGGACCCCTCCCGGTGCATTGATGCCTCGGCCCGAGCAGAAAGACATTCAGCTCACCATCGACGGACGCGAGGTCCGGGCCACCGAGGGCGCGATGCTGGTCGACGCCGCCAAGCAGGGCGACGTCGAGATCCCCTACTTCTGTTACGAGCCCAAGCTCGGCAACCCGGTCGGGGCCTGCCGCATGTGCCTGGTCGAGATCGAGGGGATCCCCAAGCTGCAGACCTCCTGCTCGACCCCGGTCAAGGACGGCATGGTGGTGCACACCCAGACCGATCGCGTTCGCGCCGCCCAGAATGCCGTGGTCGAGTTCCTGCTCGTCAACCACCCGCTCGATTGCCCGGTGTGCGACAAGGGCGGCGAGTGCCCGCTGCAGGACATCGCCTTCGGGTGGGGGCGCGGCCGTTCGCGCTTCATCGAGCCCAAGCGCCACTTCGTCAAGCCGCTGTCGCTCTCGCCGCTGGTCGCGATCGACCGCGAGCGGTGCATCCTCTGCTACCGCTGCGTGCGCTTCTCGCAGGAGGTCGCCGAGGACTACCAGTTGATCTTTGCCGAGCGCGGCGCTCACACCTTCGTGGCCACGTTCGACGGGCA
>DATMGZ010000045.1:0-8882 GCA_035555155.1 Solirubrobacteraceae bacterium | reverse complement strand
GGCGGCGGCGTTGACGGCCCGCAGCGGCTGAGGTCCGGCGACGCCGCGCCGCGTGGCGTGGCGCCGGATCGTTTGATGAATCGTCGTATGGCGCACTGCAGTCTTGTGAGCCGCGGGGCGATGGCTCGTGGCCATGGCGAGCGCCGGCAGCGCGCAGGCGGCGAGGCCGAGGAGCAGCAGGGCGATCGCGAGGGGGGCGGAGATTCGGCGCGGCGACATGGTCTATCCATCGGCTGCCCGCCGTCGTGCGTTACATCCGCGCCCTCGGACAGCCATTTGTTGACGAGCGGCCCGCGAACCCGACCACTTGTACATCCGGCCAGAGATCGCGAAGTGCTCAGCGGCCTCGCGCGCGCGGCGATTCGAGTGGCATGATCGGCCTCCGTGATTGGGTGCTGCAGGACTGGGAGGTCAATGACGGCCGTCCCGACTCGCAGCTGCTTCTGGCCTGGTTTCGCCTGGCCCAGTGGGGGAGCCGGCGCTGGGGCCGCTTCGGACGCTTCGTCGTCAATCCCTGCTGGCTGATCTCGTGTCTCGTGATCGGCGTCGAACTGCCCGTGACCACGGTCATCGGGCCGCGCCTGCGCCTCTACCACCCGAACGGGATCGTGCTCAATCCCCACAGCACACTCGGGTGCGATTGCCATCTCCGACACGGCGTGACGATCGGCAACCGGGTCGATCGCGACGGCACCGAGCTCGGCGTGGCGACGCTCGGCGACGCCGTCGACCTCGGCGCGGGCTGCATGGTCATCGGCGACATCCACGTCGGCGATCACGCCCGGATCGGTGCGCTCGCAGTCGTGCTCTCGCCGGTGCCCGACTGGGGGGTCGTCGCCGGCAACCCGGCACGGCTGATCCGGGTCGAGGCACCGGACACGCGGCCGGGTCCGGGGAGACTGGAGGCGGCATGACCGGCGAGTCCGCCAGCGTGGTGATCGCCTGCCACACGGAGGATCGCTTTGACTCGCTGCGCGGCGCGATCGGGTCCGCCAAGGCGCAGGATCCGCTCGAGGTCATCGTCGCCGTTGATCACAACCCCGCTCTGTGCGAGCGCCTGCGCGCCGCCGAGGAGGACGTCGCGATCGTCGAGCACGACGGTACCCCCGGCGCTTCGGGCGCCCGGAACGCCGGGGCCCTGCTCGCCCGCGGCCCGCTGCTGGTCTTCCTCGACGACGACGTCCGCACCCGTCCCGGGTGGCTGCGCGAGCTGACCGCGCCGTTCGCCGACGACAACGTCGTCGGGACCGGCGGTATGACCGCGCCCGCCTGGCAGGGACCGCGGCCCGCCTGGTTCCCCGACGAGTTCGGCTGGGTGATCGGCGCCTCGTACGCCGGCCTGCCCGACGACAGCGGCCCGGTCCGCAACGTCTGGAGCGAGAACATGGCCGTGCGGCGCGAGGTCTTCGAGCAGGTGGGCGGCTTCCGCGACGGGTTCGGCAAGGTCGGCCACACGTCCCGGCCGGAGGACACCGACCTCTGCATCCGGATCAGCGCCAGCGCGCCGGACACCCACTGGATGTACGTGCCGGCCGCCGTGGTCGATCACGAGGTGCCACACGAGCGCTCCACCTTCGCCTTCTTTCTCAAGCGCTGCTATTGGGAGGGCGCCGGCAAGGTCGAGCTCTCAGCCCACCTGGGCGAGGACCGCGATCTCGGGGCCGAGCGCTCGTATCTGCTGCGCACGCTCCCGCTGGCCGTCCTGCGCGATCTGCGCCGGCGCAGGTTCTCGCGGGCGCTCGCCATCGTCGCGGGCACCGCGGCCGCGGCCGCGGGCGCCGCCTCAACCGTGCTGCGAGCCGCTGCTCAGCGCACGGTCAGGCGATAGATCGTCGCGTCGGCGTTCCGGTAGACCACGGTCCAGCCGGGAGCCGTCGGGAGTCCGTGCGCCAGGCGCGTGAAGCCGGTCGGCGCTCCGAAGTAGTCGGCGTAGGCGGCCATGCCGTGGCTCACCACGACATAGGCGCTCTGATGTCCGAGCCCGGCGATCCAGCTCTCCACCTCGGACACGTTGCCCTCGTCGAGCCACGCCTCGCCGATCTGCGGGTCGGCCGGCATGACCTCGAGCTGACGGGCGTTGTAGTCGGCGGTGTCGAGCGCCGGGAAGTTGTCCGCCGCCAGCACGATCAGCGAGCCCGGCGGCGTGTGGGTGTAGAGCCATCCGCTGGCCGCAAGCTCGTCCGGCATGACGGCATTGACGGCCACGGGTCCGTACAGGCCCTGCAGCCCCGCGAGCAGCGCCGCCCCGCACACACCGCCGACAACGATCCAGCGCAGCTGCGGTCGACGCAGCTCGTACACGGCTCCGGCGATCAGCAGAGCACACCACGGAGCCGAGAACAGATAGACGCGGTAGACGGCCTCCCCCCCGTAGCTCTGGGCCACGAGCACGACGAAGGGACTGAACGCGAGCCCGGCGGCGAAGGCCACGCGCCCGAGCGAGCGCCGGCGGAGGGCAATCGCGGCGAGCGCAAGCAGCCACATGCCGGCCGCGAGTCCGCGCACGATCAACGCGGTGGTTGCCTCGGCGCCCGCGTGGTGCGTCCCGCGCGAGCCCGATGCGTTCTGAATCGGGTTGCCGCCGCTGAACAGGCCGCCGAAGTCATGTGCGATCAACCCGTAGCGCGGGATCAGGTAGCCGCCGGCGATCGCTGCGAGCACCACGACCAGCCACCAGGGACGGATCAGCCCCAGGACGACGAGGGCGCCGACACCGGTCAGAGCGATGTAGGGCGTGAGCTGATGCGCCGCGACGATCACGAGGAAGATCACCGCGACGAGCACGATGGCGACGGCGCGACGGCGACGCGACGTCGGTGGTGGCGGCTCGAGTCCGGCCAGCACCGGCGCCCGCAGGCGCCCCAGCCTGCCGCGGGGCTCGACCGGCGCAGGCCGGCGCAACCAACGCGCCAGGATCAGAACCACGCCAAGCCACAGCAGATAGGCGAACGCCTGCGGGGACAGGTAGTCCTGTCCGACCCAGGCGATCAGGCCCTCATACAGCAGCACTGCGAGATAGGCGACCCTGCGATTCCCGCTCAGCACGCGGAAGACGGCCAGCAGCACCAGGGCGTCGGCCAGCTCGAAGGCCAGCGGGGCCCAGGTGGCGAAGGTCAACGGCCCCACGTGCCCCAGCGCACCGAGGGACGCCGTGGCGGCGAACAGCGCCGGCCACAGCTGGTAGATACTCGATGGGTCGGTGACGCGTCCGTTCTGTCCCAGCGCCAGCGCAACCCCGATGTGCTTGTAGACCCAGGCGTACTCGGGGGTGCCATAGAGGATCGGCACCGTCGCGTGGATCGCCACGATGACCGCGACGATGCCCAGTCCGAGCACCCATCCGCGGGCGGCCGAGCGGTGCAGCTCGATCAGGAAGCCGCTCACGACCATCCCCAGGCCGAGCAGGAACCACGGGTTGGCGCTGGCCAGCAGGCCGTAGGAGCCGATCGCCGGCGGCCTGAGCTGCCCGACGCCGAGCGCCCATGTGCACAGCCCGAGCACCAGCACCGCGGGCGGCCCCAGCGTGCGGATCGCCGCCGGCCACCGGGTGCGGATCAGGGGTCGGGTGAGCGTTGGCGAAGTCATCGCCCGTCCGCCCGCCTCAGCCGCGCCAGGCAGGAGACCACGCTCGCGGCGGCAAGCACGAGCAGCGCCCGTGGATGCCACGCGGCGACCCAGATCATGACCGCGCTGGCGAGGCTGAACGCCGTCAGGCTGAGGATCAGCGTCAGCGCCGCTTGGGCGACGTTCTCGCCGCTGTCGATCCAGCACATCACGGCGGCGCCGGCGGGCACGCAGGCGAGCGTCAACGTTCCGATCAGGCTCATGGCGGGCACCGGGGCGGTCAGTGTCAGCACCGCCGCGACGATGCTCGCGAGCACACCGGCATAGGCGGTCAGCGCGGTGCGCGATGGGCTCATCGGAGCCTCCGCCCCGGGGAGGCGATGGCGAGTCACAGCGCCTCCACGAGATGCCCGCGTCGCACACGGCGCAACGCCAGGGGCGCCATCACCGCGGCCGTGAGACCCTGCGTGACCAGGCTCGCCCACCCGCCTGCGACCAGCCCCACACGGGGAAGCAGCATCAATGTCAGGCCGAGCATCAGCACGCCCCCCGCACCCTGGAAGGCGGCCAGCAGCCAGACCCGCTGATCCAGAAAGGCCAGCGTGCTGTAGACCGCCACCATCGCGCCGAAGGGGGCGCTGAGTCCGATCAGCCGCAGCAGCATGGCGCCGTTGGCGGCATAGCGTGGGCCGGCCAGCGACAGCAGCGGCACGGCACCGAGCACGCACACGAGCATCGCGCCGACCGCGACCCCAGCCCACAGGAGCAGGCTGCGCCGCAGCAGCGTGTCGGGCTGACCGTGCGCGCCCGCCGTCTCGACCACGAACGAAGAGGCGACATTCCAGAGCAGGAATGTGATGCCCATCGAGATGAGCCACGGCAGCGTGAAGTACGCCGCCGGCGCCGGTCCGAGCTTCCACAGGACGAGCAGGGGCATCAGCTGCACCGTGGCGGTGGTGCAGACGTTGCCCACGTAGTCACCGCTGATGAACGAGACGAGGCGCTGGCGGCCGGGCAACCGGCCCTCGACCGTGCGCAATCGGGGCAGCACGCGGGCGAACAGCAGCCGGGTGACCACGAGCACGGCGATCACCGCGGGCACCACGGCCGCGACGACGATCGCGCCGGGCGCCGCGATCATCACCAGCAACGGCAGCAGCAGCAGCTTGGCCGCCCCGAAGGACGCGTTCTCGACCGGGACCCACGGCGCCATACGCAGTCCGGTCAGGACCGAGTCCTGGAGCGCGAAGATGGCCAGGACGCAGACGGCGACCGCGAACAGCGCGCGGGCCTCCCAGCCACCGGTCACGACGCGGGCACCCGGGCCGCTGAGCACGAACCCGGTCGAGACCACGATCGCGACGCCCGCGACGATGAGGTAGGTCCGGCGGATCAGCATCGCGCTCAGCCGCCCTGCCGCCGGGAGCAGCCGGAGGAGGATGTTCGTCATGTTGAGCTGGGAGATCGTGGCCAGCAACGTCAGGGCGGTCACCGCCGCCGCGGCGCGGCCGACGACGACCGGAGACTTCAGACGGGCCGCGAGCACCCAGAACCCAAGCCCGAGCAGGTTCGTCGCCACCGTCGCGGTCATCAGCGATGCCGCGTTGACCGTCAGCGACTTGCGCCAGCGCGGAAGCCTCACGTCGACCACCTGAAGCGACTGCGCAGGTATGCCGCCGGGCCGGCGAGCATCCCGCGCAGCTCCAGGCGCGCCAGCTCTTGGGTGCGAGGATCGGGGTGCTCCCGAGTGTCGAGCTTGCTCTGATAGTCGCTGCGCAGGGCGAGAAACCCGCGCGGGACCGTCCCGAGCATGCGGCCGAGGTGACGCGGGTCCTCGAGCACCAGGGCCAGCAGCAGGGCGCCGTAGCCGACGCCGTAGCCGGCGATCTGGCGCCGCAGGGCATCGTCCCCGCGCCGGTGGCTGTGGTGGACCGTGGCCGCGGGCTCGAAGCCGACGCTGTGGCCGCGCCACGCCGTGCGCGCGAACAACTCCAGGTCCTCACCGCCGTGAGCGGGGGTGCCCGCTCCAAGGGCCAAGTCGAATCCGCCGAGCTGACGCAGGACCTGCGCCCTGAAGGCCATGTTGGCCCCCGGGCCGAAGCTCCCCGCGGCGTACAGGGAGAAGCTGCGCACGAGTCGCCCGTCGTCGGCGAAGGCGTCGACGGTGGCCGGCCTGAGGAGCGAGCGCAGCCCGGGCGGGTATCGCAGCCGGTGCGAGACGGGCGTGAAGGTCCGCGGCCCGAAGCCGCCGTAGTACTCCTCGAGCGCGACCTGCGCCGGCGTCTCGAGCTCCCCGGGCAGCGCGAGCCCGGTCACGCACGCCTCGTCGGGGTGGTCACCGAAGCGCAGGGCGATGGCCAGCAGCCATTCCGGGTCGACGATCACGTCGTCATCGGTGAACGCGACGATCTCCCCGTCCGCGGCCTCGAGCCCACGATTGCGCGCCGCCGAGATCCCCGGCCGGGGCTCGCGCACGACCCGCGCGCCCTCGAGCTCCACCGCCGGCGACCCCGCACGGCGATTGTCGACCACGATCACCTCGAAGTCCGGATAATCGAGCGCCGCCACCGAATCCAAGCAGGCCCGGATCCCATCCACCCGCTGAAGCGTGCTCGGGATCACGACCGAGATCGGCGGCAACCGCACCCCCAGCGGCGCCACCAGAGGCGGCGCAGCGGCCGCGTGAGGCAGCTCCGCGATCGCTCGGGAGAGCGCGCCGGCGCCGATCCGCCCATCGGCGAACGGAAGCTTGATCATGCCGCGCGGACGTCGGTGCTCGCGGACGAGCGCCCACAGCGCGGTGTCGTCCGGTGCGCCACCGATCCCCTCCGGGCAGCGTTCGACATCGATCACCGAGACCTTGATCGGACCCCACGCCGCGCTCATCGCGACCATCTCCGCTGCGCCCGGCGCGAGCGCGCGTAGGCGAACGGGCCGGTCAGCATCCCGCGCAACTCGGCTCGAGCCAGCGTGCGCGGATAACCGGCGTCGCGATGCTCGTGCTTGGCCGAGTGCGGATCGCGCAGCGAGCGAAGCCAGGCGGGAATCACGAGGGCGAGCCCGAGCAGGTGCTGCGGGTCGCGCACGGCGATCGCGGTGAGCATCGCGGTGAAGCCGATCCCATACCCCCTGATCTGCCGCTCGAGCTCGGCGAAGGTCCGGCGGTGGGTGTGGTGCACGATCGCGGCCGGCTCGTAGGCGACCCGATGGCCGGCCGTGAGCAGCTCCATCAGCATGGCCAGGTCCTCACCACCGTGGGTGGGAGTGCCGGCGCCGAGCGCCTCGTCGAATCCGCCGCTCGTTCTCAGCACGCTCGTGCGGAAGGCCATGTTCGAGCCGAGGCCCAGCTCGCCGGTGGCGTAGAGCGACTGCACGGCCCGATCGCCGCTCTCCCCGGCCCGGCGCAGCAGGCCGAAGCGGCCGGAGCGCTCGAACGTCAGCGGTTCGAAGCTGCGGTCGAGCCCGCTCCCCGACTGCTCGAACCAGATCTGTGCCGGCGTCTCGAGCTCCTGCGGGACCACGAGGCCTGTGACCGCCGCGAGTTCCGGCTCGCGCGTGAAGCGCCGGGCGATGGCGAGCAGCCATTCCGGGTCGACGATCACGTCGTCATCGGTGAACGCGACGATCTCCCCGTCCGCGGCCTCGAGCCCACGATTGCGCGCCGCCGAGATCCCCGGCCGCGGCTCGCGCACGACCCGCACGCCCTCCAGCTCCACCGGCGCCGACCCCGCCCGGCGATTGTCGACCACGATCACCTCGAAGTCCGGGTAATCGAGTGCGGCCACGGAGTCCAAGCAGGCTCGGATGCCGTCCACACGCTCCAGCACACTCGGGATCACCACCGAGACCGGCGGCAGGCGCACGCCCGGCGGCGCCGTGGCCGGCGGGGCGGCCGCGGATTGCGGCGACCACGCCGGGCCGAGCTGGCGGCGCAGCTCGCGCTCGAGCTCCGGCGCCGAGATGGTGATGCCGAGCAGCGGCATCTCGGCGATGCCGAGCGGCCGTCCGGACCGGCAGGCGAGGATCCAGGCCCCGCGGTACGGCGGTCCTCCGAAGCGGATGCATCCGAGGTCGCCCAAGGGCTCGTCGAGGTCGACGACCGCGACGCGATAGGGACCGGGCGCAGTCATACGAGCATCCCCTGACCGCGTCGGGACTCGGGCGGCCCGCAGGCGCCGCAGCGCCGCCCGGCGGCCCAGGCCGACCGCTTCGCCCGGGACCACCCGCGCGCCGCCCGCGAAGGCGAGCGGCTGACCATGGCCAGCAGGGCCTCGGACGTCGTCTCCGGCGTCACCGCCAGCCGGGGCAGTGCCCAGCGGTCGTCGTCGACGCAGGCGGCCAGGTCGCCCACGGCGCAGGCCTGCCCGAAGCCCGCCTCCCGGATCGCGCGTCGCGCGCCGGCGGTGTGGTAGCCAAACGGATAGGCGAAGCTCGTGACGCCGATCCCGAGGTGGTCCTCGATCTCGATCCGGCTCTCGGCGGCATCCCGGCGGACCATGTCCGACGGGTTCACGTCGGCGGCGAGATGCCCGTGCCCGTGCGAGCCGATCTCGAACCCCGCCCGCGCCAGCTCCTCGAGATCGGACCAGCTCACCATCGCGCGGTTCCCGTCCTCTCCCCGCAGCCAGCGCGAGGTGCCCCCCACGAAGCCGGTGGGGACGAACAGCGTGGCCGGCAACCCATGTGCGAGCAGCACCGGGGCGGCTTCGCCAGCGGCATCGGCCAGCCCGTCGTCGATCGAGATCGCGACGGCGGAGCGGCCCATGGCGAGGGCACCCGGGACCTCGCTGAACGGAATCACGTCAAGGGCCTGTTCCCGCAGCATCGCGATGTGCTCGGCGAACAGCACCGGGTCGACGGTCAGGTTCGCGAACGCGGTCGTCGTGGTCGCGGCGACGCTGTGGTACATGAGGACGGCCACGATCGTCGGCGGGCGCATCGCGGCTCACCGCCTCGCGGTGGCGCGCTTGAGGCGGCTGGCTTGCAGGCGCGCGACGGGGTACATGAAAGCGCCCTGCATCAGTCCGATCTGGTTGGCTCGCACGAGCTCACGCGGCAGCCCCCAGGCCGGTTCGACCGAGCGCCGCCGGCGTCGCGCGAGCTGGTAGCGCGTCGCCCGTCCGCTGAGCCGTAGCAGCTCCGGCGCACATTGCGGCCGGTGGGCGAGGATGCTGGCGTAGTACGCGGTCAGGCCGCGTCCGTACCCGAGCATGTGACGGCGCAGGGTCTCATATTCGCGGCGATGGCGATGGTGCACGATCGCCGTGGGCTGATAGACGATCGTGCCACCGGCAAGCAGCAGCTCGCTCAGCGCCGCG
>DATMGZ010000044.1:0-3367 GCA_035555155.1 Solirubrobacteraceae bacterium | reverse complement strand
CATGTATGTGCGAAGGGTCCCGCGTTCGGCAACAGCCGCAGCCACTCGATGGTCGCGACGAAGCGGCGCTTCGACCCGAACCTCCAGCGCGTCAGGATCGACGACGGCGGCACGCCGCGGCGGGTCTACGTCTGCACTCGATGCCTGAAGGCCGGCAAGGTCGCAAAGGCTCGCTGATCACCGGGTGACCCCGGTGTCCGATCCCAGCATCGTCAGGTTCCGGGCGCTGATCGAGGCGGCCCTGGCCGAGCTCGAGGCCCGTCGCGAGGAGGTCAATGACCTCAACGTGTTCCCGGTCGCCGACGGCGACACGGGCGACAACATGGTGCTGACGCTGCGCGCCGTGCTGCAGGAGCTCGATCGTCTCAGCGACTCCTCGGAGGAGCGCACGATCGACGACATCGACCGCGACGAGATCGTGGCCTCGGTCGCCCGCGCGGCGCTGCTCGGCGCGCGCGGTAACTCCGGCGTGATCCTCTCGCAGCTCATCCGCGGCGCCGCCGAGGAGTTGGCCAGCCGCCCCGGCGAGCTGATCGATCCGGTCCTGATCAGCGCCGCCCTGGCCCGCGCTTCAGACCAGGCCTACGGCTCGGTCCGCGACCCGGCCGAGGGGACGATCCTCACCGTCGTGCGCGAGATGGCCCACCGCGTCGCCTCCGAGGTGGCCCACATGCAGGACGCGCGCCTCGGACCCGAGGCGACCGCTGCGGAGCAGAACGCCGTCGTCGCCGAGGTGATCGAGCGGGCGCTCGCCGCCGGCGAGGAATCGGTCCTGCGCGGTCCCGACCTGCTGCCCGTGCTGCGCGAGGCCGGCGTCGTGGACGCCGGTGGCTATGGCCTCACCGTCCTCCTGGCCGGCATCGTCGGCGCGTTGCGCGGCACCGCCCCGCCGCCGCTCGAGCACCACGCTCCGGCCCGCGTCACCCACCCCCAGCATGGCTCGAGCACGTACCGCTACTGCACGAACTTCGCCGTCACGGGCTCCGACCTCGAGGCGCGCCGGTTCGTGATCGAGCTCGAGCGCCTCGGCGACTCCGTGCTCGTGGTCGGCGACGCGACGACCCTGAAGGTCCACGTCCACACCGACGATCCCGATCAGGCCACCGCCCTGTTCGCCGACGCCGGGGTGATCTCGCACCTCGACGTGGCCGACATGCACGCGCAGATCGAGCAGCGCGACCGGCGGCTCGCCAGGCCCGCCGTCGCCGACGTCTGCGGGGTGCTCGCGGTGGCGACCGGCGACGGCATGCGGAGCCTGTTCGAGAGCCTCGGGGTTCACGTCCTCGACGGCGGCCCGACGCTCAACCCCTCGACCTACGACCTGCTGGCGGCGATCCATGCGATCCCGGCCGAACAGGTGGTCGTGCTGCCCAACAGTCCCAACGTGGTGATGGCGGCTGAGCGGGCCGCCGAGCTGTCGGACAAGACCGTGCACGTGGTGATCTGCCGCTCACAGCAGGCCGGTCTGGCCGCCGCGGTCAGCCTCGACCCGACGCGCAGCGCCCGCGCCAATGCGGAGGGGATGACCGAGACGCTGCAGCGGATCCGCACCGGCGCCGTCGCCCGGGCCGCCCGCGACGACAAGCAGGGGCGGTTTCGGGAAGGGGACGCGATCGGATTCGTGGAGGAGGAGCTCGTGGCCTGGGGCAAGCCGCGCGACACGCTGCGCGGCGTGCTCGAGCAGCTGGCCGAGGACGCTGAGCTGATCACGTGCCTGCGCGGGGCCGACGCGCCGCTCGACGACGAGACGGTGCACACGCTGGCCGCGGGCGAAGTCGAGTTCGAGCTGAGCCATGGCGGCCAGTCGAGCTACTGGTGGCTGCTGTCTGCTGAGTAGGTCCCGACCGCTCAGCCGCCCGTCCCGACCGCGGGGCCGGTCATGATCAGCCGGTGGCCATGACCGCGACCGCGTTCGCAACGCTCGATCCGCTCGGCGCCGATGAGCTCGACGCCGCCCCGGTCAGCTACCCGCATCCCTCGCGGCTGGCCGCCACGCTGAAGCTCGACGGTGCCAAGAGCGAGCAGGCGGCGGTGACGCTCGGACTACACACGGTCGGGGACCTGCTTGAGCACCTGCCGCGCGACCGTCGCGAGTCGCGGGCGGTGGCGCAGCTCGTCGCGGGGGAGACGGCGACCGTCGTGGTGGAGGTCCGGAGCATCGCCTCGCGCCCCGTGCGGCGGCGCGGAATGCGTCCGCTGGTCGAGGCCACGGTGACTGACGACAGCGGTGTCATGAAGGCCACCTTCTTCAACCAGCCCTGGCTCGCCCAACGCTACGCGCCGGGCACGCGGTTGCTGCTGCACGGCAAATACGAGGCTCGCAACCGGTTCCGCGTGCAGGGCCACGCGATCACCACCGACGCCACCACCGGTGGCGAGGCGGTGGCCCATTATCCGGCCACCGAGGGCCTCAGCTCGACGGCGATCCACGCGCTCGTGCGCGATCACGCCGGTACGATCACCGACGTGATCGAGCCGCTCCCGGCGCGGATGCGCGTGAGCGAGGCGCTGCCCGACCGCGCCGCTGCGCTGCGGGCCGCGCACTTCCCCGGCGGCGAGGAGGACCAGGGGATCGCGCTGCGCCGGCTGGCCTTCGACGAGCTGCTCCTGATGCAGCTCGGGCTCCTGCGCCGGCGCGCCCGGCGCCGCGACGCCGGCGAGGCGCCCGTGCTCGACGGCGAGCGCACCCTGACCGCCCGCTGGCTCGCGGAGCTGCTGCCGTTCGCGCTCACGGGCGACCAGGAGCGCGCGCTGGCCGCGATCGACGCCGACATCGCCCAGGCCCGCCCGATGCAGCGGCTGCTGATGGGCGAGGTCGGGTCCGGCAAGACGGTGGTGGCGCTGTACGCGATCCTGCGGGCGATCGAGCACGGCCTGCAGGGGGCGCTGATGGCCCCGACCGAGACCCTGGCCGAGCAGCACTTCGCGACGATCCAGAAGCTGATGCCGGGCGAGGCGGTCCCGGCAGGCCTGCTCACCGGGTCGACCCCGGCGCGCCGGCGCGCCGACCTGCTCGGCAAGCTCGAGAGCGGCGAGCTGTCGCTGATCGTGGGAACCCATGCCCTGATCGAGTCCTCGGTCGCGTTCGCGCGGCTCGGAGTCGCGGTGGTCGACGAGCAGCATCGCTTCGGTGTGCGCCAGCGGGCGGCCCTGGACGCCAAGGGCGAGGTGCTGGACCCTCACGTCCTGCACATGACCGCGACACCGATCCCGCGCACGCTGGCGCTGGCCGGCTACGGCGACCTCGACTTCACGCTGCTGCGCGAGCTGCCTCGTGGCCGTCAGCCGGTGCAGACGTTCGTGTGCTCGAGCGAGGCCGAGCGCGCCCGCGCCTATGACCGCATCCGCGAGGAGCTCCGCGCCGGCC
>DATMGZ010000043.1:0-5113 GCA_035555155.1 Solirubrobacteraceae bacterium | reverse complement strand
GCACCTAACGGTTTGAGAGCGTTGTCGCCCCGGGATCAGCCGATGCGCCAGTGCACGAGGACCTCCTGGTGTCGTGTGCGTACACACATCGCTGTGTGCCGATTCCACGAGATCCCCACCGAGTCGCCGGTCGACTCGCTGCATCCCGATTTCCTCCACGCCTGAATGCCAGTCCCTGGCCTTGCCTGGAGTCCCAGCGTCTCTCCTTTAGAAAGAGATTCGGCACAACTTTATCTAGAAAACCTGTCCATTTCCATCGGAACTGGCACCGGCGGGTGTCCTGAGCGGCCCGCCCCCGACCGGCCCCAGGACGCGCCCCAGACTTCCCCATCGCGGGTGAAACGCCTGCACGTGCACGGATCCGCCCAAAGTGCACGGCGCCTTGCGGCACTTGTGTCGAAGCGCGTTTGCATCGATAACACCATTCATATGAATGGAATCCGGACTAATGCAGCGGCGGCGATGCTCGGCGTCAGCCCGAACGCGCTGCGCAGCTGGGAGCGCCGCTACGGCTTCCCCCAGCCCCATCGCTCCCCCGGCGGTCACCGCCAGTACGCGCTGGCCGAGATCGCGTCACTCCGGCTCACGCTCGCCGAGACGCACAATGTCTCCTCGGCGATCTCGCTGGCCCGCGAGCGCGGTGAGGGCCCGTCCTCGTCGTCGCGGCTGGGCAGCGCCTTCGGCGCCTTCAACGAGGACATGGCCAACCGGCTGCTGGAGGAGAGCCTGACCCTGCGCTCGTTCGAGCGGACGATCGAGGAGGTCCTGCTGACCGCCGTCGCGCTCCACGCCGAGCCGGGGCAGAGCACGGCCGAGTACGAGTTCGGGTGGCGACACGCCACCGGTTGGCTCTCGGCCCTCAAGCGCCTGTCCCCGCCGGCCTCGCGCCCCGACGGCGTGTTGATCGTCGACGCCACCGCACCCTGCGACCTCGACGGCCTCCATGCCCAGGCGCTGGAAGTGGTGCTCAGACGCGCCGGGCTCCGGACCCTGTCGCTGACCGCTTCGGTCGAGCCCGCACGGCTCGGCCGGGCGCTGCGAGCGCTCGAGCCGCGCGCGGTCGTGCTCACGGGCCGCCGGGCACCGCTCGATCAGATCGGCCGGCTCGTGTACGCCGTGCGGGGAGTCGTGCAGGATGTGGTCGTATTCGACTACCGCGGCGCGGTGCCGGATACGGGCGCGAGCACGGTCTGCCGGCTCGGCGACACGCCGGTCGCGGCCCGCGACGCGCTGCTGGCGCGCCTCGACGCCGCCGCCGCGACGGCCGATGGCAACCGGGCCACGGGTCCGGCGGCCGTCGGGGCCGGCCAGGCTTAGCGCCTCCGTCGCTCACCGCCGCCCTCGCGCCGAGCTCCCCGGCCCACCCCGGCGCGGGCGGAGGACCGGCGGGAACCTACAATCCTGCGCCAATGCCGCCTCACCGTTCAGTCGATCCGCGCGCGTCGTTCCCCGAGCTCGAGGAGCAGGTCCTCAAGCGCTGGCGCGAGCGCGAGGTGTTCGCGGAGTCGATGCGCGGCCGCCGCGGTGCCCCGCCGTGGGTCTTCTACGAGGGTCCGCCGACGGCCAACGGACCGCCGGGCTCGCACCACGTTCTGGCCCGCGTATTCAAGGACATCTTTCCCCGCTACAAGACCATGCGGGGCTTCTACGTCGAGCGCAAGGGAGGCTGGGACTGCCACGGCCTGCCGGTCGAGCTGGCGGTGGAGAAGGAGCTCGGCATCGCCTCCAAGGACGACATCGAGCGCTACGGGATCGCCGAGTTCAATGCCCGCTGCCGCGAGATGGTGCTCAGCCACGTCGAGGACTGGACCCGGCTGACCGAGCGGATCGGCTTCTGGATCGACACCGACGACGCCTACCGGACGCTCGACCCCGGCTACGTCGAGTCGGTGTGGTGGGCGCTGAAGACGATCCACGAGAAGGGCCTGCTGTACGAGAAGCTGAAGGTCGTCCCGTACTGCCCCCGGTGCGGCACCGCGCTCTCGAGCCACGAGCTCGGCCAACCCGGCGTGTACCGGGATGTGATCGACCCCAGTGCGTATGTCCGGTTCCCGGTCACCAAGGGTCGCGGAAGCGTCGAGCCCGGGGACGAGCTGCTGATCTGGACGACCACGCCATGGACGCTGGTCTCCAACGCCGCGGTCGCCGTGAACGCCGAACTGAGCTACGTGCGCGCGCGGGCCGGCGAGGGACCGGTGCAGATCGTGGCCGAGGCGCTGCTCGAGCGCGTGCTCGGCGAGGGCGCCGAGATCCTCGGTCGCCTCCCCGGCCGGGAGCTCGCGGGCATCGCCTACGAGCCGCCGTTCCCCTACATCCCGTCTGATGCGTACGGCGAGCGTGGGCACACCGTCCTGATCGGGGACTTCGTCACCGCCGAGGACGGGACCGGTCTCGTCCACACGGCGATCGCCTTCGGCGAGGACGACTTCCGGCTCGGCGAGCAGTACGGCCTGACCGTGGTCAACCCGGTACGGCCGGACGGGACCTACGACAACCGAATCGGACCCTACGCCGGACGCAAGGTCAAGGACGCGGATCTCGACCTGGTCGAGGATCTGCGCGTGCGGGGGAAGCTCCTGCGCTCCGAGCCCTACGAGCACTCCTATCCCCATTGCTGGCGCTGCGACACGCCGCTGCTCTATTACGCCAAACCCTCGTGGTACATCGGCACGAGCCAGATCAAGGACCGGCTGCTGGCGTCCAACGAGACGGTCAACTGGCATCCGGAGCACGTCAAGCACGGCCGCTTCGGCAACTGGCTGGAGGGCAACGTCGACTGGGCGCTGTCCCGCGAGCGCTACTGGGGCACCCCGTTGCCGGTGTGGCGCTGCCCCGATGGGCACGTCAGGATGGTCGGCTCGCTGGCCGAGCTCAACGAGCGCGCCGGGACCACGCTGACCGACCCGCACCGGCCGTTCGTCGACGAGGCGACGTTCCCATGCGAGCAGTGCGGCGCGTCGATGCAGCGCGTGGTCGAGGTGATCGACGTGTGGTTCGACTCCGGCTCGATGCCATTCGCGCAGTACCACGCACCGCATGAGCACGAGGGGGAGTTCGAAGCGCGCTTCCCGGCCGACTTCATCTGCGAGGCCCTCGACCAGACGCGGGGCTGGTTCTACTCGCTGCTCGCCGTGTCAACGCTGCTGTTCGACCAGTCCTCGTATCGCAACGTGGTCTGCCTGGGGCTGATCCTCGACGAGCAGGGACGCAAGATGTCCAAGTCGGTGGGTAACGTCGTGGCGCCCTGGGACGTGATCGACCGCTACGGCGCTGACGCATTCCGGTGGTACTTCTTCACCTCCAAGCAGCCCTGGGACGGCTACCGCTTCTCGCTCGAGACGATCGGCGAGGCGGTCCGTCAGTTCCTGCTGCAGCTGTGGAACACGTACGGCTTCTACGTGCTCTACGCGAACGCCAACGACGTTGCGCCGGAGACGCTCGAGCGGGCCGACACGGCGGCGCGCAGCGACCTCGACCGCTGGGTGCTCTCGCGCCTGGCGGCCACGACCGAGCTCGTCGCCGAGCGGATGGACGCCTACGACGCCACCGTCGCCGGCCGCGCGATCGCGACGTTCGTCGACGAGCTGTCCAACTGGTACGTGCGCCGGTCCCGGCGGCGCTTCTGGGACGGCGAGGAGGCCGCGTTCGCGACTCTGCACGACTCGCTCGTCACGGTGGTCAAGTTGCTGGCGCCGTTCACGCCGTTCCTGGCCGACGAGATCTACGACAACCTCGACGGCCGCCTGGCCAGCGTGCACCTGACTGACTTCCCGGAGCCGGGGCCGCGTGATCGGCAGCTGGAGTTCGACATGGACGTCGCCCGGGAGACGGTGCGGCTCGGCCTCGCGGCGCGCGGGCAGGCGAAGCTCAAGGTCCGCCAGCCGCTGCGGGCGGCGATCGTGGTCGCCACCGGGCGTGAGCGCGTGGCGATCGAGCGGCTGCGGGAACTGGTCCGCGAGGAGCTGAACGTGCTCGAGCTGCGCTTCGTCTCCGAGGCCGACGAGCTCGGTCGGGTCGAGATCAAGCCCAACTACCGCGCGCTCGGTCCGCGCTTCGGCAAGCAGATGCCGCTGGTCGCCGCCGCGGTCGCGGGCCTTGACCCGGCGCACGCCGGGGCCGCGCTGCGCGAGGGCCGCACCGTGTCGATCACGGTCGGCGGCAACGACCACCCGCTCGGCGCCGAGGATCTGCTGATCACGATGCAGCCGCTCGTGGGCTACCAGGTCGAGCGCGAGGGATCACATGCGGTCGCGCTGGAGCTGGCCATCGACGACGAGCTGCGCGTCGAAGGCTGGGCGCGCGAGATCGTCCACGCCGTGCAGGCGGCGCGCCGCGACGGGGGCCTCGAGGTCACCGATCGGATCGCGCTGACACTCGACGGCCATCCGTCGCTGCTCGCGGCCGCGCGCGAGCACGAGCCGTACATCGCCGGCGAGACACTCGCCGTGAGCGTCGGCTACACGGCCCTGAACGGCATCGAGCCCGCAACGATGGACGGGCTCGAGCTGAGGGTCCAGGTCGCGCGGGCCGCGGCCTGACGGCCGCGGACGCGAGCGGTCGGCGCGCGGCCTGCGCCACCCGCGGCCTACGCCACCGCGCCGTCGGCGTCTGCCTTGGCCACGAACGGCTCGATCTCGGCCTCGAGGCGACGCTTCGGGTAGGCGCCGATCACGGTCTTCGCGACCTCGCCGCCACGGAACACGATCAGGGTCGGGATCGACATCACGTTGTAGGCCACGGCGGTCTGCTGGTTCTCGTCGATGTTGAGCTTGACGACCTTCAGCTCGCCGGCGCGGTCCTGCGCGATCTCCTCGACGACCGGGCCGACCATCCGGCACGGTCCGCACCAGGGCGCCCAGAAGTCCACGAGCACTGGGACATCGGACTCGATGACCTCGGCCTGGAAGTTGTTGTCGGTTACGTCGGCGACATTGCCTGCCATGGGGGCTCCTTAACGGGTCTGTTCTCGCGCTGCTTCAAAAAGTATAGCGCCCCGTCGGGCACTAGCCTAAGGCACCAGTGGCCGATCCGACCAACACCGAGATAGCTGCCGCCCTCGACGAACTCGGCGACCTGTACGAGCTCGACGGCGCCATCATCCACCGCGTCGTGG
>DATMGZ010000042.1:0-3637 GCA_035555155.1 Solirubrobacteraceae bacterium | reverse complement strand
GCGACGCTCGCCGTGGTGGCCGGGATCTTCGTTCTCGTCAACGGGATCTTCGAGGTCGGTGCCTCCCTCTCGAGCCGCACCGAGTACCGCGGGCTCGTCGCCGTGATCGGGATACTCGACCTGGTCATCGGCGTGATGCTGATCCGCCACCCGATCAAGGGCGTCACCGTGATCGCGATCCTGCTCGGGATCTGGCTGCTCGCGTTGGGGGCGGTGCGGTTCGTGCAGGCGTTCGAGTACGAGGGCCACCGCACGTGGCGCCTCCTCGTCGCCGGCGTCGAGCTGATCGCCGGCATCGTGATCATCGCGAGTCCCGGCATCGGACTCGCGACGCTCGCGCTGTTGGTCGGCTTCGCCTTCATCCTCAACGGCATCACCATGTTCGTGCTCGGTCTGGCGATGCGCACGACCAAGAACGGCGACGGCGGCGGCCCGCCGATCTCCGCCGCCGTGGCCTGAGGCCGCCGGATTCGGCGATGCCGGGCGCTATCGTGACGGGCCATGGGCCAGGGAGAGTCCGAGCGCGAAGCCGGGACCGCGGCGTGGCACCGCCGGCTCCATCACACCGGCCGTGACCAGCTGAGCGAGGAGACGGCCCAGACGCCCGGGATGCGCCGCTATGAGGCGATCTCCGGAACCCGCAACGGCTCCCGCAAGATCTGGATGGGCGAGAGCCACGTCGCCCCGGGCATGGTGTCGGGCGATCACCATCACGGCGAGGCCGAGACCGGCATCTACGTCGTGCGCGGGCATCCGGTGTTCGTGTTCCTCGAGGACGGCGCTGAGCGGCGCGTCGAGACGGCGCCCGGGGACTACGTGTACGTACCGCCCTACGTGCCCCATCGCGAGGAGAACCCCTCCCCCGACGAGGAGGTCGTCGTCGTGCTCGCGCGCAGCACCCAGGAGGGCATCGTGGTCAACCTGCCCAGCCTCCGCGCCGAGGTGCCCGAGCTCGATCAGCTGATCGCGGAGCTCACGGCCGGCGGGTAGCGCGGGTGCCCGAGGAGAGCGACAGGCGGGAGCGCATCGAACGGGCCCTGAGGCAGGGCCGTTCGTGGCTCGAGCGGGGCGCCAAGGACGTCAGCGATGCCGTCACCCGCGGTGTGCAGGACATGACCGAGCGGACGCGTCGCGGCGCCGGAGACGGCCGTGCCTACCCGCAATCGACCGGGCCGCCGAGCGCGGAGGACGTCGCAGCCGACCCGGCCGCCTTCTTCAGCGCCGAGCGACAGCGCCAAGCGGACCGCCTCGGACACGCGAACATTCTCATCAGCGGGCAGACCGGGGTGGGCAAGAGCACCCTCATCAACGCCGTGTTTCGGGTCCGCCTGGCCGCCGAGGGCACCGGAAAGCCGGTCACCGCCCACGTGCAGCGACACGACGTCCCCGGCATCCCGGTGACCATCTTCGACACGCCGGGCATCGAGCTCGGACACGCGAAGAACGACGTGATCCGCGAGTACAGGAAGACGATCGTCGCTTCGCGCAAGGGCTCTCCGGACGACGTCATCCATGTCGCCTGGTACTGCATCGACGCCGGCCAGACCCGGGTCCAGGACTACGACATCGAGATCGTGCGGGCACTTGCGGACGAGGTGCCGGTCATCCTCGTCCTCACGCAATGCATCGACGATGAGCGCGCCGCTGCGCTCGAGGCGGTCGTCGCGCAGGAGCGCCTGCCGATCGCGGGGACCCCGATTCGCACGCTCGCCCGGGAGCGCCTGCTGGCGGGGCAGACGATTAGGCCCCGGGGACTGGAGGAGCTCGTGGAGCGGACCAACGACATCCTCCCGGAGGCGGTGAGACGGGCGTTCGTGAACGCCCAGGGTGTAGTGATCCGGCTGAAGGCCAACCAGGCTCGCGCCATCGCCGGCGCGTCCAGTCTCGCCGCCGCCGGCGTCGGCGCGGCACCGATTCCCGTCCCCGACGCCGCGGTGCTGATGCCCGTCCAGCTGGGGATGCTCGCCGGCATCACCGCCGTGTTCGGCATCGACATGACCAACGAGGGGGCCGTCAACCTGATCCGCGGCCTCGTCGGCAGCGGCGGCATGGCGGTCGCCGGCCGACAGATCGCGGCGACCCTCCTCAGGGTCGTCCCCGGCGTCAACCTCATCAACGCCTCCGTGGCCGCCGCTCTCACCGCCGCCCTCGGCGAGGCCTACATCCAGCTCTGCAGCGAGATGCTGCGCCGTCAGGCCGCCGGCAAGCCGATGCCCGACGCGGAGATGCTGCCGTTCCTGCTCGACGCCTATCAGAAGGCGTTCAAGAAGCCGGGGAGCGGGCGGGGGGCGAAGAAGGCGCGGTCGTGACCGGCGGAGCGCGACGTTGGCGCCGCCGCACGGCGGTCAGAACGGCGAGCTGGCGGCCAGTCCGAGCGCGCGACTGAGTTCGAACGGATCGGAGCCATAATCGAGCCACGGGCGGCCCGCCCATACGTACGCATCGGCGTACCGGGCGGCGAGGGACCGATCGACGTCCGACAGATGCCAGCGGCGGCTGGCGGTCTGCGTCGTCGGCGGGATGCCCAACGTGGTGCACAGCGTGTCGTGGGCGCCGCGGCACACGCGCGGGTTGCCGACGTCGCCGGGGTACTGGCCGTTGAGGAACGGGGCCCCGTTCTCGGTCGTCGAGATGACCATGTGCTTGTTGCCGTATCCGTCGGCGCTCAAGGCCTGCGCCAGACGCGCCCCGTACTCGAGCTCGGCACCTGTCGAGTCGTACTCGGTCGTATTCAGGGAGAACCCGCGCGCGTACCGGATGCCGGCCTGCTCGAGCATCCGGACGGCGGAGCTGAACGGCATCGGGAAGTAGCGAGCGCCCGCGTCGACGTACACGGTCGTGTGCGGCAGCGCCGAGAACACGCGGGCCGACCAGCTGATGAGCTCGAGCGGGACATGCGAGGAGGCGCACATCGCGAACGGCATGTCGGGCTGCAGGATGAGCGCGACGCGGGAGGAGCCGATGCCGGCGGCGAACCCCTGAACCCAGGTGCGGTAGGAGGCCTTCTCGGTCGCGCTCCACGTGTGCTGGCAGGCCTCCCCTTCCCACGGGTCCATGCGGAAGACGGCGATCTGTGCGAGCACGTTCGGGTTGCCGCCGGTGACGTTCGCGATGTACTCCCGCGCGGCACTCGCTGCGTCCGCGTCGTGAAACCACGCGCCGAACCAGAGCGCCTGCGGCCGCAGCGCAATCTTCCCCAGCAGCTGCCTGTCACGGCCGGTTGCCGCCTGGTAGGCCGGGTAGACGCCGTTGTTGTTCGACCCGGTGTACACACCCCACGGGAGGCCCGCCAGCGGATTCATGGGCGACGCACCGGGCAGGCCGGCGTTCGCGACTCCGGCCCGGGGCACGCCGGCGCGGTGGCTTCTCGCCTGGGCACAGCCTGCGGCCAGAAGGCTCGTGGCGAGCACGGCGAGAAGGATGATGAGCGGTCTGGTTCTGAGCATGCGAGGGCTCCTGGGAGAGCGCGGCCATCCTGCCCGCCCCGGGACGTCCGGTAGTCGGATACGCGAGGCGACGGCTATGAGGAGTATCGACGAGCGACGCGCTCACCGTGAGCGCGCCTCCCGCTCGCGGACGCACGTGCCGGCCGGCGTTCGGCGCGCCGGCCGGCGCGATAGATCAGTGGAACACATGC
>DATMGZ010000041.1:0-32955 GCA_035555155.1 Solirubrobacteraceae bacterium | reverse complement strand
CTGCCAGGCCTCGAGCTCGTCGAGCTCTGAGGCCCAGGCGACATGGTGGACCGTGCCCGCGCCCTGGAGCGGATGCGCCGCCGGTGCGTCGTCGTAGATGTAGAGGCCACCGCGCTTCTCGCCGCGCGCCTCGTGTGTGTCGCTGCGGCCGGCGACGGGCTGGAAGCCGAGCGTGTCCTCGAGCAGAGCGCGGCTGCGCTCGGGATCCTCGGTGTAGGCGCGCACCGCGTGGAACCCCTGCAGCGCGTGCTCGGCCGGGATCTCGGGATGGTGGGCGACGAGCGGCTCGTCACCGGTGTCGACGATCAGGAGCTCGTGCTCGAGCCCCTCGAAGTCGGCGAAGCGGAGGCTGTCGCCGTCACGGGTCGAGTCGTAGCCGGCATCGCGCAGCCGCCGCTCCCAGAAGTCGAGCGCCGCGGGGCCGCCGACGCGCCACACGATGCGGTGAACCATGCCCCGGCCGGCGCGCCCGGGCGCCGCCCCGGGGTACTCGAAGAAGGTGATGTCGGAGCCCGGATCGGCGTGCTCGTCGGCGTAGAAGAGGTGGTAGACCGAGGTGTGGTCCTGGTTGACCGACTTCTTGACCAGACGTAGCCCGAGCACGCCGGCGTAGAAGTCGACGTTGCGCTGCGCATCGGCGGTGATCGCGGTGATGTGGTGGATGCCTTCGAGCTTCATTTGTGCCTCCTGCGGGGTGGGGAATGAAGGCTAGCAGGGATTAGTTGTGGGATCAAGTATCTGCCCGGGGTGGTTCGGGGTGCCCGGGGTGGCCGCGCGGCCGGGACTGCCGGCACAGAAACAGGCCCGCGCGGAGCGCGGCTCATCAGAAACAGGCGCCGGCTGGGCGGGCGCTACCAGTAGGCGCCCGGCGTGGCGCGCTTGAATGCGCGCTGCTCGGCGGTCTCGGGCTCCGCCGTGCCGGACTCGGGGAACAGCTTGAAGGCCCGGTTGATGATCACGTCCTGGGCGCCCGGGACGATCGCGTAGCCGAGCTGGCCCAGGTTGCCAAGCGCCGTCGAGACGCGCTTGGGGCGCTTGCGGATCGCGTCGCAGATCATGTCCGCCGCCGCCTCGGGGCTGAGGGCCGGGAAGCGGTCGTACATCTTGGTCGGGGCGATCATCGGCGTGCGCACGAGCGGCATGTACACGGTCGTGATGTGGACGCCGTCGCCGATGATCTCCGAGCCGATCGAGCGCGAGAACGCATCGAGCGCCGCCTTCGAGGCCAGGTAGGCGGCGAACCTCGGCGTGTTCGTCTGCAGCCCCATCGTCGAGACGTTGATGATGTGCCCAGTGCCGCGCTCGCGCATCACGGGCAGCAGATCGAGGATCAGCTTCACCGGCCCGAAGTAGTTGACCTGCATCGTGCGCTGGTAGTCGTGGAAGCGGTCATAGGAGCGGCCGACCGAGCGCCGGATCGAGCGGCCCGCGTTGTTGACCAGGATGTCCACGGCGCCGTGCCGCTCGAGCACCTCCGCCGCCATCCGGTCGATGTCGTCGGGGTCGGTCAGGTCGCACGGGTGCACGTAGGCGACGCCGCCCAGCTGTTCGATCTCCGCCCTCGTCGCCTCGAGCTTCTCCTGCGTGCGGGCGACCAGGATCGCCGTCCCGCCGTGCTCGCCGATCTTGACCGCCGCCGCCTGGCCGATCCCCGACGAGGCGCCGGTGATCATCACCGTCCGGCCCTTGACGGCGTCGTGCAGCGAGTGGGCGAGGACGCCGCCCGCGCCCGGGATCCGCTGGCCGAAGGCCCGCAGCGTCGAGATGGAGCTGCGCGTGCCCTTGGCGGCGATCTCCGGAAGGTTGGGTGCCATCGCGCGGCACCGTAGCACCGCGGCCCGGATTCGGCGGCGATCGGCGGGTTCGTGGAGGCTGCGGTGCCGGGAATCGGGTTGATCGGTCGTGACGGTCGAGCCACGCGCTCGGACCGGTGTCGATCACCGGCATTTCGTTACCTCTCGATGTTGCGGCGACGCGTGATGGAACGTTGTGCCGATACCACCGGCCAGACGTTCCGTGGCGACGCACCGAGGGCGGGAATGGAACGAAAGCCGGTTCTCGTCTCAGGCAGCGCCGCCGGGTCCCGCCACCACCGCAGCTCTCAACCGGGGCCGGGAACGCCGCAGAGATCGGCGAGCACCTGCCCGGCCGCGTGCACTGGCAGGGCCCACGTCTGCAAGCCGACGATGCCGTCGGCGGCGATCGCGCCCGACTGCTGCGCCCCCTTCACGGCAGTGGTGGTGTGGGCGCCGTAGATGCCGTCGGTGGCGAGCACCGGGTTGGAGCTCGGCGCGAACGAGCCGCGTCCCTCATTGAGGGCCGTCTGGAGCTTTTCGACGACCGGGCCCTGGGATCCGTCGCTGAGCGTCGGCGGCTCCGGGCCGTCGCCGCCGAGGGCTCCCCAGGTGATCGGTCCGACGATCCCATCGACGGTGAGGTGATCCTCGCTCTGGAACTGCTCCACGGCAGTCTTGGTGACGGGACCGAAGCTGCCGTCGATCTGGTTGTAGCTCAGCGTCCGTCGAACGAGCAGATACTGAAGCCAGCTGACGGTGGGTCCGGTCGCGCCCTGCGAGATCGTGGCGGGAGTGGGCATGGACAACTCCTCTTGATGGCTGCGGGTCCAGGCACCGTACCGCAATGACGGTCAAGGCCAAACCCGCGGCTCGGGCCGCCGTCCTGACCCGGCGAGTCGCCACCATCGTCCGGACGCCATGCGAACATGTGTTCGGTCGATGGCCCTGATCGTCTGCATCCTGCTCCCTCGTTTCCAACTCTCCGTCGCCGCGGGCGACCGGGCCGAGTTGTTGCGGGTACCGGCGGCGCTGGCGCCGGAGCCGGGGGCCGCGCAGAAGGTGGGGGAGGTCTCGCTTGCGGCGGAGGCGTTCGGTGTCCATCCGGGGATGCGGATGGGGGAGGCGCTGGCGCGCTGTCCGCGGCTGACTCTCGTCCCGCCCGACCCGGCCGGCGTCGCCGATCGCTGGGAGCGGTTGCTGGTGCATCTGGAGTCGATCGGGGCGGCGGTGGAGCCGGAGCGACCGGGACTCGTCTGCTTCGACGCGCGCGGATTGCTGCGGCTGCACGGCGGCCGGATGCTGGGGGAGAGCGATCAACTCGGCCGGGTGCTGGCGGCGGCCCGGCGGGCGATCGGAATCCCCGCGCGACTGGGGGTCGCGCCGTCGCGCTTCGCGGCGGTGGCGGCCGCGACGCGGGCAACGGTGCGTCGGCCGGAGATCATCTCGGGTGGACGCACACAGGCACGGGAGTTCCTGGCACCGCTGCCGGTGGCCCTGCTGCGAGGCCGGCCGGAGCTGGCCGAGCTGCCCGAGGCACTGGAGCGTCTGGGGGTGGACACGCTGGGTGAGCTGGTGGCGCTCGAGCCGGCCGCGCTGGCCGATCGTTTCGGGGGTGCGGGATTGCTCGCACACGAGCTGGCCGGTGGGGGGGACGGGGCGTTGCGGCCGCGGACGGCAACCGAGTATCTGCGTGAGTCGCTCGACCTGCCCGAGGCGGCATCGGGGGCGCAGCTCGAGCGGGGACTCGGGCTGCTGATCGACCGGCTCCTGGCCCGGCGGGAGCGCCGGGGCAGGACACTGCGGGCGGTCGTGCTCTCCGCGGTGCTGGTGGAGAGCGGGACGTGGCGCGAGCGGGCGGTGTTCCGCGAGGCGCTCGCCGACCCGGTCCGGATGAGGCTGGTGCTGGCCCCGCGGCTGGCGTTGATGCCCGCTCCGGCGGAGGAGCTGCGCCTGGCGGTCGAGCACTTCGGGCCGCCGACGAGTGATCAGCGTGGGCTGCTGGACGATCCCGCCGCCGCCCGGGCGGGGCGGCTGCGCGAGGCGATCCGTCATACCCGCGCCGCGGCCGGCCCCGATTCGGCGCTGCGCGTCCTGGAGATCGATCCTGACTCGCGAGTGCCCGAGCGCCGGGCCGTGCTGGCGCCGTTCGAGGGATGACCGGGCCACGTCGTCTCGCGGTTCCGCGTCGCGCGGCTGTCCAGGCCGAGGAGGCCGAGGGACGTCCGCTCACCGTCGACGGCCTGGACATCGATGCTGTGCGCGAGTCGTGGCTGATCGAGGATCGATGGTGGACCGAGCGGCCCCTCCGGCGGCGCTACTGGGAGCTCGTGAGCACCGGGGGGAGAAACCTGATCGTGTTCCACGATCTCAGCAGCGGGAGGTGGTGGCGCCAGCGGTGAGCCGGTCGGCTGACGAACGCGCACGGCGGCGGCAGCCGGACGATTCAGAGCGCGGTCGCCTCTAAACTCAGACGCGCATGTCCTCTCCGTACATCACGGCCGATCCTGGTCCCACCGCCGTCGGAACGTGGAGCGGCGGCCGCTTCATGCGCTTCGGCGAGCCGCTCGACGACGAGCGCTTCGCCCGGCTGATCACCCCCGACGACGCGATCAGGACCGTGATCACCGCCGACGTGTACGGGACCGGCGACGCTGACAGCATGCTCGGGCAGGCCCTCGCGGGGCTGCCACGGGAGCAGATGTGCGTGGTCGGCGCCGTGGGGCACGACTTCTACGAGGGCGAGCGCGATGGAGCCAAGGGATTCCCGCGCTTCACCGACCCGGCCCTGCGGGGGCCCGACGCCTATGCCCAGTACCTGCGGATGGCGACCGAGCGCAGCCTCGAGCGTTGCGGCATCGACGCCTTCGACCTGCTGCTGCTGCACAACCCCGACCGGATCGGCTACACCAGCGAGGTCGTCTGGGAGGGCATGGCGGCGCTGCGCGAGTCTGGGCTGACGCGCCTGGTCGGCGTGGCTCCGGGCCCGGCCAACGGCTTCACCCTCGACCTGATCGACTGCCTCGAGCGCTTCGGCGGCCTGATCGACTGGGCGATGATCATCCTCAACCCGCTCGAGCCGTGGCCCGGGGAGCTCTGCCTCGGCGCCGCTGCCGAGGCCGACGTCGAGGTGATCACCCGCGTGGTCGACTACGGGGGCCTGTTCTTCGACGACGTGCGTCCCGGCCAGGAGCTCGTCCAGCACGATCACCGCAGCTTCCGCCCGCCGGGCTGGATCGAGGCGGGTCGCGCGCGGATGGAGGCGATGCGGCCGATCGCCGAGCGGAACGGGCTGACGATGCTGCAGCTGGCCTGCCAGTGGAATCTGGCCCACGATGCCGTCGGGTGTGTGGCGCCGACGCTGATCCAGGAGGCGGGCCCGAATGCGCGCCCGGTCGAGGAGAAGCGAGCCGAGCTCGCCGCGCTGCCGGCGGAGATCCGCCTCTCGAGCGCTGACCTCGACGCGATCCGCCGCGCCGGCGACAACACCGGCTGCATGGCGCTCAAGGGCGGCAGCCCGGAGCACGCGGGCGAGGACCGGCCCGATCGCTGGCAGCTGAACGAGCGCCTGTACGAGGTCGCTCGCCGCTGGCGGATCGAGCCCGACCGGGATCTGACCCAAGCAGCGGCATAGCACCGCCGGCGCGCACGGCAGCTCCGCCGGGCGCGTCTACCGCAGCGGCCGGCCCTTCATGAAGATGGCCACGAACGTGGTCATGATCGTGACCGCGTGGATCACGGCCATCAGCGCCACACCGGTGAACACCGAGCGCAGGAAGCCGCCGGTCGCCGCATCGCGCGTCGCGGACAGGTACAGGAAGATCGCCAGCTCGAGCGTCAGCACGACCATGACGATCCACACCGGTCCGTGCTGCTGGGCCGCACCGCGGTAGCGGGCGAGGCGGCCGGGGACGTGCTGGAGCTCGAGCACGAGGTCGCCGACTATGACGCCGATCGTGACCCCGAGCGGGTTGCCGAGGCCGTGATGATGCGAGGCCAGCTTGACGGCCAGCAGCGGCAGGAAGATGAGCAGGACGAACGCCAGCGCCATCAGCATGTCGACGGCGTCCCTGCCGCTGCGCTGCCGAATCGCCGCGAGGCCGTGGCGGACCACCCCGACCACGCAGTCGGCGGCGCGCGCCAGCGGCGGCTCGTGGTAGGTCGAGAAGCCCTCCGACACCTCGAGCCACTCATCGACGCGCAACCGGAGGATGACGATGACGAGGACGATGCCGAAGCCCAGCCCGACCCAGGCCGAGAAGATCGCCGCGACCAGCACCGCGGCGATGAGCAGGGGGATGGCGACCAGCGACCGGGTGCGCACGGCAGCGCAGCCTACGTGGCGCCGCGAAGCCGCGCGCGCACTGCGCGCGGTCCATCCTGACCGGATGCGAACATGTGTTCGCAATGGCCTACGCGGAGCTCCACTGCCATTCGGCCTTCTCGTTCCTGGACGGGGCGTCGCTGCCGGACGAGATCGTTCCGGCCGCCCTGGAGCTGGGCTATGGTGCGGTTGCCCTGACCGACCACAACTCCGTCTCGGGCTCGATGGAGTTCGCGGTCGCGGCGCGTTCACTGGGCCTGCGGGCGATCCACGGGGCCGAGGTGGACCTCGATGACGGCCGCCACCTGACGCTGCTGGTCGAGAACACGCGCGGCTGGGCCAGCCTCTGTCGCATCCTCGTGCGCGCGCACGAGCACACGCGTGAGGGCAGAGGTCCGCCCTCACAGGCCTGCGTCCCGATCGGCGAGGTGCTGGAGCGCGCCGAGGGGCTGATCTGCCTCAGCGGGTGCGCGCTGCGCGGCGTGCACGACGAGCCGACCCTGCGCCGCCTGCTGGCGGCGTTCGGGCCCGATCGGCTGCGGATCGAGCTCCAGCGTCCCTTCCTGAGCGACGATCGCGCCCGCAACCGCAGGCTCGTCGGGCTGGCTCGGCGGCTCGGCGTGCCGTACGTCGCGACCGGCAACGTGCACGCGCATGCACGCTCGCGCGCGCCCCTGCAGGACGCGCTCGTCGCGGTACGCATGCACACGACACTCGATGCCTCCGAGCCCCATCGGCGCGGCAACTTCAGTCACGTGCTCGCGGCGCCGGCGGCGATGGCGGCGCGGTTCCCCGAGTACCCGGATGCGGTGGCCGAGACCGAGCGGGTGTCCGACCGGCTGCGATTCGAGCTCGGCACGGATCTCGGCTACCGGTATCCCGGCTCTGAGGACGAGGAGGCGATGCGCAAGCTCGCAGAGCTCTGCCAGGCGCGGTTCGAGCTGCGCTATGGCGAGAGGGCGCCGAACGTCGCGGCCGGGATCCGTGAGCGCGCGGCCGGGCGCCTGGAGCAGGAGCTGCGGATCATCGAGTCGCTGGGGCTGCCCGGTTTCTTCCTGCTGCACCACGACATGCTCGAGCTGGCCCGGGAGGTCGCGCTCGAGGTGCGCGGGCCGGACACTGCCCGTTCGGTCCTGCCGCCGGGCCGGGGCCGGGGCTCGAGTGTCTCCTCGATCGTCTGCTACCTGACCGGGCTCTCGCATGTGGACCCGATCGCCAACGAGCTGTTGATCGGGCGCTTCCTGAACGAGGAGCTGACCTCGCTGCCCGACATCGACCTCGACTTCCCCCGTGACATCCGGGAGGTCCTGATCCCCCGGGTCCACGAGCGCTACGGCCAGGATCGCTCCGCTCTGGTGGCGGCCTTCCCCACCTATCGGGCCCGCGGCGCGATCCGCGAGCTGGGCAAGGCGCTCGGCCTGCCTCCGGGCGAGATCGAGCGGGTGGCGCGCGGCAGCGAGGGCTTCGATGCGCGCGAGGTGGGCACGGACATCGCGAACGCGTTCGGGCTCTCCGCCGACGCGGCGGCGTCGGGTCGCCGGGGCGCCACCGGCCGCTGGGCGTGGCTGGCCCGGCTCGCGGCCGAGGCCCACGGGCTCCCGCGCCATCTCTCCCAGCACTCGGGCGGGATGATCGTCTCCACACGGCCGCTGATCGACTGCTGCCCGATCGTGCCGGCGGCGATGGAGGGCCGCCAGATCGTTCAGTGGGACAAGGATTCGTGCGCGGACGCGGGTTTTCTCAAGATCGACCTGCTGGGCCTGGGCATGCTCTCGGCGGTCGAGCGCTCGGTCGAGCTGATCGCCAAGATGCGCGGCGAGCGGATCGACCTGTCCCAGATCCCCTACGACGATCCGGCGACGTACGAGTGCATCCAGAACGCGGACACGACCGGGGTGTTCCAGATCGAGAGCCGGGCGCAGATGCAGTCGCTGCGCCGCACCCGGCCCGAGAACCTCAGGGACATTACGATCCAGGTCGCGATCGTCAGGCCCGGGCCGATCCAGGGCGGGGCGGTGAACCCGTACATCGAGCGCCGCCAGCGCATGCGGGTCGACCCCGGCTACGAGGTTCCCTATGATCACCCGTCGCTGGAGCCGGTGCTCAGCGAGACGCTCGGGACGATCATCTTCCAGGATCAGGTGCTCGAGGTCGCGATCGCGTTCGCGGGCTTCACCCCCGGCGAGGCCGAGGGGCTGAGGCGGGCGATGAGCCGCAAGCGCTCCGATGCGGCGATCCAGGCCTACCACGACCGTTTCATCGCGGGAGCCCAGCGCAAGCACGGGGTGGACGAAGCACTGGCGGAGAAGGTCTTCGCGATGGTCCGTGGGTTCTCGGGCTTCGGCTTCCCCAAGGCCCACGGCGCCGCGTTCGGCCTGCTCGCCTACCAGTCGACCTGGCTGCGGGTCCACTACGCCCCCGAGTTCCTGTGCTCGCTGCTCAACGAGCAGCCGATGGGCTTCTACCCGCCCGATGCGCTCGTCCACGAGGCCCAGCGGCGCGGGATCGAGGTGCTGGCGCCCGACGTCAACGAGAGCGACGCCGAATGCGACATGGAGCTTGGGGACGGCGAGCACGGTCGCGTTCGCATCGGGCTGGGCTACGTGCGCGGCGTTCGCGCCTCCGAGGTGAGCGAGCTGGTCAGCTCGCGCCGGGCCGCCGGTCGCTTCCGCAACCTCTCCGACCTCGCCTCGAGAGGTGGCGCGAGCGCGGGCTCGCTCGAGCTGCTGGCCTGGTCGGGCGCGTGCGACTCGCTGGCGCCGCGGGCGGGGGAGGCGCCGCGGGCGGGGGAGGCTGCACCCAGGAACCGCTCGGCCCGGCGGATCGCCCTGTGGCAGCTGGGCGTCGCCACCCCGGGGCGAAGCGTACCCGGCGGCACTCAGCTCGCGCTCCCGCTCGATCTGCCGGCGCCGCCCGTGCTGCGCGAGCTCACGCCGTGGGACTCGCTGCTCGCCGACTACGGGACGACCGGGCTGACGGCGCACGAGCATCCCCTGGCGCTGCTGCGCGAGCGGCTGCCGGGGAGCGCGGTCTCGAGCCTGGACCTGGAGACGCTCGTCCACGGCACGCGGGTGCGGGTCGGCGGGCTCGTCGTGGCGCGGCAGCGACCGGGTACGGCCAACGGGATCGTGTTCGTCCTGCTCGAGGACGAGCACGGCACGATCAATCTGATCGTGCCCCCGGCCGTGTACGAGCGCCACCGGCTGGCGGTGAGAACGGAGCCCCTGATGCTGGTGGAGGGCAAGCTCGAGCGATTCGCCGCCGCCGGCGGGGCGATCAACGTGCTGGTCGACCGGATCTCGTCGATCGCCGCGCCGGATGAGCCGCTGGCCGAGGTCAAGGACTTCTCGATGCTCGACGAGCGCGAGCGGCGCCGGATCGCCGAGGAGGGCCGGCGAGCCGACGGGGCGGCCGGCGCCGGCGCTGGGAGCCCCGAGGCCAGCGAGGACTTCCGTGCCGTCGCCCCGGCGGTGATGAGCTTCGGATCCGGACGGCGGCGCTAGGGTCACGCCCCAGGCCCGCCCTGACCCGTCCTGACCCGCCTGACTACCCATTCCGTTGCGAGGCACGGTAAGGTGCCCGCGCACCGTGCTGGCAGTCATCCTCTTTCTCGGTTTCTGGGTGGTTCTCGCCCTCGGCCTGTTCTTCGTGGCCGCGCGCGGCGGTCTCGGCGGCGCCCGGAACACCTTGCAGGCCCAGTCGCGGGGCGGACGGCGCGCTGCTGCCGTCACGTTCGCCTTCATCTTCATTGCCTTCGGGGTCGTGATCCCTGCCGTCACCCTGGCCGGGAATCACCGCAACTCGAGCAAGCAGTACGCCGGCGTGAGCCTGAACGCATCCGATAAGCGCGGACGCGAGCTGTTCGGCGAGCACTGCGGTTTCTGCCACACCCTCGCCGCCGCCAACGCCGTCGGCAAGGTCGGTCCCAACCTCGATGTGCTCCAGCCGCCCCAGTCGCTCGTGCTCCACACGATCAACTACGGCTGCCTGCAGAACGCGCCGAGCAGCGATCCGCAGACCTGCCTCGGGTACGGCACGATGCCCGCGGCACTCGTCCAGGGCCAGGACGCGACCGACGTCGCGAACTTCGTCGCGCGCGTCGCCGGCAAGTAACGCGGACGCCGCCCACCATGGGCGGTCGGAGACCGCGGCCCGCCGGCGCGCGGGCTCGTGACGACGGCTGCTCTTCCGTCCTGAACCGCTGCTAGCATGCCGCTCCCGTACCGCTGAGTTCTCGCGGGAGAGGCCCAATCGGGCCGACTCGCGAGAAGCGGGGGACCCACGTTGTTGGGGCTAATCGTGTCTTTGCATGTAGCGCCGCTCTTTCGGCGCGAGCCCGTCAGCTAACCCCGCAAGCCCGAGAAAGAGGACGACGAGATGCCAGAAGCTCGCGTTGCCGCACGCCCGGATGGGGCGCCGCATGAACGGCCAGTCTGGGCTGCGTTGACCCCTGTCCGGGCTGCCGATCCCGTGCGGGCGCGCGCTGCCGATCCCGTGCGGGCGCGCGCTACCGACGCCGTGCGGGCGCGCGCTACCGACCCCGTGCGGGCTGTGCCGCCGCCGCGTGCGTACTCCGACGAGCGGGTCGTGGCCGAGCGTCGGACCGTCACGATCCGGGGTCAGGTCGCCGATCGACATCGTTCTCCGGTCGGGCAGGGACCGGCTCGCCGCCGTCCGCCGCGCAGCGTGCACGAGCGCGCCGGATCGAACCCCGACCGGATCGCCATGTGGGCCGTCCTGCTCGGCGTCATCCTCGTGCTCGCCGCTGCGACGAGCTCCCATGCCGCCGTGATCAAGCGGGTGACCGTCCCCGCCACCGCGCAGAGCAGCCAGCTCCGCCCGTCCACCGCGCACCGCACGCGCGGCTGACGCTCGCAGCGGTCGACCGCCACGCAACCGCGCCCGCCTGACGGCCCGGCGAGCGCAACCGGCGCAATTCCGCGCCGCTTGACCCTGCGAACCTTCGCGTCCATGGCCGCCACGAGGCGCCGGAGAAGCCCGGCGTGAGCGCCCGCGCGACCGAGCCCGACCGGCCCGGCTTACGCGTCTGATGGAGAGTTCTCATCCGGCGTTTATCGCCCCACGTATAAGGAAAGGGGACACCGGAACGCCGCGTAAGAAGAGTTGAAGACTGGTCCGCCCCCCTTGTCCGCCCCGCAGTCGCCAGCTACACTAACCAACAGTAAGCAAGTCTCGAAAGTAAAGGACAGTGCCTCCGATGCGCTGTCCATCCTTAAGACCCCGGTGGTCCACATGAAGACTCCGATGAGCAGATTCCAAATCCACGACGACCTCACGGCCCCGGAAGGATCCGTGCCGGTGCTGCGTGGCGCCCTGGCGTCCGGCGGGCAGCTGCCGAACTTCCTGGGCGTGATGGCGGGTTCTCCGGCGGCTCTGCGTGCCTACGCGCGGTTCCGCTCCGAGCTCCGCCACGGCAAGCTGACGCTGGCGACACTCGAGCGGATCGCGCTCGCGGTCGCCGAGCACTACCAGTCGGAGCCGGGGATCGCGATGCATTCGCGTGCGGCCCGCGGCGCCGGGCTGGCGTTGGACGAGGTGGCGCTGGCGCGCCAATTCTCGTCCAACGACGAGCGTGAGGCTGCTCTGCTCCGCTACCTCCAGGCCCTGCTCGAGCAGGGTGGTCGGCCGCCGATGCACCTCCACGAGGAGGCGCGAGAGGCCGGATGGGACGACGAACAGATCCTCGAGGCCATCGCTGCGGTCGCGCTCGAGGGCTTCACGGCGATGGTGAATGTCGCCGGGGAGATTCCGGTCGACGGCTCCACCGAAGCCACGCGGTCGCTGCAAGCGGCGTAAGCTGCGCAAATGGGCACCCGCGGCCACACGGCCAACGCTGAGCGTGAGGCTACGGTGGCGGGCTGCTGCCCGCTTTACCACGAGGCAGTCGAGCTCGTGGGGCGCCGCTGGACCGGCGCCATCCTGCGCGTTCTGATGGACGGGCCGCTGCGCTTCTCCGAGGTCGCCCAGGCGGTGCCCGAGCTCTCCGATCGCCTGCTCTCCGAGCGTCTGAAAGAGCTCGAGTCACGGGGTATGGTCGAGCGCACGGTGATCCCCGGTCCGCCCCTGCGGGTCGAGTACCAGCTCTCGCGCATGGGTCGCGAGCTCAAGCCGGCGCTGGCGGAGCTTCAGCGCTGGGCCAACCGCTGGCTATCCCGCGACTGCGAGCGCTCCGCCGCGCACTAGCCGCGCCGGACCGCCGCGCACGAGCCGCGCCGGACCTCCGTGCCGATCCGCGCACGATCCCGCGCCGCGCCGGCCGCGCCGGCCGCGCCGCGCCGGCCGCGCCGGCCGCGCCGGCCGCCGATCCTCCGGCCCCGACCGGCCTGAGCCTTTACCGCAGCGTTGCCGTCCGCGCCGTCCCCCCGTCCGTCCAGCTCACCTGCGAGGCGCCGCGTAGGCGCAGGGAGGCCGGCGCGATGTGGACGCCGGCGTCGAGCAGGCTCGGCCCGGCGTGCTGCCGGCGGTGTACCTCGCGGTTACGGGTGGGGCGCACGACCGAGGAGCCACTGGCAATCCACGCCAGCCCGCCGTCGGCGCGCAGCACGAGCGCGTCGACCGTCGTGTAGGACTCGGGTCCCAGCGCACCGGTGAACGCGGGTGCGCTCAGCACCTGCCGCCCGTCCGTGAGCCGGCGCACGATCACCTGGGCGCGGCCGGTGTCGATGCCGCACAGCTGAAGCGCGTAGGCGGCCAGATCCCCCGCCGCGGCGAGCACCCCGATCCGGGGCGTGCGGATGCAGCTCCGGGTCTGACCGAGGTAGGTGCGCCGGCCCGTGCGCTCCGAGCAGGCGTAGACGGAGGTGCCGGCCGCGAACACGCGCGCCGCGCCGGCGGCGGCCAGCGTCCGCGTGCCGGCCGGGTGGCAGGCAGCCGCGTGATGAGCGCTGCCGCCCGTCGACGTCGCGGTACTCACGATCCCGGAGCGCCCCGACGAGCTCCCACAGGCGGTGAGCGCCACGGCGATCGCGACGGCGAGCAGCCGTGCCACCCGATTGCGCATCGCGACGACATTACGGACCCCGCGGGACGCGGGCAAGTAACCTCCGGCGTCCGCACGACCGAGCTGCACGACCCAGCCCGCCCACCCAGGAGGCTTCCGCCGATGGCCGACGCACCGCTTACCGCCGACGACGTGATGGCCCTCGCCAAGGAGCACGAGATCCGCTTCGTGCGGCTGTGGTTCACCGACATCCTCGGGCAGCTGAAGTCGTTCTCGATCAACGCCACCGAGTTGGCAGACGCGTTCGAGGGCGGGATGGGCTTCGACGGCTCATCGATCACCGGCTTCAACGCGATCGAGGAGTCGGACATGATCGCTCAGCCCGACCCGAGCACGTTCGCGCTGATCCCGTGGCGCCCGAGCGAGGACGGGGCGGCGCGGATGTTCTGCGACGTCCTCACCCCGGAGCGCACGCCGTATGAGGGCGACCCGCGGCACGTGCTGCGCCGCGCGGTCGAGCGGGCCCAAGCGATGGGCTTCGACCACTATTACGTGGGACCCGAGCTGGAGTACTTCTACTTCCGGGACTCCAAGTCGACCGAGGTGCTCGACGAGGGCGGCTATTTCGACCTGACGACGCTCGACGCCGGCTCGGATCTGCGCCGCGAGACCGTGCTCGCGCTCGAGCAGCTGGGCATCCACACCGAGTACACGCACCACGAGGTCGGGCCGAGCCAGCACGAGATCGACATGCGCTACTCGGACGCGATGAAGATGGCCGACGACTGCATGACCTATCGGATCACGGTCAAGGAATACGCGATGAAGTACGGCCTGCATGCGACCTTCATGCCGAAGCCGCTGTTCGGCGAGAACGGCTCGGGCATGCACACCCATCAGTCGCTGTTCCGCGGCGAGCGGAACGCGTTCTACGACGGCGACGACCCGTACTTCCTCTCCGATGTCGGCAAGGCGTTCATCGCCGGGCAGCTCCGTCATGCCCGGGAGATCTGCTCGATCTTCGCCCAGTGGGTCAACTCCTACAAGCGCCTGGTGCCCGGCTACGAGGCTCCGGTGTACGTCGCCTGGTCGCGGCGCAATCGCTCTGCGCTCGTGCGCGTGCCGATGTACCACCCCGGCCGGGAGACCGCGACGCGGATGGAGCTGCGCTGCCCCGACCCCGCCTGCAACCCCTACCTGACCTTCGCCACGCTGCTGCAGGCGGGCCTGGAGGGGATCGAGAACGGCTACGAGCTGCCGGACCCGATGGAGAAGAACCTCTACCACCTCTCGCCGGACGAGCGCCGGCGGCTCGGGATCGACCAGCTCCCGGAGACGCTCGGCGAGGCGATCGAGCTGACCTCCCAGTCCGAGCTGGTGCTGCGCACGCTCGGGGAGCACATGTTCAACCGCTACATCGAGATCAAGCGCCAGGAGTGGGACGACTACCGCGTTCAGGTCACCCCCTGGGAGCTCGAGCGCTACCTCCCGGTCCTGTAGCCGCCTCCCGCCCGGCCTCGCCCCGCCCGGCCTCGCCCCGGCCGGCCTCGCCCCGCCCTGCCGCTCGCCGGCTACAGCAGCGCGGCCAGCTCCCCGGGCTCGGTGACCGGGGCCTTGCACACGAAGTGCTCGCACACGTAGGCGGCAGCCCGGCCGTCGACCGGCTCGCGATCGTCGAGCAGCGGCACGCCGTCGCGCGCGCCCCCGGCCAGGACGATGTGCGGGCGATAGGCGCCGCGCACGACCTCCAGCAGCGCCTCGGATTCGCGCTCCGGCCCGACGATGGCCACCTCCTTGACCGGTGCCAGGTAGAAGTCGGCCGCCCGCAGCAGATGGGCGAACCCCTGTGGGTGACGGACCGCGATCGGGTACAGCAGCCGCAGCACGCCGAGCGCGTGGCGCTCGTAGCGGCCTTCGCCCGACAGGAGCGCCAGTCGCAGCAACCCGAACGCCGCCGCCGAGCTGCCGGACGGAATCGGTGAGTCGTCGAGGTCCTTGCGGCGCGTGACGAGGTGCTCATGGTCCTCCGGGGTGGAGAAGAAGCCGCCCCGCTCGGGGTCCGAAAAGCGCGCGATGATCGTGTCGGCCAGCAGCACCGCCTCGTGGTAGTAGCGCGGCTCGAAGGTCGCCTCGTACAGGGTCACGAGCGCCTCGAGCAGGAAGGCGTGATCCTCGAGGTAGGCGCCGAGGCGCCCGCGCCCGTCCTTCCAGGTGCGCAGAAGCCGGCCGCCGGCGTCACGCAGCTCGGTGAGGATGAAGTCCGCGCAATCCCGCGCGGCCAGGAGGTAGGCCGGCCGCCGCTGTGCGGCTCCGGCCTCGGCCAGGGCCGAGATCATGAGCGCATTCCACGACGTCAGCCGCTTGTCGTCGAGCCCGGGCCGGACGCGGTCCGCGCGCACCTCGAGCAGGCGCCGACGGATGTCGAGGAGCCGGGCGGGCACTGGCCCGCGGCCCTCGAGCACGTTCGCATCACTCTCGAAGTTGCCGTGCTCGGTGGCGCCGAAGTAGGCGATCGCGTCGGGAGCCAGGTCAGGGCCGAGCGCCTCCTCGAGCTGCGCCAGCGTCCACACGTAGAACTTGCCCTCGACGCCCTCCGAGTCGGCGTCGAGGGCCGAGCAGAAGCCACCCTCGGGGCCGCGCATCTCGCGGATCGCCCAGTCGAGCGTCTCGCAGCACACCGAGCTCAGGCGGTCCTCACCGGACACCTGCCAGCCGTGCAGGTAGGCCCGCGCGAGCAGAGCGTTGTCGTACAGCATCTTCTCGAAGTGGGGGACGGTCCAGGTGGCGTCGACCGCATAGCGGGAGAAGCCGCCGCCGACATGGTCGTAGATCCCGCCGCGGGCCATCGCGCGCAGGGTCCCCAGCGACATCTCCTGCTCGCCGCGGGCCAGCAACAGCTCGATCGTCGAGGCGGGCGGAAACTTCGGCGCGCGGCCGAAACCGCCGTTGACGGAGTCATAGGCGCCGCGCAGCGCCTCGAGCGCCGCGTCGAGCTGTGTTCCGACGATCGGCTCCGACGAGGGCTCGATCCGCGCGCTCGCCCCGAGCGCCTCCACCAGCCTGGCGGCCTGGGCGCGGATCTCGTCGCGCTGCTTGTCCCAGGCCTCGACGATGGCCAGCAGCACCATCCGCCAGCTCGGCAGGCCGTGACGCGGCTCGGGCGGGAAGTAGGTCCCGGCGTAGAACGGGGTCTGCTCCGGCGTCAGGAAGGCGTTCAGGGGCCATCCGCCCTGGCCGGTCATCGTCTGCACGGCCTCCATGCAGATCGCGTCGACGTCCGGGCGCTCCTCGCGATCGACCTTGATGCACACGAAGTGCTCGTTCATCAGCGCCGCGACCTCGGGATCCTCGAACGACTCACGCTCCATCACGTGGCACCAGTGACAGGCGGAGTAGCCGATCGAGACGAGCAGCGGGCGCTCCTCGTCGCGGGCCCGGGACAGCGCCTCCTCGCCCCACGGGTACCAGTCGACCGGATTGTCCTTGTGCTGCAGCAGATAGGGCGAGGTCTCCCGCGCCAACCGATTGGGCATACACGGGAGGCTACCCAGACACCGCCGCCCGGTACGCCGCCGGCGGAATGCGCCGGCGATCATCGATCGTCCACACGCCGTTCACACGCCTGCCTGTGAAACGATCGCGCCAACCAGGCGCGCCAACCGCGCCGGTCGACATCAGGAGAAGACGAGTTGTCCCATCACCGCGAGCCGGTCACCGCACCCGATGCGCCCGCAGCCATCGGGCCCTACGTTCACGCCGTTCGCGCCGGCGACCTGCTGTTCTGCTCCGGCCAGATTCCCCTGGACGCGCGGACCGGAGACCTCGTGGGGGAGACACCGTCCGAGCAGGCGGGTCGCTGCCTGGAGAACCTCGCCGCGGTCTGTCAGGCGGCGGGAGCGAGCCTCGGCGACGCCGTGCGGGTGACCGTCTACCTGACCGACATGAGCGCGTTCCCGTCCGTCAACGAGGTGTACGGCTCCTTCTTCGAGGCGAGCCCGCCCGCGAGGGTGGCGATCGGCGTGGCCGCGCTCCCGCGCGGCGCCCAGGTCGAGATCGACGCGGTGGTGGCGCTCCCTGGCTGACCCGGTCACCCTCGACGATGTGCGGCGCGCCGTGCGGGCGGGGGTCGGCGTGATCCGGGAGACGCCCGTCCTGAGCTCGCGGACGCTCGGAGAGCGCTCCGGGGGTGAGGTCGTGCTCAAGGCCGAGAACCTCCAGCGCACGGGCTCGTTCAAGCTCCGTGGGGCACTGGCCAAGATCGCGGCGCTGGGCCCGGCCTGTGCCGAGGGTGTGGTCGCCGGGAGCGCCGGCAACCATGCCCAGGCTGTCGCTTATGCCGCGCGCGCCCGCGGCGTGCGGTGCGAGGTGTTCATGCCCGAGATCGCGCCGATTGCCAAGGTCGAGGCGGCGGCGGCGCTGGGCGCCGAGGTCCGCCTCGTCGGCACGACGGTGGACGAGTCGCTCGCCGCCGCCCGTGACCGGGCCGACTCGACCCCGCTCACGTTCGTGCATCCGTTCGACGACCGCGATGTCGTCGCCGGTCAGGGCGGCGTCGGTCTCGAGCTGCTCGAGCAGGCACCCGCGGACCTCGCGCGGGTGCTCGTTCCGGTCGGCGGGGGCGGCCTCGTGAGCGGCGTCGCGGTGGCGCTGAAGTCCCAGCGGCCGGAGGTCGAGGTGATCGGGGTCCAGGTGGAGAGGTGCGCGGCGGTCCGCGCCTCGCTGGCCGCGGGAGCGCCGGTCGAGGTGCAGTCATCGCTCACGATCGCCGACGGGATCGCGGTCAAGCGACCCGGTGAGCTCACGCTGGAGCTGATCCGGCGCTGGGTCGACGACATCGTCGTCGTGGCCGAGGACGATGTGGCGGAGGCGATGATGTTCCTGCTCGAGCGGGCCAAGCTGGTCGTCGAGGGGGCTGGAGCCGTCGGAGTGGCCGCCCTGCTCGGCGGCTTCGTCAGCCCCGCGCCGGCCGGCAGCACGGCGGTCGTGATCTCGGGCGGCAACGTCGACGCCGGCCTGCTGGGCGAGCTGGCGCGCCGTCACGAGACCCTGGCCGGCCGGCGCCTCGTCCTCGTCACCCGCCTCCCCGATCTTCCCGGCGCCCTCGCGCGACTGCTCGCGCTGGTGGCCGAGCAACGGGCCAACCTGCTCGACGTGCAGCACGTGCGCGAGGGGGTCGATCTGCACGTCCGCGAGACGGCGGTGCAGCTCGTGCTCGAGACGCGCAGCCCCGAGCACGCCGGAGAGGTCGAGCAGGTCGTGCGGGCGGCCGGCTACGAGACCCGCGTCCTGCGGTGATCCCGGACCACGGCCACGAAGGAACCAATCAGGCGGCTGTCCGCGTCGGCCTCGGGATGCCACTGGACGCCGAGCACGAACCGGTTGGCCGGAGCTTCGATCGCCTCCGGGAGCTCATCCAGCGCCGACCAGCCCGTGACCTCGAGGCCCATCCCGATGGTGGCCACACCCTGATGGTGGTGGGACTTGGTCGAATGGATCTCCTCGCCGGCGGCGCGCGCCGCGAGCGATCCGTCCTGCAGCCTCACGTCGTGCTCTGAGTTGTCGAACGTCCCGCGCCGGCGGCGATGCTCGGTGTGGCCGAGGTCGTCGGGCAGGTGCTGGCGCAGCGTGCCGCCGAAGGCGACGTTCATCACCTGCATGCCCCGGCAGATCCCGAGCACCGGCAGATCGCGCTCCACCGCTCGGCGGGTCAGCGCGATCTCGACCTGGTCGCGCGCAGGCACGGTCCCGTTCGTCTCCGGGTGCGGGTCCTCCCCGTACGAGCCCGGGTCGACATCGGCGCCGCCGGCCAGCACGAGGCCGTCGACGCGGTCGAGCAGCTCATCCGGGTTCTCGACCAGGCGCGGATCCGGGGGGATCATCAGCGCCAGCGCGCCCTCGTGCTGGATCGCCTCGATGTAGCTGAAGGGCAGCAATACGGCCCGTTGATCCCAGCTCGTCCATTGCGCCCGTTCGAGCGCAGCGCAGATTCCGATGACAGGTCTCGCGTCAGTCACAATGTGAGCGTATCGAGGCATCGGACCAGCCGAAGCCGCACCCAGCTCTGGGTCGAGCCACAATCCTCGGAGGGGCACGAGATGCGCAGTTTCAACCCGATCATCGCCGTGCTGTGCGCAGCGCTCGCCGCCGTGGTGATCGCGGCATGTGGCTCCTCGGGCTCCTCGAGCTCCTCGAGCTCCTCGAGCACCGCGTCCTCGACGACGCCTCCGCGCACGACCACAGCCTCGACGACGGTCCCGACCACGACGACCTCGACGACGCCGGCGTCTCCGCCCTCGGCGCGGCTGTCGCTGACCGAGACCGAGTTCAGGATCACGCCGTCGACCCCCGCGGTGGCGCGGACGGGCACGATCGCGATCAGCGTCCACAACCACGGCACCGTCATCCACGCGCTGGCCATCGAGGGTCCGGGCGGTCTCGTCCGCACCGCGGACATCCCGCCGGGTGGCTCGGCCACGCTCACGGTGCACGTCACCCGCGCCGGGCGCTACGCGTTCTTCTGCCCGATCGACGGGCACATCCGGCTCGGCATGCACGGCGTGCTGATCGTCGGCCATCCATCAGCGGGCCCGAGCGGGCCGCCGGCGACCACGCCGACGTCGCCGAACAGCGGCGGCGGGATCTACCACTGAGGCGCCGCGGACGGGGCGGAGCGCACGCCGCGGGGCGGGGCGGGGTGGGCGGGGCCTAGCGGGCCACGCGGGGGGAGCGGGGCCTACTCGCCGCGGAGCTGGGCACGCCGGATCTTCCCGCTGGCCGTCTTCGGCAGCTCGTCGGCGAACTCGACGATCCGCGGGTACTTGTACGGCGCCGTTTCGTGCTTGACGTGATCCTGGAGCTCGGAGGCGAGGGCGGCGCTCGGCGCGAAGCCGTCGCGGAGCACGACCACCGCGCGGACGACGGCGCCGCGCTCATCGTCGGGCGTCCCGACGACCGCCGCCTCGGCGACGGCGGCGTGCGAGACGAGCGCCGACTCGACCTCGAACGGCCCGATCCGGTAGCCGGCCGAGATGATCAGGTCGTCGGCACGGCCTTCGAAGTACAGGTAGCCGTCCTCGTCCTGATGCACGCGGTCGCCGGTGTGCCACGGACGCTCCGCCGGCGAGGGGGCCTCACCGAGATGGCCGACGAAGAAGGTCGGATCGGTCCCGGGATCGGCGAGCACGAGCTCACCGTCCTGCACCCGCAGCTCGATCCCTGGCAGCGGCCGGCCCATCGAGCCCGGCCGCGCCGGCTCGCCGAGCGGCATGCCGGTCAGCTGACCCGTCTCGGTCTGGCCGTAGCCGTCGCGGATGTCGAGGCCGACGGCCTCGTTCCAGGCCCGCAGCACCTCGGGGTTGAGCGCCTCGCCGGCCGCCACGAGCCCCCGCAGATCCGGCAGCGGCGCGATCGCGACCCGCTTGGCGATCACGCGGTACTCGGTCGGCGCCATGCACAGGATGTCCACGCGTTCGGCGGCCAGGATCTCCAGTCGCTGGGTCGGGTCGAAGCGGGCGTCGTGCAGGAGGGCCGCGGCGCCGCGCAGCCACGGCGCGACGAACGCGTTCCGGGCCGATTTGGACCAGCCCGACGCGGCCGTGCACCACACGACGTCGCCGGGGCGCGCCCCGAGCCAGTGTTCGGCTTGGAGCCGCTGCCCGGGCAGGTAGCGCTGGCCGTGGACAACCGCCTTCGGCTCCGCGGTGGTGCCACTGGTGAACGTGATCAGGCACGGATCGGTGGGGGCCAGCTCCGCGGCCGGCGCGGGCTCGGCGGCGAACAGGGCGTCGTCCTGGATCGTCAGGACCGGGCAGCCGGCGCCGGCCGCGGCGAGCTCCGCCGCATCGCGCTCGTCGGCCACGATCAGCCGCGGATTCGCCACCGCCAGCCGCTGGCGCAGGTCCTTGGCGCGCAACTGCTCGTTGCACGGCAGGACGACCGCGCCGATCCGGAAGCAGGCGACCATCGTGAAGATCCACTCGGGCCGGTTGCCGATCAGCGTCATCACAACATCGCCGCGACGCACGCCGCGGGCCGCGATCGCTCCCGCCACCCGGGCGCTGCGGTCGGCAACCTCGCCGAAGGTCCATTCCCGTCGGCGATCGTCGCGAGCCAGCTCGACGATCGCCCGGTCTCCGGGCGCGGCGGCGTCGACGACGTCACGGGCGAAGTTCATCCGGCGGCCAGTGTGTCAGGTGGGGTGCTGTCGCCACCGGCGCGGCTGGCCGTGCCGGCGGCTCGGGACAACACGCCCAGGGGGTGCTTATGTCGACAGATTCGACGGCTGTCAGCGAATCTGGCCATCTAAGCGCCGCCACGGCGCTCAGATGGCCGAGGACGCCGCCAGCGGACGTTGTTTGTCGACTTCCGCACCTCGGAATCCGGTGCGCACCGCGCCACCCCCGCCCGCACCGCCACCACCCCAACCCCACCCGCCCCACCCCGCCCACTACGATCGCCACCGATGACGTTCTGGAACGGGGTCCTGTGGCTGCACCTGCTGGCGATGGCGTTCTTCGTCGGCGGCCAGCTGATGCTGGCGGCGGTGGTCGTCCCGGCGCTGCGCGGACTCGAGGACCGCGAGCCGATGCGCGCCGCCGCGCGCCGCTTCGGCATGGGCACGCTGATCGCCATCGGCGTCCTGGTCGCGACCGGCGCCGCGCTGGCGTCGCACAACCACGACTGGAAGAGCTCGTCGCTCCAGGTCAAGCTGGGGCTCGTGGTGCTGGTGGGCATCCTGATCGGCGCCCACATGCGCCGGCCGCAGTCGCACGCGTTCGACGGCGCGATCTTCCTGGTCTCGCTGGCCATCGTGTGGCTCGGCATCGTGGTCGCCGGCTGACCCGCCTCGGTAGCCTTCCAGGCCACATGGGTCTGATGACGGGCACCGGGCCGCTCGGCCGCACACCGCTCGGCAGCTTCAACTTCGAGCCGCCGGATCCGGGGCGGGCGTTGTTCCTCGAGCCGAGCCCCAAGCGCGTCCGCGTCGTCGTGGCCGGGGAGACGGTGGCCGACTCGCGATCCGTGCAGATGCTGCACGAGAGCGGCCACCAGCCGATCTACTACTTCCCGCCCGCCGACGTGCGCGCCGGTCTGCTCGAGCCGAGCGACCGCAGGACTCGCTGTCCCAAGAAGGGCGAGGCGTCCTACCACTCGATCCGCGTTGGCGATCACGTCGTGGAGAACGGCGCCTGGTCCTACCCGGATCCGATCGACAGCGCGCCGCCGATCGGCGGGCTGATCGCGTTCTACTGGAACCGCATGGACGCCTGGCTCGAGGAGGACGAGGAGGTGTTCGTCCACCCGCGCGACCCCTATCACCGCGTCGACGTGCTCACCACCTTGCGCCGGATTCGCATCTCCCTGGACGGCAAGCTGCTGGCCGAGACCTCCCGCGCGCTGGCGCTGTACGAGTCGAACCTGCCGCCGCGCTGGTACATGCCGAGCGAGGACGTGGTGACCGAGCTCGCGTCCAGTGAGACAGTCACGCGCTGCCCCTACAAGGGCGTGGCCTCTTACCATTCGGTCGTTCTGGCCGGCGGTGAGACGGTCCGCGACCTCGTCTGGACCTACGAGAACCCGCTGGCCGAGACGGTCAGGATCGCGGGCCTGCTCTGCTTCTTCAACGAGCGCGTCGACGTCGAGGTCGACGGCGAGCTCCAGCAGCGGCCGGAGAGCCCCTGGAGCAGCGGAGCCACTCCAGGCGCCAATCTGCCGCCGGCCCAGACGCGCGGCTGAAACAGCATTCGGTGGGCCCGGCTCCGGCCTTCGCCGGTATCCTCGGGGTAACGAAATTCCCGGAACGGAGCAACGAAACGCTATGGCCGTCGCCACCCCCTACACCGAGAAGACAGACGAGCAGAAGGCAATCTGCGAGATGGTGCATCAGTTCGCGGACGAACAGATCATCCCGAACGCCGAGCACTACGACCACGAGGACACCTTCCCCGAGCCGATCGTCGAGCAGATGAAGGAGCTCGGGCTGTTCGGGGTCATGATCCCCGAGGAGTACGGGGGAATGGGGCTCGACCTGACGACCTACGCGATGATCGTCGAGGAGCTCTCCCGCGGCTGGATCTCGATCTCCGGGATCGTGAACACACACTTCATCGGCTCCTACCTGCTGATGAAGTTCGGCACCGACGAGCAGAAGCAGAAGTACCTGCCGAAGATGGCCACGGGCGAGATCCGCGCCGCCTTCTCCCTCTCCGAGCCCGAGTGCGGCTCCGATGTCCAGGCGATCAAGACCGCGGCGAAGAAGACCGACGACGGCGACTATGAGATCAACGGCGCCAAGATGTGGGTGACCAACGGCCTCCTGTCGACACTCGTGTTCACGCTCGTCAGGACCGATCCCAGCGCCGAGCCCCGGTTCAAGGGCATGACCTGCTTCATCTGCGAGAAGGAGCCGGGCGTCGGAGAGAACACGGGCGCCTACAAGGGCTTCAACGTCCCGCCCAAGATCAAGAAGATGGGCTACAAGGGCGTCGAGTCGACCGAGCTGGTGTTCGACGGCTACCGCTGTCCGGCCGAGAACATCCTCGGCGGCGAGGATGCCGGTCTCGGCCAGGGTTTCGTGCAGATGATGGATGCACTCGAGCTCGGACGCGTCAACGTCGCCGCCCGCGGCGTGGGGATCGCCCAGCGTGCGCTCGAGCTGGCGCTGCGCTACTCCCAGGAGCGCAAGACGTTCGGCAAGGTGATCGCCCAGCACCAGGCGATCCAGTTCAAGCTCGCCGACATGGCCACCCAGGTCGACGCCGCCCGGCTGCTCACCCACCGCGCCGCCCGGCTCAAGGACGCCGGCGAGCGCTCGGACATCGAGGCGGGAATGGCGAAGCTGTTCTCCTCGGAGGCGGGTCGCTTCTGCGTCGAGGAGTCGTTCCGCATCCACGGAGGCTACGGCTACTCCAAGGAGTACGAGATCGAGCGTCTGTACCGCGATGCGCCGCTGCTGCTGATCGGCGAGGGGACGTCGGAGATCCAGCGCATGGTGATCGGCCGCAAGCTGCTGCAGCGGCACAAGATCTAGACTCCCGGGCCTGACCTCTCCGTCGGACACCAAGACGCTGATCGAGACCGCGGTGACGCGGTTCCTCGACGAGGTGCCGTCGCTCCAGCCGCTGAAGCTCGTCGCCGGGCTCGAGCTGCGTGGCCGCGGCGACGTGCAGCTGTATCGCGTCGAGCTCCCGGGGCCGAAGGTGAGCAAGGACCTGGCCACCGACGCCAAGGTGCGCCTGTCGGTCTCCCGCTCGCACTTCAACGAGCTCGCGATCAAGGGCCACGTGCGCGATTGGCGCGAGGCGTTCGAGAAGGGTGAGGCCAAGGCGACCGGGATCGATCAGGTGATGAAGCTGATCGTCAACGTCGTGGAGCGCCAGGAAGAACGCTCGCGGACGCGCAAGGCCAAGCACTGAGAGACGGCTTGGGTCGCCGCGCGGGCGACCGGGTGGATCGTCAGGAGGCCGTGTCGTCGCTGCCGGCTCGCAGCGCCCTGAGCGCCTTGAGCCAGGTCAGGTAGCCGATCACGTTGAACCCGACCGCGATCGCGAGCGTCTGGTCGATTCCGCGTCCGGCACGGAGCTCCTCGATGATCGAGACCGAGTCGGTCAGCTCGCAGAAAATGTTGGCCTTGAGCGCCTCGCGCTCGGCGCCGGCCTTGGCGGCGGCCACCGTGGCGCCGGCGACCACGAGGTCACGGCCTCCGAACAGCCGGTTGAAGTAGCGCGCGTCCTGGTCGAGCTGCTCGGGCTGCATGCCCGCGAGCTTGACCAGCAGGTTCGGTAGCAGCAGCGCCAGCACGCCGTAGGCGGCGCGGAAGATCGAGCCGCGGATCAGGGTCTTGGCCACCACGGGCCGATCCTATAGGCGTTCGTCGCCCGTATGGGGATTCCGTCTACGTGCCCGATGTCACAAACACCCGTCGGCGGCGGGAATAGGTTTCACAGTCGAGAGGCACCGCGGACCGGAAGGGGCGATCCGGTCCAAGGGACACGGTGACATATCAGGGGCTGTGCCTGCCGGCGGGCCGTTTGGCCGTCGGCAGGTCCTTTTCCCGGACGGCGTGCTCCCAGGTCCGGGAGCGAAGCGCTACGCGCCGAGGACCGCGCTGCCGTCGTAGAGCTTGATCACCTTGACGGTGCCGGGCGGGGCGACCCGCAGGCAGAGCTCGCAGAGCACGCACTCGTCGAGGTTGTCCTCGACGATCTCGACGCCGTTCGGACCGGCATGGAAGATGTCGACGGGGCAGACCTCGGCCAGCTTCGCCGCGACCTCCGGGTCGCTGGCGACCTCGTCGTCGACCTGCACGTCGATGAACAGAGCGGCCATGGTCACCTCCGCGGGGCTTCCAGCCCCGCGTCCTGATCACGTTGCTCGGCCTCCGGCCTCGCTTGGCCGATCGGGCTTCGCCCGATCTCCGCCGCTCCGGACCGTTCGGCGATCTTCGCCTTGACGATCTCGGGGATATCGGAGATCTCCTCGGCGACGGTGATGCCCGCCTCGGCGAGGCGCGCGATCTTCTCGGTCGCGGTGTCCTCCTTGCCCTCGACGATCGTGCCCGCGTGGCCGAAGCTCATGCCGGGCATCTCGTCCATGAACCGCCCGGCCATGAACGCGACGATCGGCAGCCGTGAGTTGTTCTCGGTCACCCAACGCGCGAGCTCGGCCTCCATGCGGCCGCCCGGCTCGGTGTAGATGACGATCGCCTCGGTCTGCTCATCGGCCTCGAACAGCGGCATCAGCTCGGCGTAGCTCGAGCCGATGATCGCGTCGCCGCCGATCGACACGGCAGTCGACTGGCCGAGCCCGGCGGCGGTGAGCGTGGAGGACATCTCCGTGGTCATTCCGCCGCTGCGGGAGATCACGCCGACGGAGCCGGGGGAGTAGGACTTGGCCGCGTCGCGCGCGGGGCCGCCGATGCCGCCCATCTTGATCACGTCGGGGACGATGATCCCGAGGCAGTTGGGGCCGATGATGCGTGCGTCGCGCTCGCGGGCGAGCTCGACCATCTGGGCGACGTCGCCACGCGGGATCCGCTCGGTGACGATCACGATCAGCTTGACGCCGTTCTCGAGCGCCTCGAAGACAGCGTCCTTGGTGAAGGCAGGGGGGACCGTGACGACCGATCCGTCGATCGGGGCGCCGTGGTGCGCGACGGCCTGGGCGACGGTGTCGAACACCGGCACGCCGTGGACGTCGCGGCCGAGCCGGCCCGGTGTCACTCCGCCGACGACCTTGGCGCCCTTGCCGTAATCGAGGCACTCGCGGGTCAGGTTGACCGCCTCGCGGCCGGTGATGCCCTGGACGATGAAGGTGGTGTTCTCGTCGATCAGGATCGACATCAGGCTGTGGCTCCGTTCGTGCCCTGGATCTTGTCCACGGCTCGTTTGGCCGCCCCGTGCAGCGACACCGAGCGGTCGGCGTACTCGACGCCGTATTTCTCGAGGATCTTGAAGCCCTCTTCCTCCCAGGCGCCGGGGATGCGGAAGATCGCGATCTTCTCGGCCGGGTCATAGCCGAGCTCGACGCAGGCCTTGATCACACCGCGGGCCACGATGTCCACGCGGGTGTTGGAGACGATGGACATCATCACCGCGATCTTGTCCACGCCCGGCTTCTGCAGCACGAGCTTGGCCAGGCCGCAGGCCTTGCGGACGGACGGATTCCCGCCGATCTCGCAGTAGTTGGCCGGCTTGCCGCCATGGGCGCGGACGGCATCGAACAGGGTCAGCGAGCCACCGCCCGCGCCGATCACGAGTCCGAGGTTGCCGTCGAACTCGGTCACGTTCCCGGCCACGCCGCGGTGGTCCTGCGCATCGACCTCCTCGCCGGCGAGTTCGAACGGGGTCGCCTCGCGGGCCTGACGGGTCTCCTCGTCGCCGACGCCGAGCTCATGCAGGAGTGCCTTCTGGCGCGGGCGCGCCTCGTTTTCCATGTCCATGTGCGCGTCGAGCGCGATGAATGAGCCGTCCTCGAGCTCACCGAGCGGATTGATCTCGGCCAGGGTCATGTCGTAGCGCAGGAACAGCTGCGCGAGCCGGGAGACGATCGGGGTGAGCCGGTTGAGCGCCGAGCCGGTGATACCGAGCGAGGCGATCAACTGCTTGGCCTGCCAATCCGACAGCGGCCGCAAGGTGGAGAAGTGCGCCCGCGCGACATGGTCGGGATGCTGCTCGGCGACTTCTTCGATGTCGATCCCGCCCATGTCCGAGAACAGCATCACCGGCTGCTTGCGCAGCCCGTCCCACACGACGCCGGCGTAGTACTCGTGCTTGACGGCGGCCCGCGAGTCGACCAGCACGCCGCGCGGCATGTGGCCGTTGATCTCGAGCTCGAGCACGTGCTCGGCATGGCGCCCCGCCTCCTCGGGCGAGTCGGCGAACTGGACGCCGCCGGCCTTCATCCGCCCACCCGTCAGGACCTGGGACTTGATGACCACGGGACCGGCGATCTGCTCGGCGATCCTGCGGGCCTCATCGGCCGACTTGGCGAGGCCGTGCTTGGTCACCGGAATACCGGCTTTGGCCACGACCGCCCGGGATTCGTACTCGAAGAATCGCATCCGTTCCAACCCTATAAGAACTCGCTCGAGGATCGACGCATCGCCGCATGTCAACATCATCAAGCCAATAATCTCGATAAACTGGATCGGGAAAACGAGCTTTGTCAAGGAGGCACAATGCGGTCAGCACACTGGGGCCCACTAGGGCTCCGTTCGATTTCAGGGCGGGCCGGTGCCGTCGCCTCGCTCGGCGCCGCGCTCGTGCTCGCCGGCTGCGGCGGATCGTCGGATTCCTCGAGCAGCAGCGGCAACTCCGCAGCCTCCTCGGGCAGCGGTGGCGCGAACCTCGCACTTGTCGCGTACTCGACGCCGCAGACGGCGTATGACGCGCTGATCCCCAAGTTCCAGGCCACGACCGGCGGCAAGGGCGTCACCTTCAGCGAGTCCTACGGCGCCTCGGGCGCCCAGAGCCGTGCCGTCGCCACCGGTCAGCCCGCGGATGTCGTCGCGTTCTCGACCACCCCTGACGTCACCCGCCTGGTCAAGAGCGGAATCGTGGCCAAGACGTGGAACGCCAACCCCGAGAAGGGGATCGTCACCGACTCGGTCGTCGTGCTGGTGGTGCGCAAGGGCAACCCGAAGCACATCACCGGCTGGGACGACCTGATCAAGCCGGGCGTCACCGTGATCACGCCCAACCCGTCCACCTCGGGCAGCGCGCGCTGGAACATCCTGGCCGCCTACGGCGCCCAGATCAAGGAGGGCAAGACCCCCGCCCAGGCGCTCGCCTACCTCAGGACGCTGATCACCCAGCACGTCAAGCAGGAGGACGCGAGCGGCCGCGCCGCGCTGCAGACGTTCGCGGGCGGCGAGGGCGACGTGCTCATCTCCTATGAGAACGAGGCGCTTGGGGCCCAGAAGAAGGGCATCGCGGTCGACTACGTGATCCCCAAGCAGACGATCCTGATCGAGACCCCGATCGCGGTCACGACCAAGAGCGCGCACGCCACACAGGCGCAGGCGTTCGTCAACTGGCTGTGGACCCCGGAGGCCCAGACGCTCTGGGCCCAGCAGGGCTACCGCCCGGTCGACCCGTCGGTGCTGGCGCAGTTCGCCGGCAAGTTCCCGACGCCGCCCCAGCTGTTCACGATCAAGACGCTCGGCGGCTGGACGGCGGTGAGCAAGACGTTCTTCGATCCGGCGGGCGGTTCGGTGACCAAGATCGAGCAGGCGGCCAATTTCCCCACCGCCTCCAGCTAGCGCCGCGACCGCGGCTCCCTCTCCGGTTCCGGTCCGTCCCCGCTCGCGCCGACGCGCGGGCGGGGGCGGCCTGGGCCTGGGCGTCAGCATGCTCTACCTGAGCGTGGTCGTGCTGATCCCGCTGGCCGCGGTCGCGGTCAAGGCCGCCTCCCAGGGGCCGGGCGCGTTCTGGGATGCGGTCACCAATCCCGTCTCCCTCAAGGCGCTGGCGATCACGCTCGGCGCCTCGCTCGTGGTCGCCGCGATCGGCGCGGTGATGGGCACGCTGACCGCGTGGGTGCTCGTCCGCGACCGGTTCCCGGGCCAGCGCTTCGTGAGCGCGCTGATCGACCTCCCGTTCGCGCTGCCGACGATCGTCGCCGGCCTCACGCTGCTGGCGCTGTACGGGCCCGACAGCCCGTTCGGGATCCACCTCGCCTACACCCGCGTCGCGGTCGTGGTGGCGCTGCTGTTCGTCACGCTCCCGTTCGTGGTCCGCTCGGTCCAGCCCGTGCTGATCGAGCTCGACCGCGAGGTCGAGGAGGCTGCGGCATCGCTCGGCGCCTCGAACGCGGTCACCCTCCGGCGCGTGATCCTCCCGGCGCTGCGGCCGGCGATCGTCTCCGGCGCGGCGCTCGCGTTTGCCCGCGCCGTGGGCGAGTTCGGGTCGATCGTGCTGCTGGCCGGCAAGGTTCCGATCGCCAGCATCGTGATCTTCGCCGACATCGAGAGCGACGCTCCCGACGCGGCCGCCTCGCTCTCGATTGTGCTGCTCGTGATCGCCCTGGTGGTGCTGTTCGGCCTGCGCCGGTTCGGAGCTCGGGATGCACGTTAGTCGCCGCGCGACGCTGTCGGTGCGGGTGGTCGTGCTGATCTACCTGGCGCTGCTGCTGCTGCTGCCGGTCGGCGTCATCTTCATCAAGACCTTCGAGCACGGAATCGGGGCTTTCTGGACCTCGATCACGACGCCTGCCGCGGTCAGCGCGTTCTGGCTGACGGTCACGATCGCGGCCATCGCGGTGCCGCTGAACACGATCTTCGGCGTTGTTGCGGCGCTCGTCCTGGTCCGTACGCGAACGCGCGGCCGGGGGGTGCTCGACGCGCTGGTCGACGTGCCGTTCGTCGTCTCGCCGGTGATCATCGGGCTTTCGCTGGTGCTCGTCTACGGCCAGGGGGGCTGGTTCGGCAACTGGCTCGTCGCGCACGGGCTGGCGATCATCTACAACCCGGCCGGGATGGTGCTGGCGACGATGTTCGTCTCGCTCCCGTTCGTGGTCCGGGAGGTCGTGCCGGTGCTGATCGAGGTCGGCGATGAGCAGGAGCAGGCGGCCGCGACGCTGGGCGCCTCGGGCTGGCAGACGTTCTGGCGTGTGACGCTCCCGTCGATCAGATGGGGGGTGGCCTACGGGGTGGTGCTCACCACTGCCCGCTCGCTGGGCGAGTTCGGCGCCGTCAGCGTTGTGTCCTCGAAGGTGGCCGGCTCGACGCTGACGCTGCCGCTGCTCGTCGAACAGCGCTACTCGAATTTCGACACCCGCGGCGCCTACGCTGCCGCCACACTGTTGGCGGTGATCTCGCTTGTGGTGCTGCTGGCGATGACGGTTCTGGCCCCCGGAAGGAGGCGCTCCGAATGAGGATCGATGCCCAGGCGGTGTCGAAGCAGTTCGGCGAGTTCCGCGCCCTCGACGACGTCACGCTCGAGGTGCCGGAGGGCTCGCTGACGGCACTGCTCGGCCCGAGCGGATCGGGCAAGTCGACGCTGCTGCGGATCATCGCCGGACTCGAGGTGCCGGATGCCGGCACGATCCTGATCGACGGCGCCGATGTGACGACCGCGCCTCCACAGGACCGGGGCATCGGCTTCGTGTTCCAGCACTACGCGGCGTTTGCCCACATGAGCGTGCGCGAGAACATCGCCTTCGGCCTGCGCATCCGCAAGCGCCCGCGGCCGGAGGTCACGGCGCGGGTCGACGAGCTGCTGGCCCTGGTCGGTCTCACCACCTGGTCCGAGCAGCGTCCCCATCAGCTCTCGGGCGGCCAGCGCCAGCGGATGGCGCTGGCGCGGGCGCTGGCGGTGGAGCCGAACGTGCTGCTGCTCGACGAGCCCTTCGGCGCGCTCGACGCCACCGTCCGGGCGGAGCTCCGGCGCTGGCTGCGACGGCTCCACGACGAACAGGGCGTCACCACCGTCCTGGTCACCCACGACCAGGAGGAGGCGATGGATGTCGCCGACCGGATCGCGGTGATGCACGACGGACGGATCGAGCAGGTCGGCGCGCCGCTGCAGGTCTACGACAGCCCGGTCAACGACTTCGTGATGAGCTTCCTCGGTCCGGTCAGCAAGCTCGGCGACCGGCTCGTGCGCCCGCACGACGTGACCCTGGTGCTGACGCCCGAGGAGGACTCCATCGAGGCGATGGTCTCCCGGGTCGTCTACCTCGGCTTCGAGGTCAGAGTGGAGCTGGAGCTGTCCGGCGGGCAGCCGGCGCGGGCCCAGCTGACCCGGGCGCAGGCCGACGAGCTGGAGCTCGTCCGCGGCGACGTGGTCTACGTGCGCCCGCCGGCCGGCGATCGCGTCACCGCGTGACCCACGCCTCGGGGGTCTCGGCCAGCCGATCGATCGCCGCCGGGAGCTTCCCCCCGGCGATCTCGGCCACCGAGACGTGTTCGAGCACACCGCGGAGGTTCGCCCGGACCGCGATCCAGACCCGTAGCAGCGACTCGGCCGCACCCGTGTAGGACGCGTCCTCGGGCGCGCCTCCGCGCACGCTGGCCAGCGGCCCCTCGACGGCCCGGATCACGTCGGCCACGCTGATGCTCTCGGCCGGCTTGGCGAGCCGGAATCCGCCCTCGGCCCCGCGATGGCTGCGCACGATCCCGGCGTTGCGGAGCTCGCCGAGGATGTTCTCGAGGAAGTTGAGCGGGATCTCCTGGGCGGTCGCGATCCGCTCAGCCTTGATCGGCTTCTCGTCGGTGGCCGCGGCCAGCTCCACGACGGCTCGGACCGCATAGTCGACTTTGGCCGAGATGCGCATCGAGACCTAGACCGCGGCCGGCTCGAGGCCGTAGGCCTCGGCCAGCTCCGGATCCTTGCGGGCGAGCATCTCGGCCAGCTCGACCATCACCTTGCACTGCTTCCAGGTGGCGTCGTCCTGCATCTTGCCGTCGATCATGTGGACTCCGCGGCCGTCGGGGATCGCCTCGATCACCTTCTTGGCGAAGCGGACCTCCTCCGGGTCGGGACTGAACACGCGCTTGGCGATCTCGATCTGCACGGGGTGCAGCGACCACGCGCCGACACAGCCGAGCAGGAAGGCGGCGCGGAACTGCGTCTCGCACCCTTCGACGTCGCGGATGTCGCCGTAGGGCCCGTAGAAGGGGAGGATCCCGGCGCTCGTGCAGGCATCGACCATGCGCGCGATCGAGTAGTGCCACGGGTCCTGCTGGGCGGTCGGCCGGGGCGCATCGGGATTGTCCGGATCCGGGTCGTTGATCACCCGGTAGCCGGGATGTCCGCCGCCGACCCGCGTGGTCTTCATCCGCCGCGAGGCGGCGAGATCGGCCGGGCCGAAGCTCATGCCCTGCATGCGCGGGCTGGCAGTGGCGATCTCCTCGAGGTTGACGACGCCGAGCCCGGTCTCGAGCAGCGCATGGATGAGGATCGGGCGATCGAGGCCGGCCTTGGCCTCCAGCTGGGCGAGCAGCCGGTCGACGTAGTGGATGTCCCATGGTCCCTCGACCTTGGGGACCATGACCACCTCGAGCTTGTCGCCGATCTCGGTCACCAGCGTCGTCAGATCGTCGAGCACCCAGGGGGACTCGAGGCTGTTGATCCGCGTCCACAGCGGCGTGTCGCCGAGGTCGATCTCCTTGCCGACCCGGACCAGGCCCCGCCGGGCCGCCTCCTTGTTGTCGACCGAGACGGCGTCCTCGAGGTTGCCCAGCAGAATGTCCGACTTGGCCGCGAGGTCAGGCAGCTTGGCGGCCATCTTCTCGTTGCTGGGATCGAAGAAATGGATCATCCGTGACGGCTTGAACGGGATCTCCAGCAGCGGGGTGGGAGCGCCGATGGCGAGTGGCTTTCCGAAATCGCGGGGGTTGCGCAAGAGGTGATCTCCTGAAGTCAGGGTCCTTAATT
>DATMGZ010000040.1:0-27301 GCA_035555155.1 Solirubrobacteraceae bacterium | reverse complement strand
CGGTCCACCGTCCTCGAGCGCGGCGGCGACGATCAACAGCTCGGCCGACGCCGCCAGCGGGACCAGCGACTTGACGCCGTCGAGCACGTAGCATCCCGCTAGTTATTGTGACGTCGTTCGATGTAATTCTGAACGCCGGCGCATATAAGCACGGAATCGCGCCCCGTGGACCGGACGGCCGGCGCGGGCCCGATTGCCGCCGCTGTGCAGGGCTCTTACGCGGTACTTACGTGGGGCTCGTCATGCTGGCAAGGGTGCGTGTACTGGTTGCAGAGGACGAGCGGCGCCTGGCCGATGCCATCGCCCGCGGCCTGCGCCGGGAGGGCATGGCCGTCGATGTCGCGCCGGACGGGTCGGATGCCCTCCTCAAGTCCAGGGTCGTCCGCTACGACGTCGTCGTGCTCGATCGCGACCTTCCGGGGGTGCACGGCGACGAGGTGTGCCGCACCGTGCGCGGCGAGCGCCCCGAGACCGGGATCCTGATGCTGACTGCGGCCGGCACCCTCGAGGACGTGGTCGAAGGTCTGTCGCTCGGCGCCGATGACTACCTGCCGAAACCGTTCCGGTTCGCCGAGCTGGTGGCGCGGATCCACGCTCTCGCCCGGCGGGCGGCGCCGAGCCGTCCGCCCGTCCTCGAACACGGGGACATCGTGCTCGACCCGGCTCGCCGCCACGTGACACGCGCGGGGGCCACGCTGGAGCTCGCGCGCAAGGAGTTCGCGGTGCTCGAGGCGCTGATGAGCGCCGGCGGGGCCACCGTTTCGGCCGAGGAGCTGCTCGAGCGCGTCTGGGACGAGCAGATCGATCCGTTCACCAACGTCGTCCGGATGACGATCATGACCCTGCGGCGTAAGCTGGGCGAGCCGGCTGTGGTCGAGACCGTGATCGGGGTCGGCTACAGGATGGCGTGATGAAAGACGCACCGCGCAAGCGCTCGCGACCGCGCAGGTCGCGCACCCGGGACGCATCCCGGTTGGCCACGTACGGGCCGGCCCCGACGATCCGCCTGCGGCTGACCTTGACGTATGGCGTCGTGTTCCTCGTCACCGGCGCCGTCCTGCTCACGATCGGTTACGCGCTGGTGCGCCACAACGTCAGCTCGGGGGGCCGGTTCCGGGCCGAGCTCCAGCGGCTCGGGCTGGCCCCGCCGTCCGCGCCGTTCTTCGGGCATACGCTCGGGTTCACCCCGGGCTCTCCGGAGGCGAGCGTCGCCACAGCGGTACGGGCGCAGCTCCTCAGCGACGCGCTCCATCGCCTGGTGGTCGAATACCTGTTCGCGCTGGGCGTGATGACGATGATCTCGGTCGGCGCCGGTTGGCTGCTGGCCGGGCGCGCGCTGCGTCCGCTGCGCGACATCACCGCGACCGCGCGACGCGTCTCAGGCCAGAACCTCGGGGAGCGGATCGCGCTGAGCGGTCCGGCGGACGAGCTCAAGGAGCTGGCCGACACCTTCGACGGGATGCTCGGCCGGCTCGACTCGGCCTTTGCCAGCCAGCGGCATTTCGTCGCCAACGCGTCGCACGAGCTGCGCACGCCGCTGGCGATCATGCGCACCGAGGTCGACGTCGCGCTGGCAGACCCCGATGCGACCGTGCCGGACCTGCGCGCGATGGGCGAGGCGGTGCGGGAGACCGTCGACCGCTGCGAGCGTCTGATCGAGAGCCTGCTGACCCTGGCTCGCAGCGAGGCCGCGACCACCCGTGGCGATCAGGTCGACCTCTCTGCGCTCGCGGGCGACTGCATCACCGACATGCGTGCCCGTGCGGCTCAGGCCGAGGTCGAGATCCGCGCCGACCTCGCGCCGGCCCTCACCGCCGGCGACGAGCGTCTGTTCGAGCGGCTGATCGCGAACCTGCTCGACAACGCGATCCGCTACAACGAGCCGGGCGGGTTCGTCGTGATCCACACTCGCTCGGAGCGCGGCTGGGTCCGGCTCACGGTGTCCAACGGCGGCGCGGTCATCGACCCCGGCGAGGCGGCCAAGCTGACCGAGCCCTTTCGGCGACTGGACCGCTCGGTCGGCGGCTTCGGCCTCGGGCTCTCGATCGTGCGCTCAGTGGCCGAGGCGCACGGCGGCCGAGCCGAGGTCAAGGCGCGCCGCGCGGGCGGCCTGGAGGTGCGCGTCGAGCTGCCGGCGGCTCTGTTGGCATCGCGTGAAGGTGAGGGCAAACCGGCCGCGCTTACGAAGAGCTGACATCCCGGCCGATACAACCGAGTCACGTTCCCCCTTTCCAGGAGTCGATTTGATGCCGTTCCATGATTTGCACCTGCCCGGTGGCCGTACGTTCGCGGCCCTTGCCCTGACCGGGGCGCTGGCCGTCGGCGTGTCCGCCTGCGGCTCCTCATCGTCGGCGAGCTCGAGCGCGGTGGCCGGCACGGCCGTGTCCACCTCGAGCTCGCGCTACACGGCCCGGCTTGCCTACGCCAAGTGCATGCGCGCCCACGGGGTGAACGTCCCGGATCCGTCGCCGAACGGCGGGCCGGCCGGTGGCGGTGGTGGCGGCGGCGGAGCCTTCCGTACCCTGCGTAACAGCCCGAACTTCCAGGCGGCCAGCCAGGCCTGCGCGTCGCTGCGCGCCAAGGCGTTCGCGTTCGCGAACACCAGCCCGGCGCAACGCGCCCAGTTCCAGCAGGAGCTCGTCAAGTTCGCGACCTGCATGCGGTCGCACAACATCGACATCCCCGATCCGAGCATCACCGGCGGCGGCGGGTTCGGCATCCTCCGCCAGATCCCATCGAGTGAGCGCAACAGTCCGGCGTTCCAGACGGCCCTGAAGGCATGCTCGAGCATCCTGCCCAGGTTCGGTCGCGGCGGGGCCGGCGGCGGAGCGCCCGGTGCCTAGGGGACCGATTCCCGGCATCCCGAGCGTCTTCACCGAGGCGTCGCGCCGGCGGCGGATCGGCGGTGCGCTCGCCGCGATCGGAGCGGTCGCGCTCGCGGTCGGTGTCATCGTCGGCGCCGGCCTCCCGGGCTCGAGCAGCGGGGCGAGCCGGCCGAAGGCAGGGTCGGGCTCGACGACCGTGCAGTACCGCAACCTCGTCGCCACGGACACCGAGTCGGGGACGCTCAGCTACGCCAACCCGTCGACCGTGTTCAACCGGGTCAGCGGGACGATCACGTTCCTGCCCAAGGTCGGCGCCCTGATCAAGCCCGGGCAGACCCTGTACGACGTCAGCGGCCAACCGATCGTGCTGTTCAACGGCACCACGCCGGCGTATCGCGATCTGACCGCGGGGGTGAGCAACGGCGACGACGTCCTCGAGCTCAACCGGGATCTGGTCGCGCTCGGGTTCGACCCCAGCCACCAGATCACGATCAACAACACGTGGCAGTCGGGGACGACCTCGGCCGTCGAGGCGTGGCAGAACTCGCTGGGCGAAACCGAGACCGGGACGATCACGCTCGGACAGGTGGTGTTCCTGCCCGGGCCGCAGCGGATCACCTCCGTGCAGGCGGTGCTGGGATCGACCGGTGCCTCCAGCGGTGCGGCGAGCAGCGCCGGCACCACGACGGCGAGCTTCACCTCTCCGGCGTCCGCGGGATCATCGCTTGCTGACACCGATCCCTCCGCGCCTCGCGCGGAGTTCGTCAGCCTGAGCACCCAGAGCGTCCCCAACGTGTCGAGCACGACCAGCACCGCGGGCGCCGCGGCGGCGCTGTGCGTCTCCACCGGGTCGACGGCCACGACGACGACATCGACACCCCCGTCGCCGACGTGCAAGACCCCGCTCGGAACCGACACGACGACCACGCCGACGACGCCGACCACGACCACCCCGACGACGCCGACCACGACGACGCCGTCGAAGAAGCCCACGACTCCCTCGGAGGAGGCGGTTCTGCTGGCGCTTCTGAAGGCCGAGACGCTGGCGCTGAAGAAGCAGCTCGGCTCCTCCTCGTCCACGTCGGCGTCGGGCCGCTCTTCGGCCGGCGGCACCGGCTCGGCGGCTGCGTCCGGCGCCAGCGGCCGCAGCAGCGGCTCCGGCGGCAGCGGCGCCAGCAGCGGCGGCGCCTCATCGGCTACCGGCGGCTCCTCGTCGGCTGGCGGCGCGAGCGCCGGCGGCAGCGCGACGGCGATTCTGCAGACGACCTCGAACGAGAGCATCGTCGTCGTCAATCTCGACGCCAGCAAGCAGAGCGAGGCGGTCGTCGGTGAGGCCGTGACGGTCCAGATGCCCAACGGCAACACGGTCAACGGCAAGATCACCGAGGTCTCTCCGGTCGCCCAGACGTCGACCAGCTCCTCGTCGAGCTCGGGGAGCGGCGGATCGGGCGGCAGCGGCGGCAGCTCGTCGAGCACGGCCACGGCGACGATCCCCGTGACGATCACGCTCAGCGGCAACCAGTCGTTGAACGGTCTCGATCAGGCGGCGGTCAGCGTCAACTTCGCCCAGCAGGTCGAGAACCACGTCCTGTCGGTCCCCGTCACCGCTCTGCTGGCCACGGCCGGCGGTGGCTATGCGGTCCAGGAGGCTGTTGCGCCGCACGCGCTGATCCCGGTGACGCCGGGTCTGTTCGCGACCGGCTTCGTGCAGATCTCGGGCGCCAACATCTACCCGGGCCTCCAGGTCACCGACTCGCAGGGATGAGCAGAGCGTGAGCCCGGGGGCCGCCCACAACGGTGTTGCGCTCGAGCTGCGTGGCGTCTCCAAGGATTACGGCGGCGACGTGCACGCCCTGCGTGACGTGAACGTGCAGATCGCGACCGGCGAGCAGGTGGCGGTGGTCGGCGCGTCCGGATCGGGCAAGACGACGATGCTCACGGTGATGGGGACGCTGGAGCGCCCGACCAGCGGCGAGGTGCGCGTCGCCGGACGGGACGTGGTGAAGGCGACGGACAACGAGCTCGCCGGCCTGCGTGCGCACGAGATCGGCTTCGTCTTCCAGGGCTTCCACCTCCAGGACGGGGTGTCGGCGGTCGAGAACGTGGCCAGCGGGATGCTCTACACGGGCATGCCCGTACGCGAGCGCCGCGAGGCGGCCCGGGAGGCGCTCGAGCGCGTCGGGCTCGGACACCGGCTCGAGCATCGGCCCCAGCAGCTGTCCGGCGGCGAGCGTCAGCGCGTCGCGATCGCCCGGGCACTCGCCAAGCGGCCGTTCATCATCCTGGCCGACGAGCCGACCGGGAACCTCGACTCCAAGTCTGGTCAGGAGGTCCTGGCCCTGCTGCACCAGCTGGCCTCCGAGGGTGCGACGCTGGCGCTGATCACGCACGACAACGAGATCGCCGAGAGCTTCCCGCGCCAGATCCGGATGCTCGACGGCGAGATCGTCGCGGACGAGCGCCGGTGAGCATCGCGGCCCTCAGACGGGGTGCCGCGCCGCGGGAACGCGTCCCGCAGGACACGTCGCGACTGGCGCCGCACGAGCTGTTCGGCGTCGCCGTCCAGGGCCTGCGCACGCGCCGGCTGCGCGCCGCGCTCTCCGCACTCGGAATCGCGATCGGAATCGGAGCGATGGTGGCGGTCGTCGGCGTGTCCTCATCGAGTCAGGCCAGCCTCCTGGCCACGATCGACAAGCTCGGGACGAACCTGCTCACGGTGACGCCCGGCACGCAGTTCCTGGGCAGCGCCGAGGTGCTGCCCGACACCGCGCTGCCGATGATCGGCCACATGTCGGCGGTCGAGAACGCCTCGGCCGTCTACGGCGTCGCCGGGGCGATCGTGCTGCGCACCCCGTACGTCCCCTCCGAGCAGACCGGGGGCATCGGCGTCGATGCCACCGATCCACAGTTGCTGCATACGCTCGGGGACACGGTGTCGAGCGGCCAATTCCTGGATGCCGCGTCCGAGAGCCTGCCCACCGTTGTCCTCGGAGCCCAGGCCGCGAGCACATTGCAGATCACCAAGGCCACCGGGCACCTGCAGCTGTTCCTCGGGGGGACGTGGTTCACCGTGATCGGGATCATGAAGCCGGCGATCCTCGATCCAGCCCTCGACAGTCAGGTGTTCATCGGGCTGCCGGTCGCGCATAGGGTCTTCCAGACCCAGCCCAATCCCTCCACCATCTACGTGCGCGCCAACGTCAATCAGGTGAACCAGGTCAGCGGCCTGCTCGCGCCGACGGCCGACCCGCAGAGCCCGGACGGAGTCACCGTGAGCCGGCCGTCCGACGCGCTCGAGGCACGCGCCGCCGCCAAGGGACAGTTCACCACGCTGCTCCTCGGTCTCGGTGCCGTGGCGCTGCTTGTCGGCGCGATCGGCATCGCGAACATCATGGTTATCTCGGTGCTGGAGCGACGCGGCGAGATCGGCCTGCGGCGCGCGCTCGGAGCCACCCGGCGCCACATCAGCACCCAGTTCCTGGCCGAATCGGCGCTGCTCGCCGCGCTCGGCGGCGTCGCCGGCCTGATCTTCGGGGCGATCGCGACCTGGGCCTACTCGCTGGCGCAGAACCAACCGATGGTGATTCCGCTCTACGTGCTGATCGCAGCCCCGGTCGCGGGCTTGGCCATCGGCGCGATCGCGGGGCTGTACCCCGCGACCAAGGCCGCCCGGCTCAGTCCGACCGAAGCACTTCGTTCGTCCTGAGCGGCCGCCTAAGAGCGACTCCGACGCTCCTTTTACGGTGAGCTGACAGCCCGAGTCATAGGCTCGGCTCATGTCGAGAAAGCGGTCACACACCGGAGGCGTCGGAGCTTGGGTTCAAGGCATCCCCGCGCCCGTGCCCGGCTCCTGTCGAGTCCGTGCCGCCGATCGGCTGCGACGAAGTGCGCCTCGTCGCTCGCGGGAGATCTTTCTCTCCGCGACCCGGAGGCTCGGCGAAGGCCCGGGCCGTGACTCCCGTCCGGTGCCGACCGCCGGCCTCCGGGTTCCTCTTCCGATCCAGGGGGACACGTGCGCACGGCGCTGACCCCGCGCCCCGGTGCGGCTCGTGGCTTCGCGCTGCCCGCGCGTACGCGATCCTCCCGCCACGCCGAGGAGCTGCGGGCGACCGTCCCGGCCTACCGCGCCGCCGTCGACGACCTGGTCGCGTACGTCGGCCACACGTGTGCGATCACCGACGGCAGCTCGAACGACCGGATCGCGGTCGGCGTCGAGGCGCTGCTGCACTGGCTCTCGGCGCGACCCGCCCGGGCCCGGCTGCTGCTCCTCGACGGCCCCTCCGGGGCGGCCGACGTGACGGCGGCCCGGGCCGCGGCGCATCGGCAATTCGTCGAGCTGATCGTGGCCGGGACCCCCGGCTCGGCGCCGGCGATGGTCGCGGCCGGGGTCAGCGCGATCGAGAACCTGCTGGCGGCCCACCTGCTCCGGGGAGGGATCGGCACGCTGTCGGACCTCGGCCCGGTCGTGCTGCAGCTGGTGAGCGCGCTGTGCCCTGAGCCGGCGAGCCGGGCGCAGCGGTCGCCTCCGCGGCGGCAAGCGCGGCCCGTCTGAGCGCGTCTGGGCCGGGCCGCGCGCGACGGACGCGGCTTGAACAGCTCAGGCGGCCTGCGCTGCCGGCCGGCGGCGCCGGCTCGCGAGCAGGGCCAGCGCGTACGCTCCGGCCGCCAATCCGATCACCGCCGTGCTGGCCGGGATCGACGGGATCGCGTAGCTGAGCGCGAGGCCGCCCCACATGGCGCCGACGGCGAGCAGCGCCGAGAGCGCGATCCCGTGGTAGGGCCGGGAGGTGAGGCGGTGCGCCGCCCCGGCCGGTGCGGCGAGCAGCCCCAGCAGCAGAAGTGCGCCGATCGCCTGGGTGCTCTCGGCGGTGACGAGCGCGATCAGCAGCAGGAAGCCGGCACCGAGCGCGCGGACCGGGATCCCGCGCACCGAGGCGACCTCGGGATCGAGTGTCGAGAACAGCAGCGGCCGGAAGCCGGCGATGACGGCGCCGGCCGACAGCAGCCCCACCACCGCGGCCAGTCGCGCCTGGGCCCCGCCGAGGGAGAAGATCGAGCCGAACAGGGTGTTGGCGGTGGCGATACCACTCCCGCCGGAGGCGCTCGTGGCCAGGAGTGTGATGAACAGCAGGCCGAGGCCCAGGATCCACGAGAACAGGATCCCGATGACCACGTCATCGGCCCGCGCCCGACCGCCGAGGGCCGCCATCCCTGCGGCCAGCGCGAGCGTCAGCGCGAAGATGCCGAGCACCTCATCGAGGCCGACGACGGCCGCCGCGATCGCGCCGACGAAGGCGACGTGGCTGAGCGCATCGCCGGCGAAGACCTGGGCGCGGAGGACCACGAACCAGCCGACCGTCCCGCACGCCAGCGCGATGAAGGTGCCGGCCAGATACGCGTTGCGAACGAAGTCGTGTGCGAACACCAGCTCACCCGTGCCCGTGCCGGGCCAGCGCCCCGCGGGCACCGCGGACGGCGACGTAGAGGCCGAACGCGAACATCGTGATGAAGAAGCTGGCCGGATAGATCGAGAAGTACGCGACGCCGAGACCGAGCCAGGCGACGGCGAGCGCGAACGCGACGCTCAGCAGGAGCCCGGCCACCGGCTGCGCCGTGATCAGCTGCGCCGCGGCGGCCGGGGCGACGAGCAGCGTGAACACGAGCAGCACGCCGGTGATCTGGCTGGTGGCGGCGACAGCGAGCCCGAGTAGGAGCAGGAAGCCCACGTCGAGCAGCGCGACCGGGATGCCGCGAGCGCGGGCCACCTCCGGGTCGACGGAGGCGAACAGCAGCGGGCGGGCGATCACAGCGACCAGGCTCAGCGCGACCAGGGCGACGATCAGCAGCACGAGCACCTGGCCGCGGGTGACCGCGAGGATGTTCCCGAACAGGAACGTCTCCATTCCGCCGAGCACGGCCGAGTTGAGCGACAGGAACAGGAACCCGAGCGCCAGCCCGGTCGCCTGGACGGTGCCGATCGCCGCGGACTCGGTGGCGAACCGGCGCCGGCCGGACCGGCCGGTCGCGCTCATCGCCAGCGCGGCGACCCCGCACGCGAGGTAGTAGCCGAGCACCGCGGGGAGGCCGGCCAGCGCCGCGCCGGTCGCGCCGGGGAAGGCCATCATCGACAGCGTGTGGCCGGCGAAGCTCTGTCGGCGCAGGACCATGTACCAGCCGACCACCGCGGCGAGCACAGCGACGATCGTCGCGGCCTCGAGCGCGTTGACCATGAACGGGAACTGGAGCACCTCCTGGATGTCGCGGAGCAGATCGAAGGAGAGCGTGGGGTTGGACATCGGCTCAGTGACGGTGGCCGTGGTGGTGCGGCGCCTCGGGCGACCCGACGACGACCAGCCGGCCGTCGCTCGTCCTCAGCACCTCGATCGGGGCTCCGTACAGGCGGCTCAGCTTCGCGCCCGTGATGACGTCCGCGACCGAGCCGGCCAGCGCCTTGCCGCCGGCGAGATAGATCACGCGGTCGAGATAGCCGAGCAGCGGGTTCACGTCGTGGGCGACGAGCAGGACGGCGACGCCCTGCACCGAACACACGCGCTGCACGAGCGCGGCGACCGTGGCCTGGTTGGGGAGGTCGAGGCTGTCGAGCGGTTCGTCGAGGATCAGCACCGAGGGCCGGCGCACGAGCGCCTGGGCGATGAGCAGGCGCTGCTGCTCGCCGCCGGACAGCTCGCCGATCGGGCGTGACGCGTAGGCGTCGGCCCCGACCAGTGCGATCACCTCCTCGATCCGCCCGCGCTCGCTGTGGCGGCGCTCCCGCGCGGGACGCGACAGCGCCACCGGGAGGCCCCAGCGGTTCCCCTCGAGGCCGAGGCGCACGAGGTCGAGCCCACGGATCCGCGTCTCGGCGTCGAAGCTCCGGCGCTGGGGCAGATAGCCGATCTCCGAGCGCGACTGCGCCGGTGGACGGCCGAGCACCTCCACCGAGCCCGCGCTGAGGGTGACCAGCCCGAGGATGGCGCGCATCAGGGTCGACTTGCCCGCTCCGTTCGGTCCCAGCACGGCCACGAACTCGCCGCGCCGGACGTCGAGGTCGACGTCCGAGACGATCGTCCGGCCGCCGAGCCTGACCGCGGCGCCGCGCAACTGAACCGCCGTCTCACGCGGGTTCGTGGGCGCGTCATCGCCGGCGGCGATCCGGGCCGGCGTGCTCATCGGCCCGTCGCCTTGTGCAGGGCCTGGGCGAGCGCGCGCAGTTGAGCCACCTGCCACTGCTCGAACGTCGCTCCGACGGGGGAGAGCGTCTCGGTGACGGTGGCGATCGGGATCCCGTGCGCGGCGGCGAGCGCGTCCAGACGCTGGATCTGGGGAGTCGCGTTCTGTGAGTTGTAGACCCACACCTTGATCTCGTGGCGCTCGATCTGCTGCTGCGTGGTGACGGCGTCCGCTGCACTCACGGCGGTCCCCTCGCTGATCGCCTTCATGAACGACGCCGGCGTGATCAGGCGCAGCCCGAGCGCCGGCGAGAGCAGCGCGAAGATGCTTTCCGAGGCGCCCACCGGGACGCCGGCGTACCGCGCGCTGATCGCGGCGATCAGCCCGTGGTATCGCGCCAGGCCCTGGGTCTCGAAGGCGACGTGACGGCGCGCGAAGTAGGCGGCGTCGTGGGGGTCGAGCCGGCTCAGCGTCGCAGTGATCGCGCTCGCCACCGCGTCCACGTCGGCCGGGCTGTACCAGCGGTGGGGGTTCTCGCCCTCCGTGAGCCCGAGCAGGTCGCCCACGGTCAGCACCTGCCGCCCCGTGGACGGATTCGCGGCCAGCAGCCTCGGCGCCCACGGGTCGTAACCGACGCCGTTGACGATCACGAGCCCGGCCGTCGCCAGCGCCCGCGCGTTGGCCGCGCTCGGTTCGTAGGAGTGCGGGTCCGCGGCCGGGTCGACGATGATGCTCTCGACGTTCGCCTTGGCTCCGCCGAGCTGGGCCGCGATGTTGCCCCAGAAGTTCTCGGCCGCGACGACGCGGACGCCGCCGCTCGCGGGTGGCAGAGCGCCACAACCGGAGACGCAGCCGGTGACGAGCAGGAGTGCGATCAGCCACAGGACCGCACGGTGCGCGCGCGCGCCGTGGAGTCGGACCGCACGGTGCGAGCGCGCGCTGTGGACGTGACGGCTGCCTCCGAACACTGGGATAAGCTAGCACGGATTTGGGATTGAGTCTCGTTCTGTGAAGTCTGGGAATCAATCCCAGACGTCGTCGCGGTTGGCTAACCTAGATCGCAGACATGCCTCCTCCGACTGAGACGCCGACGTGGAGCGAGCACGTCCACGCTGTGCTGGCCCGCGCCGGCCATCAGCGCGGTGGAGCCCGGGAGCGCGTGATCGAGTTGCTCTCGCGTCAGCCCTGCGCGCTCAGCGCGGTCGAGATCGAGGACGCCCTCCGCGCCGAGGGCACGCCGATCGGCCGCGCCAGCATCTACCGCGTGCTGGAGCTGCTCGTCGAGCACGGGCTCGCGGAGCGGGTCGCGGTCGGCCCCGGCCAGTCGCGCTTCGAGGCGATCGATCCGAGCGGCGCCCACCACCACCATCTGATCTGCCGCGATTGCGGCCGCCTGATCGCCTTCGACGACCCCGGCCTCGAGCGGGCGATCGACGATCTCTCCGAGCGCCTCGGCGTCAAGGTGGAGCACCACGACGTGCTGCTGCGGGGGTCGTGCGAGAAGTGTGAGTAGGGGCGGCCTTCCGCCGGCGCAGGCTGTCGCCCAAGGGTTCGGGCGGTCGCGCGTGGGCGACGGGTGCATAAGTCGTCAAACTGTCGGCCCGCCGGCGACTTTGGGCAGGTAAGCGCCGGAGCGGCGCTTAGATGGCCGAGGAAGCTTCAACCGAGGCTACTTTGCGCACTTATGCACCCTCGGAATCCGGTGCAACGCGGTGCTTCTCTGGCTGGACCAGTCCGTCGATGTGACCTTGGGCAGATGAGCACGCTGTCGCGCTCATGTCCACAAGGACGCCACGGGGTCCGGTGGTTTGTGGACATGAGCATCTCCGGGATCCGGTGCATCGGGCTCCGGGAACGAAACCGCCGGCCCCCCGCCCGCCACCCCTCTCGCTGAGGAGCCGTTCAACGCCTCACATCGCCACCCGCGCGGCGCCGGCGCGACGACCCGCCCCGCCGGCGTCACCAGGTGTCGATGTTCGGCCGGCGCTTGCCGGGCCGGCGCCACCACCGCCCCGAGTCCTCGTCGAACAGCGTGGCGATCCAGCGGCGGCTGTCGGCGGGGTCGATGACGTCGTCGATCTCGCCGTATTCCGCCATGCTGATCCCCTTGCCACGCTCATAGGCCGCGGCCACGGTGGCCTCGAACACGCGCCGGCGCTCGGTCTCGTCCTCGATCGCCTCGAGCTCGCGGCGCATGCCGAGCCGGACGGCGCCCTCGAGCCCCATGGCGCCGAACTCGGAGGTCGGCCAACCGATCGTGAACTGGGGCGCCTTGAAGCCGCCGCCGGCCATCGCCTGGGCACCGAGTCCGTAGCCCTTGCGCAGGACGATCGTGCCGGTCGGCACTTGGAGGTTGGCGCCGATCACGAACAGTCGCGAGAAGTGGCGCACGGTCGCGGTCCGCTCGGCCGCCGGGCCGACCATGAAGCCCGGCGTGTCGCAGAGGAACACGACCGGCAGGTCATAGGCGTCGCAGAGCTGCAGGAAGCGGGCCATCTTGTCGGCTGAGTGGGCGTCGATCGCGCCGCCGAGATGCGACGGGTCGTTGGCCACGACCCCGAGCGGGCGGCCGTCGACGCGGGCCAGCGCGGTCACCGCGCCGAGGCCGAAGCCGCGGCGCAGCTCGAGCACCGAACCCGCGTCGAACAATCCGTCGACGATCGCCCGGACGTCGTAGATCCGCTTGCGCTGATCGGGGATCAGGTGCCGCAGGGCGCGCTGGTCCGGCACGGCGAAATCGGTCACCCGGCCGCGGAAGTAGGACAGGTAGCGGCGGGCGGCAGCGACGGCCGCGGCATCGTCGGCGACCCGGATGTCGACCACGCCGTTCGCGTACTGGACGTCGATCGGGCCGACGTCGCCCGGCGCGTGCACCCCGAGCCCGCCGCCCTCGATCATCGCCGGGCCGCCCATCCCGATGCTCGAGTCCTCGGTGGCGATCACGACGTCGCAGCAGCCGAGCAGGGCAGCGTTGCCCGCGAAGCAGTAGCCCGAGGCGATCCCCACCAGCGGCACCAGGCCGCTCAGCTGCGCGAACAGCGCAAAGGCACGGCAGTCGAGGCCGGCGACGATCGGGAAGTCGACGTCGCCGGGCCGGCCGCCACCGCCCTCCGCGAACAGCACCACGGGCAGCCGGCGCCGCTCGGCGAGCTCGAACAGCCGATCCTTCTTGGCGTGGTTGCGCCAGCCCTGGGTCCCGGCCAGGACGGTGTAGTCGTAGGACATGACCACGCAGGAGTCGCCCGCGATGTCCCCGACGCCGGCCACGAGCCCGTCGGCGGGGGTCCGGGCGATCAGCTCATCGCGGTCGCGTCGGCGCTCCTGGGCGGCGAAGATGAGCGGCCCGTACTCGACGAACGTGCCCTCGTCGATGAGCGCGGAGAGGTTCTCGCGCGCCATCCGCCGACCGTGCTCGTGGCGACGCGCCACCACGTCGGGCCGGGCCGCATCGAGCATCAGCGCGTGGCGCTCGCGCACCGCGGCGAGGTCGTCGCGGATCGCATCGAGCTCGACCGCCGCCGTCGGAGCGTGGTCGCGGGCAGCGGCCGCGCCGGGTCGCAGCACGGCCAGCAGCTGGCCCTCGTCGACCGTGTCACCGACGGCGACATCGATCCGGTCCATGTAGCCGTCGGCAGCGGCGATGACCTCGTGCTCCATCTTCATCGCCTCGAGCACGATCACCGCCGCGCCGGCCCGGACCGCCTCGTTGGGGCCGTGGGCGATCGCGATCACCGTCCCGGAGAACGGGGCGGTGATCGTCAGCGCGTCGGCGGGCATCGCGGGATCATCGCGCACCGATCAGATCGAGTGGTTCACGCGCGCGCGACTCCGCGATACTGATCGGCATATGTCCGATCCTGAACTCCTGTGGACGCCGTCGCCCGAGCAGGTCGAGGCCGCCACGATCACGCGGTATGAGACCTGGCTCGAGCGCGAGCGGGGCCTGACGTTCGGCTCCTACGAGGAGCTGTGGCAATGGTCGGTTGATGACATCGAGAGCTTCTGGTCCTCGATCTGCGAGTTCTTCTCCGTGCGCTTCGATCGACCCCCGGAGGCCGTCCTGGGCCGGCGCGAGATGCCGGGGACGGAATGGTTCCCCGGCGGGCGCCTGAGTTACGCCGAGCACATCTTCCGGGGCAAGGGTGACGAGGTCGAGGCGCTGTTCCACGCCTCCGAGACGCGACCGGTGTCCTCGTGGACCTGGGGCGAGCTGCGACGCCAGACGGAGGCCATCGCTGCCGGGCTGCGCGCACGCGGGGTCGGCGAGGGCGATCGCGTGGTCGCGTACATGCCCAACATCCCGGAGACGGTCGCGGCGCTCCTGGCCTGTGCGTCGATCGGCGCGACCTGGTCCTCGGCGGCGCCGGAGTTCGGCGCCCGCAGCGTGATCGATCGCTTTGCCCAGATCGAGCCGAAGCTGCTGCTGGCGATCGACGGCTACCGCTACGGCGGCAAGGACTTCGACCGCGGCGAGATCGTGGCCCAGATCGCGGCGGAGATCCCCTCGCTCGAGGGCGTCGTGCGGCTCGGATATCTCGACGACTCCGGCTGGGAGCCCGGCTTCCTCGTGCAGGACACCGAGCTCGGCTTCGCGCAGCTTCCGTTCGAGCATCCGCTGTGGGTGCTCTACAGCTCGGGCACGACCGGCCTGCCCAAGGCGATCGTGCACGGCCAGGGCGGGATGCTGCTCGAGCACCTCAAGACGATGAACCTCCATCTCGACGCGCAACCCCACGACCGCGTCTTCTGGTTCACCACCACCGGCTGGATGATGTGGAACTTCCTCGTCGGAGTGCTGTTCACCGACGCCTCGATCGTGCTGTTCGACGGCAACCCGGGCCACCCCGACATGGGCGCCCTGTGGGACCTGGCCGAACAGACCGGGACGACGTGCTTCGGCACCAGCGCCGCGTTCATCGCCGGTTGCATGAAGGCCCAGATCGAGCCCAAGCAGGGACGGTCACTGGCTTCGCTGCGCTCGGTCGGCTCGACCGGCTCGCCACTCTCACCCGAGGGGTTCCGCTGGATCTACGACCAGCTCGGCGCGGACATGTGGCTGTTCTCGACCTCCGGCGGCAGCGATGTGTGCACCGCGTTCGTGGGCGGCGTGCCGACGCTGCCGGTGTATCTCGGCGAGCTCCAAGCCCGCGCGCTGGGGGCTCGGGTGGAGGCGTGGGATCCCGACGGCACGCCGCTCGTCGGCGAAGTCGGCGAGCTCGTGATCACCGAGCCGATGCCCTCGATGCCGGTCGAACTGTGGGGCGACGAGGACGGCTCGCGCCTGCGCGCCAGCTACTTCGACTTCTATCCCGGCGTGTGGCGTCACGGCGACTGGATCATGATCACCGAGCGCGGCACGGCGGTGATCTACGGCCGCTCGGACTCGACGATCAACCGCGGTGGCGTGCGGATGGGCACGAGCGAGATCTACCGCGCCGTGCTGGCATCCGACGAGGTCGTCGATGCGCTCGTCGTCGATGTGCCCAAGCCCGGGACCGACGGCTGGATGCCGCTGTTCGTGGTGCTGCGCGACGACGAGGAGCTCACCGATGAGCTGATCGCCCACATCAAGCGTCGGGTGCGGCAGGACTGCTCGCCCCGCCATGTGCCGGATGAGATCCGCCAGATCAACGCCGTCCCCCGCACCCTGTCGGGCAAGGCGCTCGAGGTTCCCGTCAAGCGGATCCTGATGGGCACCCCGGCCGACGAGGCCGCCAGCCGGGAGTCGCTGGCCAACCCGGACGCGCTGGACTACTTCGTGGGGCTCGCGGAGTCGGAGTGAGCGGCGGCCGGCGCCGGCCGTTCAGTCGTGCGACATCTCGTCGATGCACACGGTGACGGCGAGGATCAGCGCATCCTCCTGCCCCGGGGCGATCTCGATCCCGTACGTGTCCCTGATCCGGAACCAGCGCTTGGAGACCTCGGCCACGTGGTCGCCGTCGCGCTCGATCTTGTACTCGTGGTCGACGATGTTCCCCTTCGCCTCGAGATCGTCGCCGTCCTCGATCTCGATGTCGAAGCGGTCGCGCAGGGGAGTGATCAATGCCTTCTTGACCGTCGCCACCGTATCGCCGTCGCGCTCGATCTTCATCGTGTCGTGGATGTGCAGCTTCTTCTCCTGGACCTTGAACAGGTCGTCCCCCGAGGAGTCCTTGAGGACGAACGTGTCCCGGGCCCGCAGCGCCTTGCCGTCGACCTTGAACCTGCGTTCGCCGTCGTCGTTCTCGATCCAATAGTCGTCGCCGATCGCGAACAGCTTCTCGTGCATCCGGTACCGGGTGCCGTCGCCGTCGTCGTCGCCGCGGTTGCGTAGGAATCCCATGCGGTGGGCAGCGTCCCGCCGCCCGGCGCCGATCGCATCACCCAGATCGGATGATGGGGTGCCGGCACGGATGGGATGGTGCATCCGGGGGAACCACATACGGCACGGGGGGTTAATTCCGCGGCGAGGCCGTGGCGCTCCCCGATGCTCCCGTGCCGGCGGCGACGTACGATCGGCCCATCGACTGAGACGGAACGAACGAATGTCCACTCGACATGACGCCCACGTGCTGATCGTGGGCGGAGGCGCCACCGGAGGAGGTCTGGCCCACGATCTGGCGCTGCGAGGCCTCCGAGTCACGCTCGTCGACCGCGGTGAGCTCACCTCCGGCACGACCGGCCGCCACCATGGTCTGCTGCACAGCGGCGCGCGCTACGCGGTCGGCGATCGAGAGGCTGGAGTCGAGTGCATTCGGGAGAACACGATCCTGCGGCGGATCGCGCCGGGCACGTTCGAGTGCAACGACGGCCTGTTCGTGGCCGTGTGCGAGGAGGATCTCGAGTACCTCGAGCCTCTGGTCGAGGCCTGCACCGCCGCCGGGATCTCCGCGCAGCGGCTCACGCCCGAGGAGGCGCTGCGCCTCGAGCCGAACCTGAACCCCGAGCTGAAGGCCGCGGTGCGCGTTCCGGACGCGACGGTCGACCCGATGCGGCTGATCCTGCGATTCTTCGCCACGGCGCGCCACAACGGGGCTGATATCCGGCCGTACATGGAGGTGATCGGGTTGCTCCTGCACGACGGGCTGGTCTCAGGTGCCGCCGTCCGCGACCACGTCACCGGCAAGACGGGTGAGATCGAGGCCGATCTCGTCGTCAACGCAGCGGGGCCGTGGTCGGGAACGGTCGCGGCCATGGCCGGCGCAGGCGTCCCGATTCGGCCGTCGCCCGGCGTTCTGCTCGCGTTACGGGGGCGGTTCTGCAACATGGTGATCAACCGCATGCACAAGTCGGGCGACGGCGACATCGTGGTCCCGCAGCGCGGCCTCTCGATCGTGGGCACCAGTTCGTGGGTCGTCGAGGATCCGGATGAGCTCTCGGTGCCCGAGGATCACGTCGAGCGCATGTACGCCGAGGGCTCGAAGTTGATTCCGGCGCTTCGCTGCGCCGAGCGGCGCGCGGCGTGGTCGGCGGCGCGACCACTGGTCGGCCCCGGTGGCGCGGCCACTGGACGCGAGTTGTCTCGCACCTTCCAGACCTTCGATCACCGGGATCGAGACGGCGTCGAGGGGTTCGTCACGATCACCGGCGGGAAGTCCACCACGCTGCGAGGGATGGCCGAGCTGTGCGCCGATGTGGTCTGCCGCAAGCTCGGCATCGACGAACCATGCCGCACCCGCGACACGGTGCTGCTCCCCCACACCGCCTATTACTCGGCCACCGCTCAATGAGGCGAGAGTGATGAGCGCAGAGCCAGAGGCCCCGATCGGGACAACCCAAGTCCCCCTGGAACAGACCGACGTCCGCCGCCTGCGCGTGTACCGCTACGAGCGAGGCGGCGGCGCTGAGCGCTTCGACGAGTTCGACGTTCCGGTCGGCCCCCACACGACCGTGCTCGATGCATTGCTCTGGATCAAGTTGCACCGCGATCAGTCGCTGACGCTGCGGCATTCGTGCCTGCACGCCTCCTGCGGCACGTGTGGCGTCCAGGTCGACGGTCGTGAGGAGCTCGCGTGTGTGTGCTCGGTCCACGATCACGGTGCGGAGATCACGGTCGAGCCGCTCGCGAACCTGCCGATCCTCGCCGACTTGGTAGTGGACATGAACGGCTTCTTCGCGCGCTTTCCCCACGAGCACCCGATCATCCGCGCGAGCGAGGCGCCCACGGGCCCGCACGACGGTGAGGTTGACGCCGACCCTCACCACGCCGAGGTCACGCTGCACCACCATCCGCTCCACCACCAGCATCGGGCTGCGCCACCCGGCGCCGACTTCATGCGGCTGGAGGACTGCATCGAGTGCGGGCTGTGCGTGTCGGCGTGCCCGGTCGCCTCGACCTCGTACGAGTACGTCGGTCCCGCTGCCCTCGGCGCCGCCGAGCGGCTGCTCGAAGAGCCGCGCGGAGTCAAGCGCGAGGACGTGCTCGAGTGGGCGAGTCGGCCCGAGGGCGTGTGGCGTTGCCACGTGGGTCTCGAGTGCACACGAGCCTGCCCGACCGACGCAATCCCCGCTGAGCGGATCATGGCGCTGCGGCGCGAGCTGATCTTCGGCCATGACGACCGCAAGGATGACCAGTGAGCGATGCCCCGACCAACGGGCTCCCGGGCACGGCTGAGCGGGGCGTCCCCGGGCCGGTTCATCACAAGGGCCCCGGGCCCGCCGAGAGCGGCTGGTTTGAGCCACGGGGCCGGGGCCGTGGCGGACGCGCCCTGGCGCTGCATCGCGTCACCGGACTCCTGATCGTCGTGTACCTCTATCTCCACCTCGGCGTGCTCTCGATGCTCCTGATCGGGCGCTCCACGTGGAGCAGCTTCCTCAGCCTCGTGACCGCCAAGAGCTTCCTCGCGCTCGAGGCGGTGCTGATCGCCGCCGTCCTCTTCCACGGGCTCAACGGCATCCGTGTCGCGCTGATCGGTAGCGGCATCGCCGTCAACCGCGAGCGGGCGCTGTTCTGGGCCGGATTCGCGATCGCGACGGCTGGGGCGATCTTCGCCGCCCTCCACGTCCTGGGAGCGCTGTGATGAGCGTCGTTGACCTGCGGAAGGGCAAGCCGCCCACGGACTCTCCCGCGCGGGTCGACCGGCGCGGACGCTCAGCCCGGGCATGGCGCTGGAGCTCCGGCACCGGCCTCGCGCTGGTCGTGCTGGCCACCCTGCACATCGTCGCGCAGCACTTCGTCGTCCACCAGAAAGGCGGGCTGCGGACCTACGGCGAGGTGCTGAGCTACATCGCCAACCCGGTCATCTTCGTGCTCGAGTCAGCCTTCCTGTTCGCCGTCACGATCCATGCGATGCTCGGCATCCGAGGAGTTCTCCACGATCTCGACCTGAGCCCCCGGGCGGAGCGACGCCTCGACAGGGGGCTGTGGGTGCTCGGGACGGTGACCGTCGCCTACGGCATGGCTCTGCTCACGACGCTCGCCGTGAGGAGCTGATCTGCGAGAGCCGCCGTGAGCAGCCGCGGACGGCGCTCACGCGCTGCCGCGGAGCGCGGCGGCGCTCACGCGCTGCCGCGGAGCGCGGAGGAGAATCGCACGAAGTAATCGATCCCCGACCACACGGTCACGACGGCGGCGAGAGCCAGCACCCACTGGTCGAGGAACGCACCCATGACGGTGACATCCGGCCGAAGCATCACCAGTGCGATGGCGGCGAACTGCACCGTCGCCTTCGACTTGCCGAGCATCGACGGCTCGAGGTGAAGGCCCTGCGTGGCCACCGCGGCGCGCAGGCCGAGCAGGCTCAGCTCGCGGCCGATGATCACCATGGACACCCACGGCGACGCTCGCGTGACCGCGACGAGCGCGACGAGCGCGCCGGTGACCAGCAGCTTGTCGGCGGTCGTGTCCAGGAACGATCCGAGGCGCGAGCTCACGTTCCAGCGCCGGGCAAGCCGCCCATCGAACCAATCGGTGCTGGCGGCGACGAGGAAGACCACGGCGGCAGCCGTCCAGGAGTGGCTGAGGACGAGACCCATGACCACCGGTGTGGCGACGATCCGAACGCTGGTCCCAACCAGGATCAATGCGCTGGCTCGCGAGCTGCCTCTCATCGGTGATCTCAGCGCGCCAGCTTCCACAAGGTGGACGATCGTACCAGCGGGGTTACGAGAGAAGATCGGCCGCAAAGCGGCGTGCGTGCGCCGCGTCGGTTGCGTCCACGGCGCGCCCGGCAGCGGCGACCGCGTCCGCGAGCGCCACCGACCGGAGCGCCTGCTTGACCTCGGCGATCAGCGGCGGCGCCATGCTCAGCTCGCGAACTCCGAGCCCCACGAGCAGAACCGCGGCGGCAGGGTCACCGGCAAGCTCACCGCAGACCCCGACCCAGCGCCCGTGCGCAGCGGCTCCGGCAACCGTCTCCGCGACCAGGCGCAGAACCGCCGGCTGCGGCCCGGCGAGCAAGTCCCCCACGTGCTCGTTCCCGCGCTCGGCAGCCATCGTGTACTGAGTGAGGTCGTTCGTGCCGATTGAGAAGAAGTCCGCCGAACGGGCGAGCAGATCCGCCTGCAACGCCGCCGCTGGTACCTCGACCATGATCCCGACCTCCAGCGCGACCTGTACACCGGTCGCCGTGCGCGCGCGCGCGAGGGCGGCCCGGGCTGCGTGGAGCTCGGCCGCCGTCGCGACCATCGGAAACATCACCTTGAGCGGGTGGTCCGCGGCAACGCGCAGGATCGCTCGCAGCTGCATCGCGAGCAGTTCGGGATGTTGCAGGGACAGCCGGATGCCGCGCATGCCGAGGAAGGGGTTCTGCTCGGGAGCCATCGGCAGAGCGGCAAGCGGCTTGTCGGCACCGACGTCCAGCGTCCGCACGATCAGCGGACGGCCGCCGAGCGCATCCGCGATCTGCGTGAGCGTCTGCACCTGTTCCTCCTCGCTCGGGATCTCATGCCGATCGAGAAAGAGGAACTCCGTCCGCAGCAGCCCGACGCCGTCCGCCCCGAGCTCCACGGCTTCCGCGGCTTCGCCCCCCCCGCCGAGATTGGCAGCGACCTCGATCGTCGTTCCATCCTTCGTAACCGCGGGCTCATGGGCATGGCCTCGCGCCCTGCGGCGACGCTCCACCACGAGCTCGCGCTCGTGGAGAGCGTACTTCGCCGCCGCCTCGTCAGGGCTGACGAGGACCGTACCCTCGCTGCCGTCGAGCAGCAGCGACGTGCCTTCGCCGACGGCGAGCACCGAAGGACCGAGCCCGACGACAGCCGGGATGCCGAGCGCGCGGGCGAGGATCGCGGCGTGCGCGGTCGCGGTTCCGTGCGCCGCAGCAATCCCGCGGGTGAGCTCCGGGTCGAGTGCGGCGGCGTCCGTGGGCGTCAGCTCGGAGACGACGAGCACGCCCGCCTTGTCGATCCCACCGTGCCGCTCGGAGCCCAGGAGGACCGCGAGCACCCGGCGCCCCACGTCCTCGACATCGGCGGCCCGCTCTCGCAGCAGTTCGTCATCGAGCGCCCGCCAGGCGGCAGCGGTCGCCTCACTTGCGGCGTACCAGGCTGCCTCCGCCGACGTGCCGCCGTCGATCCTCGCCCGCGCGGCCCCGACGAGCGCATCGTCGTCGAGCAGCGCCAGGTGGGCTCGAAAGATCGCCGCGTCCTCGCCGGTGGTCCGGCGCGCCATCTCGTCGCGGTCGTGCTCGATCGCGGACCTGGCGGCTTCGCGCGCGGACTCCAGCCGACTCCACTCCGCGTCGGCCCCCTCCGACGCTCGTTCGGGCGGCGCGTCGAGCTGCTCGGCGAGGTATCGCGCCGGACCGAGGGCGATCCCCGCAGACGCCGCGATGCCGCGCAGGAGGGTGCCCGGCTCCGGTGCAGGCGCGCGAGTTGCCGGAGCCGCCGAAGTGGGCGCTGCTGTCGCCGCCGGCGCCGCGGCCCCGGTGCTGTCCGTGTCCGCGGCGACCCCTTCACCGAAGCCCGCGCGCGCAAGTTCCTCGAGCGCGACCAGCGTCTCTGCCGCCTGCGGGCCCGACGCCGTGGCCAACAGCTCATCGCCCTTCCGGGCGACCAGCGTCATCAGGCCCGTGAGGCTGCGCGCGCTCACGGGACCGCCGCCGCCCACTTTGGCCAACCGCAGGTCGACATCGAAGCGGCCCGCGAGTTCGGCCACAAGGGCCGCCGGGCGTGCGTGGAGGCCGATCTCGTTGAGAACGGGAATCCGCAGCTCGTGCCCGGTGGGCGCCGCGACACCGTCCTCGCGCCCCGCCGCCGAGTCACGAGCCCCCGGCGGGCCATCGACACCGAGCTGGGCCTCCTTCATGGCGATTGCCTGCCTCGCCTCAGCCCGAACCTCCGCGAGCGATGCGCCACCCCGGGCAGCAACCGCGGCTGCGACCGCTCCCTCGACGAACGGTGCCTCGCTCAAGGCCACCTCGCCGCCCGATTGCAGGAACTCCACGGCCATCTCCGCGCTCATTACGGCGCTGCCGAGATCCATCAGTACGAGCACACCGTCGTCTGTCATCGCTCGCTCGATCGCCGCGCGCACGCGCTCGGCGTCCGTACCGATCGAGCCATCCTCGAGGCCGCCCGCCGCCTCGAGCGGCAACTCGTCCCCGCCCATCTGTCGCGCAAGCTCGACGACCCCCTCCGCGAGCGAACGCGAGTGGGAGACGACGACGATGCCGACCACGGCTAGTGGGCCTCCCCCGCGGCACCTACAGCCGGTAGGCCTGGTGCAGAAACTCGATCGGGTGCACCGACGGGCGACGCGTTGCGTGCTCGATCTGCCAGCGGCACGTCTCGCTGTCACACGCGACGACCCGGGCGCCCGACGCCTCGACTTGGTCGAACAGGTCGGCGCCGGCGTCCATCGCGATCTGGTACTTCTCGCGCTTGAGTCCGTAGGTACCGCCGATGCCGCAGCAGCGCGCGTCGAGCTCGCGAACATCGAGCCCGGGAACGAGCGCCAGCAGCTCGAGCGCAGGTTTGCCGATCCAATGCCCCTGCTGCTGGCACGGAGCGTGGTAGGCCACGACCTCCTCGACGGGCTGGAAATCAAGCCGCAGCTCCCCGCGGCCATGCAGCTCGAGCAGCAACTCGCAGACGTCGTACATCTGGCGGCTGACCAGTGCCAGGTCGGGATCGTGCTCCAGACCGAGGATCTCTCGCCCCTCGCGTTTGACCATCAGCGTGCAGCTCGTCGCGTTGCCGACGATCAGGGTTCCATCGCGCGCGTGGGGCGCGAGCGAACGAGCCAGCCGCAGCACGTACTTCCTCGCGTCCTCGAACAACCCGTTTGACTGCAGCGGCAGTCCGCAGCAGTCCTGCTCCGGGATCTCGACGCGGAAGCCATTGTGCTCGAGCACCGCGACGACCTTCTCGCCGACGTCAGGTTCGTAGTACTCGGTCCCGCAGCCGTGGAAGTACACGATCTTCGTTCCGGTGCCGGGAGCCTGGCGATGGCGCGCCCACGTCCGGAACCTTCGCCCGGCAAAACGCGGCAACGGCGCGTCCCGGTGGATGCCGAGCACGCGCTCGGCCAGCACACGCGCGGGTCGGGCCTGCAGCATCGCGTTCGCAATCGGCGCCACCGGCGTGCCCAGCCGGCCGACCACGGTGGGCCGCGCGATCAGGCGGTCGCGCAGCGAGATTCCCGTGCGCTGCTTGACCGTGTGGCGGGCATGGGCGTTCAGCTCCGCGATCTTCACGCCCTGCGGACACGCCATCGTGCAGAGTCCGCAGCCTGAGCAGTAATCCACCGACGATTCGTCCTGCGACTGTCCGAGCGCCCTGTAGCGCTCGGCCTGCGGCCCGGCGTACTTCGGCCCGGGGAACAGTGGCGTCACGTTCGAGACCGGGCACGCGGTTTCGCAGATCGTGCATTTGACGCAGTGGTCAAGTGAGCTGCGCAGCGCTTCGTGGAACAGGTCGTCAATCATGCGGTGGCAGTCGCCCCCTCTCGTTCCAGCACCGCCTGCGCGGCGAAATGGCCGGTCGCGAGCGCGATGCCCTCCCCGGAGCCCTCACGCCATGGCACAGCGCCCGGGAGCGCGGCACCCGCGACGTACACATTGTCGGTCTCCCGCGCGCGCAGCGATGAATCCACGGCGACGCCCACCGCGGCCATCGGCTGGTGAGCGAAGTAATCCGCGGCGAAGCGCGCCTCGCCCGGCATCGGCATCCCCTGGAGGGGCAGGCCGAGGATCATCTCGCTCGCGGCCCAATCCGATCCAAGCTCGATCGCGCCGGAGCCAAAGCCCCCTGTGGCCAGGACGATCCAGCCTGCCCGATAGATCGTGTCGTGACCGCTGGTGGCGGCTCGCACGGCGGTGACGCGATCGCCCTCCCGCTCGACGTCGGTGACCTCGGCGCCGAGCACGAGTCGGCCGCCGGCGGCCCGGAGCGCCGCGAGCAGGGCGTTGTACACCCGCATCCCGGGAGCCGATGGTGGCAGTGTGGGGATCTCGAACACGTCTCGCCCAAGCCGGCGCTGCACGTCAGACCAGGCGCCGTGCGGATCGCGTAGCCCGAGGATGGCGGGCAACGCAACGCGCTCTCCCGGCCTCAGCAGCAGGGCAAGCCGAGCCACGAATGCGGCGCGGAACGATTCATCGTCGAAGCGCCGCGCCAGGCCGACTGCGTTGGCTTCCACCCGTCCCACGTCGATCTCGACCTCGACGGCGCGGGCGTCGATGCCGGCGCGCCGGATGTTGCCCGCGCAGAGCGTCGCGTGAAAGTCGCGCAGCACGCGCAGGCCGACCACGCACACCGGCGCGGTCGACCTCGCATCGCCGGCAGCCATCGTCTCGGGTACGAGCGCAGACGGGCGGATCGCGCCCACCGCTGTCGGCAGCAGGTGGTTGCGGTCCAGATCACCGGTATAGCGGTAGCCGGGCCGCGGGCCCCGCTCGATGCGGGCGGCGAACCACTGCAGGGCCGGGGCGATCGCATCAGTGCCGATCAATGCGTAGGGGTGATCCGAGTGGGCCGCGATGAATTTGGGAAGGGCGGCTGCGGGATGCTCCACGCGGTCCGGGGTGTAGCCGAGCACGTCGACCGTGCCGGGCGCCAGGTGCGTGGACCCGACCCCCTTGGCGAGCACGCACACGCGTGCCCCGCTCTCGGCGAGGCGGGTCGCGGCGGTGAGACCCGCGACGCCGGCACCGACGACGACGGCGTCGTAGCGGAGGGACGCACTCATTGCAGGTGCTCGATGTCGAGCACGCCTTGGAAGATCCATTCATCGAGTCTCGCCTGGCGCAGCTGATCCCCGTACAGGACCGGCCAGACGCCCTTCCACCGCTCGCGCACGTAGTCGAGCAGTCCGGCGTTGGCATCCGGCGTGCCGATGCCGTCGAGGCCGTGCAGGATCCCGGCCGCGCGGTAAATGCAGAAACCGCCCTGGCAAGGACCCATCCCGAGCCGGAGCAGGCGTCGGAGGTCGTCGAGGTCGCTCGTGCCGCGCCGCCGGATCGCATCCTCGACTCGCCGTCGAGTGATCATTTCGCACTCGCAGATCAGCTGGTCGTCAGACAACCGCTGCTCTCGCCGGCCGAGGCGCTCGCCGATGCGGTACTGCTCGCCGTCCTCGGAGCCGGGCAACCGCTCCGTCGATGTCGTGCACGGCCGTGCAGGGCCAAGCTGGCGGCAGGCCGCGTCCACCGTGTCCTGCGCCATCAGCCTGAAGGTCGTGAGCTTGCCGCCGGTGATCGTCAAGAACCCAGCCACGCCGTCGCGCTCGCGGTGATCGAGCAGGGCATGCGCGCGCGTGACCTCGCGCGTGTCGGTGGCGCCGCCGTTCTCCTTGCGATCCTCGAACAGCGGGCGCACCCCTGTCCATACCCGCAGCGCACGCGCCCGCTTGAACCCCGGCACGAGCCGCTCGCCTTCCTCGAGCATCGCGTCGACCTCCTCCGGCCGGACGGTGTGATCATCTGGATCATCGGTCGGGACGTCGGTCGTCCCGATCACGCTGACCGTATGGATCGGAACGATGATGTCGCCGTCGGTCGGCATCTGGCAGCGATTGACCACCGTGTTCACCAGCCGATGGTTCATCGCGATCATGATCCCCCGGCCCGGCATCACGTGGACGCCGTCGATCCCGGCCATCGCGGCGATCCGGCCCGCCCAGGCTCCCGACGCGCTGATCGTCACCGCAGCCTCGACGTCCATCTCCGTCCCCGTGCGCGCGTTTCGGACGCGCGCGCCATGGACCTGGTCGCCGCTGCGGTGGACGGCCACGACCTCGTGGTACGGCAGGACCCGCGCGCCACGGTCCTGAGCTCCCCGGGCCAGCGCCCAGACCAGTTTCCACACGTCGATGCTGGCGTCCGGAACCCGGAAGGCGCGCGAGATGCCTGGATTCAGCCGGGGCTCCTCCCTGAGCGCCTGGGCCGGCTCGATCTCCTCACATGGCACGCCGGTCGTGCGACATCCCGCGGCGAACCGATCTGCGTAGGCAGGATCGTCGAACGGTGTCGTGACGAACAGCCCACCGGTGTCCTCGACGCAGTCGGCGGCGACGTCGCGAACCACGCCGTTCTCGCGCACGCATTCGTCGGCCGCGGCGGGATCCTTGACCGCGTAGCGCCCGCCCGAGTGCAGGAGGCCGTGGAAGCGCCCGCTCGTGCCAGTGGCGAGATCGCCGCGCTCGACCAGCACGACATCGAGCCCGCGGAGCGCCGCATCCCACGCCACCCCCGCCCCGGTCGCTCCACCGCCGATCACCAGTGCGTCCGCGCTGAGCATCTCCACGAGGTCAGCTTACTCCCGCGTGTCGTGCCAGAGCGAGGGGCGCCGGGTCGCGCCGACGCCCCTCGGCTCCTGGCACCTATTCGGCCCAGTCGAAGGTCCGCTCGACCGCCTTCTTCCAGAAGTGGTAAGCGGTGTCACGCGCGGCGGCATCCATCTTCGGCTCCCAGCGCTTGTCCTCGACCCAGTTCTCGCGGAGCTCCTCTTCCGTGCTCCAGAAGCCCGTCGCGAGCCCGGCCGCATACGCAGCGCCGAGCGCGGTGGTCTCGGCGACCTTCGGCCTGATCACCGGCACGCCGAGGATGTCCGCCTGGAACTGCATCAGCGTCTCATTCCCGACCATGCCGCCGTCGACCTTCAGCGACTCGAGGTCGACGCCCGAGTCGGCGTTCATCGCGTCAGCGACCTCCCGGCTCTGGAACGCCGTCGCCTCGAGCGTGGCGCGCGCGATGTGCCCCGCGTTGACATAGCGGGTGAGCCCGGCGAACACGCCCCGGGCGTCCGACTTCCAGTACGGGGCGAACAGGCCCGAGAACGCCGGCACGATGTAGCAGCCACCGTTGTCGTCCACCGACTTGGCAAGGTCCTCCACCTCGGGAGCGGTCCGGATCATCTTGAGGTTGTCGCGCAGCCACTGCACGAGC
>DATMGZ010000039.1:0-37488 GCA_035555155.1 Solirubrobacteraceae bacterium | reverse complement strand
TCGAGCCGCTGTTGTCCTCGCCGGAGCCCGAGCCAGAGGAGCCGCTCGATCGCCGGGAGCCGGCACCCACGGTGCTCGGCGCGGCCGTGGTCGCGGTGACGACGACGGGGGGGACGGTGGCGACCGGTGCGCCGGCGCCGGCACCGCCCCCGCCCGTGCTGGAGCCACCCGCGCCCGAGCCACCGCCCGCGCCGGTCACGGGCGTCACCGACGACGGGGCCGCGGCGCCGGCCCCGGTGGCGCTCGCCCCGGCCTGGGGCGAGGGCGTGTGGCGGTGCGCGGAGCGAGCCGGGGCGTGCCCCACGACTGCTGTGGGATGCGGTCCGGGGGCGGGCAGCGGCGGAGCCAGGCTGCTCACCACGGAGAGCGGCTCGGACGCGAGTCCGATCCGCTGTCCGGCCAGCCGGCTCGTGCTCCAGGTGATCGCGGCGGTGATGACAACGCCGAGCACGGCCAGGCATGCCCAGAGGATCCGGCGGCGCGTCATGGCGGCGACGGTAGCTCTTGCTCCGTTAAGCGCCGGCAAAGCGCCTCATTGCGCCGGGCTCGTCCGTTCGGGTCCGAGAGGCAGCGACATCCTGGCGACGGTGCCGCCGCCGGTGCGCTCCTCGAGTGTCACCTCGCCGTTCCATTCCCGGGCCAGCTCGCGGGCGATCGCGAGCCCGAGCCCGCTTCCGGACGGGCCACTGCGGCCGGCTCGCCCCCGGTGGAACCGCTCGAACACGAGCTCGCGCTCCTCGGGCGCGACGCCCGGGCCGCGGTCGCGAACCTCGATCACCCCCGGCCGGGTCGCGATCGTCACCGCCGTATCGGCCGGGGCGTACTGGACTCCGTTCTCGATCAGCGTGTCCAGTGCACGCTCGAGATCGGGGCGCGCGCACCACGCCGTCGCCGCGGCGCCGTTGGCCGCGTGGGTCAGCGCGATGCCCCTGCTCTGGGCCGTGGCCTGCCACCGGTCCACGGCCGAATCGGCGACCCGGTCGAGGTCCACGGCCTCGCCGGCCAGCTGCCGCTCGCCCGCGCGGCTGAGCAACAGCAGCTCCTCGACGGTATGGGCAAGCCGGTCGACCTCACGGATCCCGGCATCGATCTCCGTCGCCGCGGCCGCGGGGTCGGGCGCTGCGACGGCGTCGCCGGCCGATGGCGGGTCGACCGAGGCCTTCGCCTCCTCGAGCCGGAGCCGGAGTCCGGTCAGCGGTGTCCGGAGCTGATGCGACGCGTCGGCGACGAAGTCGCTCTGAGCGTGGATGAGCCGCGCGATCCGGGCCGTCATGTCGTTGAACGAGGCGGCCAGCGAGCGCTGCTCGCTGCTCCCCTCGACCTCGGCGCGCGCCTCGAGATCGCCGTCGGCGACGCGGCGCGCCACGCGCTCCAGACGGCGCATCGGCCGGGCCACCTGGGCCGCGATCAGCGCACCGGCCGCGAGTCCGAGCGCGAGCACAACGGCGCCGACGCCGGCCAGCCCGAGCAGCGCTCGCCGTACGGCGTCATTCACCGCGGAGACGCTCTGGGTGATCCGCACGGCGCCGGCCGGCCGCCCGTTGTGGACGATCGGCACCGCCGTGGCCAGGATGTCCCGGCCGAGCGTGCGGCTCGCCCGCTGCACCTGGACGGGGTGGCCCGCCAGTGCGCTCTCGATCTCCGGCCGGCCCTCGTAGCTCGAGCCCACCTGGGCGGGCCCGGCGCTGTCCACGAGCACCCGCCCGGCGCCGTCGACGACGAGGATGCGGCCGCGCACCGACCGTGCCGCCGTGGCCACGACCGTCTGCAGCTGCCGGCGATAGGCCGCGGCGAGCAGATCCTCGGCGGTGGCAGCCACGAGATCGGCCTGACCACGCGCCTGGGAATGCACCTCCGCCCGCACGCGCGCGCTCAGGCTGACGGCGAGCGGCACGCCGAGGGCGATGATCGCCAGCAGCAGGACGTAGGCCAGTGCGGCGAGCAGGCGGGTCCTGAGGCTTACAGCGGCTCCCCGGGTGCCGCGAACCGGAAGCCGACGCCCCGCACCGTCTGGATGTAAGCCGGCGCCGCCGGATCGTCGCCGAGCTTGCGTCGCAGCCACGCGATGTGCACGTCGAGCGTCTTGGTCGAGCCGAACCAGTTCATGTCCCAGACGTCGGTCATCAGCTCCTCGCGGGTGACCACGCAGCCCGCGTCGTGGGCCAGCCGGGCGAGGAGGTCGAACTCCTTGCGCGTCAGCTCAAGCTCGCGGTCGGCGATCCAGGCCCGGCGAGCGGCGAAATCGAGCCGCAGGTCCCTGACGACGAGCTCCCGCGACTCGCTGGCCGCCGGCCGGGCCCGTCGCAGCACGGCTCGGATCCGGGAGATCACCTCTCCGATCGCGAACGGCTTGACGACGTAGTCGTCGGCCCCGAGCTCGAGTCCGACCACCCGATCGGTCACGGTGCCGCTCGCCGTGACCATGATGATCGGCACGTCGGAGTCCCGGCGCAGCCTCCGGCACACGTCGCGGCCGTCGATGTCGGGCAGCGACAGATCGAGCAGCACGATATCCGGGTCGAGGTCATGGGCCATGCTCACCGCCTCGGCGCCCGTGTGGGCGACCGTGGCCCGGAAACCGCCGCGCACGAGCGCTTGGGCGAACGGCGCGGCGATCGACTCCTCGTCCTCGACCAGCAGGACCGAGGGGTGGACGGGTGTGTCGGGTGTCGGTGAGCTCATGGCGTGATGCGAGCGCATGGGAACGCGGTGACGGGCCGGCGTGTCCTTTGTATCGGTCGTAGCCTGTGTGGGAGATGAATGTTTGGCAACTTCTAAGCACGTTCTCATCCACTCCAGGAAATCCGTCGTGATGACGATATGATCGTTGGAAGGGGAACCACGCTGGGTTCACAGCAGCATGACGGCACCAAAACTCGACGAAAACCGGCTGCGGTCGCTCATCGAAGCTGCCCGCGCTGTGGTCGCGGAACGGGAGCTCGAGGCGGTATTCGATCGTCTGCTGCAGGCCGCGCGCCATGTGACCGGCGCCCGGTACGCGGCGCTGGGCGTGCTCGACGAGTCGCGGCAGCGGCTCGCCGACTTCATCACGGTTGGGATCGACGACCAGGGCAGGGCGGCGATCGGCGACCTGCCGCGCGGCCGGGGCGTGCTCGGGCTGCTGATCTCCAACCCGGCGCCGTTGCGGCTCACGAACGTCGGCAGCCACCCCCGCTCCTACGGCTTCCCGCAGGGCCACCCGCCGATGATCACCTTCCTCGGCGTGCCGATCCTGGTCCGCAACGAGGTGTGGGGGATCCTGTACCTGACCGAGAAGGACGGCGGCGAGTTCGACGAGGCCGACGAGGAGTCGGCCGTCGTGCTCGCGGCGTGGGCGGCGATCGCGATCGAGAACGCCTGGCTGCACCGGCGCGGCGAGCAGCGCCGCGAGGAGCTCGCGCGCTCGGTCGAAGCCCTGCAGGCGACCACCGAAATCGCCCGCGCGATCGGCGGGGAGACCGAGCTCGACCGGGTGCTGGAGCTGATCGCCAAGCGCTCACGGGCACTCGTGGAGGCGCGTGGCCTCGCGATCCTGCTTCTCGACGGCGACCATTTCGTCATTGCCGCGACGGCCGGGGAGCTCCCGCCCGAGGCTCTAGGCTCTCGCGTTGCCGTGGGTGACTCCGTCGCCGGCCGTGTGGTCGCGAGTGGGCGGCCGGAGCGGATCACGGATCTCGGCAGCTCGCTGCGCTTCGCCCTGGGCGATCTGGGTGTCAAGGCCGTCGCCGGGCTGTTCGTGCCGCTGCGCTTCCGTGGCGGCAGCCTCGGCGTGCTCGAGGCCTTCGACCGCTTCGACGGTCCCGACTTCACGGCTCAGGACGTAGCCCTCCTCGAGGGCGCCGCCGCCAGCGCGGCGACCGCCGTGGCGACCGCCCAGTCGGTCGAGCGCGAGCGACTGCGCCGGAGCCTGCAGGCCGCCGAGGACGAGCGGCGACGATGGGCACGTGAGCTGCACGACGACACCCTGCAGGCGCTCGGGGGGCTGCGGGTGCTGTTGTCATCGGCCCGCCGCACCGAGGACCCCGATGTCTTTCGCCAGGCGATCGACACCGCCGTCAAACAGATCGGCGACGAGATCGTGGGCCTGCGGGCGCTGATCACCGAGCTGCGGCCGGCCTCGCTGGACGAGCTCGGACTGGGATCGGCCCTGGAGGCGTTGGTCGAGCGGATGCGGCTCGTGCACGGGCTCCAGATCGAGACCCGCTTCGATCTCGACCGCGAGCGCGGACGCACCACGGGCCGGCTCGATCCCGAGCTCGAGACCGCCGTCTACCGGATCGTCCAGGAGTCGCTCACCAACGCCGCCCGGCACGCCCGCGCCGAGCGCGTCGACGTCGGCGTCGTCCAGCACCGCGGCCACGTCACCCTGACCGTGGCCGACGACGGTCATGGCTTCGACGAGGACGTCCCCTCGGAGGGATTCGGGCTCACCGGAATGCGTGAGCGGGTCGCGCTGGCCAACGGCAAGCTCGACATCTCGAGCTCCGATCAGGGCACCACCGTGAAGGTGTCCCTGCCGGTCTCTTCTGCGGTCCGTCAGACCGCCTGAGAATCCTCTTAGGAGGAGTGCGGCATCTTCCCGGCTCGCCCCGCGGAGGAATACGGATGGCGCTGAACCGCCCCGCGCCTAGTTTCCCATGATCGAGCAGAACCCCGATGGTGGAGGCTCCGGCACATGGCAGCGATCTTCAACCTGAATCACCCAGCGCACACGGTGCACTGGCATTTCTTCACGATGTCGGTCTCGAACCTGATCGTGATCATCCTCATGCTGGTCGTGTTCGCGCTGGCGATCGCGATTCCGTTCCCGCGCCACGGCGGCGCTGAGGGGGGCACATCATCGTGAGCGCGGTCAAGGGCTCCAACTGGACCGTCAAGGTTCGTGAGAAGGCCGTCGGCGCGCTGCCGCCTGACAAGCTGCTGCCGGATGGCGTGCCGACCTACGTGTCGTCCTGGATCTACGTGTTCGGCGTGCTCTCGATCGCCGCGCTCGTCGTGATCATCGGCTCCGGCACGATCCTGGCCCTGAAGGGACCGGGCTGGTGGCACTTCACCGGGATCGGCCGCTTCTTCAACAGCATCCACATGTGGTCGGTCGAGATCTTCTTCTTCGTGATGGTCGTCCATCTGTGGGGCAAGTTCTGGATGGCGTCATGGCGCGGAGGCCGAACGCGGATCTGGGTCACGGGCGCGATCACGTTCCTGGTCGCCGTCCCCTGCGCCCTCACCGGGTACGTCTCGCAGCAGAACTTCGATGCCCAGTGGATCTCGACCCAGGCCAAGGACGCGATGAACGCGGTCGGGCTCGGCTCGTTCTTCAACCTGACCAACTTCGGCCAGATGTACAGCTGGCACATCTACCTCCTGCCGATGGCCGTGGTCGCACTGGTGGGGGTGCACGTGCTGCTCGTGCGTAAGCACGGAGTGGTGCCGCCGTTCGAGCTCCCGACCGACAAGTCCACCGCTCCGGCCACGACCGGCCAGGCCACGGCCAGGGAAGCCGCCGAGATCCCGCCGGCCGAGATCAAGACCTCATCGACCGAGGGAGCCCAGTCATGAGCCGCGAGAGCCGCAAGCTCGCCCGCAAGCGCGAGAACGACTACGCCCGTGACTGGAAGGGCCCCTATCGGTCCTACGACCTGATCAAGGAGGCGACGATCGCGATCGGCGTCGTGATCGGGATCGTGCTCGTGCTGACGATCCTGTTCTCCTCGCCCGACGACAAGCCGAGCACGGTCCAGCAGTGGTCGCGTGCGACGCCGGTCGATTTCGTCACCACCGCGGTGAGCGAGCTCGACGGGTCCAGCGGCATTGCCACGTACGGACCTCCGTACAACCACAACTCGGACGGCCAGCACATCTCGTTCATTCGCCCGCAGAAGTGGTTCGGCGTCGACCACCCGATCGACACGGCCCAGGACTACGTGATCACGCCCCTGCGCCAGATCAACGGCGAGCCGTTGACGCAGGCGGCGGTGAGCGTGTACGAGGCGGCGCCGGCCAAGCTCCAGACGGCGTGGACCGACGCTTACACCAAGGCGCTGGCCAATGCCACCCCGACCGCCGGTGGCTCGGCGCTGGCGATCAAGCCCGGCAACTACGGTCCCGTGCCGGTGATGATGAACGCGCTGCTCCGCTACGCGCAGGGCGGCGGCCTCGACGGGGCGCTCGTCAACAACAAGCAGTTCTACCAGACCGATTACACCAAGCCGCTGCTGTTCATGGCCGACGGCGGAGTCCTCTCGGACCGCGCCCAGGCCCAGCATCTGCTCGGCGAGCAGTGGGGCATGATGAACGAGACCGGGAGCTTCCCCGGCCAGACGTGGCTGTGGCTGTATACGTTCTGGTATCAGATCAAGCCGTTCACGACCTCGTGGGCGGACAACGCGGACATCGCCGTGATGGCGGTGATGGGCGTGCTCAGTCTGGCCTTCATCCTGGTCCCCGTGCTCCCCGGTATCCGTGACATCCCGCGCAAGATCCCGCTCTACAAGCTGATCTGGCGCGATTGGTACGGGAGCTCCCCCGAGCCCCCGAAGGCGGGCGCCTGACCTGAGGTGCGATGGAGCCGCAACGCAGACATGTGATCGTCGCCGGCGGCGGCCCGGCCGCCGTCGAGACGATCCTCGCCCTCCAGGCGCTCGCCGGTGATCGCCTGGAGGTCGAGCTGCTGGCCCCCAATGCCGAGCTGACGCTCGTTCCGTACGAGGTGATGGCGCCGTTTCGCGAAGGCCGCGAGCGTCGCTATTCGCTCTCCCGCATCAGCGCCGACGCCGGCGCCGGGCTCCTGGCCGATGCGATCGCCGCCGTCGATCCCGACCGGCATCTGGTGAGGACGCGGTCCGGGGGCGAGCGCGCCTATGACTCGCTGGTGATGGCCGTCGGTGCGCTTCGCGTCGACACGGTGGCCGGTGCGCACCCGTTCCGCGGCGCCCGCGACGCCGGCCGGCTCAAGGCGCTTCTGGCCGATTCGGGTTCGGGGCGTCACGTCCGGGTCGCGTTCGTCGTCCCCGCGGGCATGACCTGGCCGCTGCCGCTGTACGAGCTGGCGCTGCACACCGCGGCGTGGCTGGCCGAGCGCGACATCGGCTCGGTGCCGTTGACGCTGGTCAGTCCGGAGCGCGATCCGCTGGGCGTGTTCGGACAGGCGGCCAGCGACGAGGTGGCTTCCCTGCTCGACGAGCACGGCGTGCGCTTCGTCAGCGCGCACCCGGTCCGCCTGCAGGAGAGCCGTCTGCTGCTGATGGGCGGCGAGGAGCTGGAGGTCGACATCGCCTTCGCGGTGCCGCGCATGGAGGGCCCGCGGATCCCCGGGCTTCCTTGCGATGAGGATGGGTTCCTGCCCGTGGACGCCTTCGGACGCGTTCGCGGCGCCGAGGATGTGTTCGCGGCCGGTGACGTGACCGACTTCCCGATCAAGCAGGGCGGGCTCGCCGCCCAGATGGCGGACGTGATCGCCGCCCGAATCGCCGCCGACGCCGGCGCCGCGGTCGAGCCGCTGCCGTTCAGTCCCGTGCTGCGGGCGCGCCTGTTCGCAGGCCGCGACGAGCGCTATCTGCACCACGCGCTCGACGACGAGCTCGAGCCGGCGTCCACGGCCGCGACCTACGCCCTGTGGTCGCCGCCCTACAAGCTCGCCGGCCGGTTCATCGCGCCGTATCTGACTCAGCTGGACAAGGAGCGCGAAAGCGAGGGCGGGCGCGCGAGCGCCCGGGCCGCCGACGCGCCGGGCGGCTGAGGCGCCGTCGTCGCCCGTGGGGTAATGGCGTCTGCGTCGCGCGGCCGCGACGGCGTGGGCGAGCCGTTCAGGAGATCAGCGTCGCGAGGTACGGGGCGAGATGCTGCCCCGCGATCTTGGCCGGCGGCCACCACAGCGGGCGATCGTCGATGTCGGTCCGCGGTGCGCGCTGGGTGAGGTCGCGGCGCATGAAACGCGAGCCATCTGCGGTGAGCAGCGTCGCGCGGATGACGGGCGCGAACGGCATCGGATCGACCGAGGCACCTGCGCGAGCGGCGATGTGGGCCGCGACGGTGTCCGCCTGCTGGGTGGCGAGGCCGCCCTGCTTGACGGGGAAGTCGGTGGCGTCGCCGGCGGCGTACACGTCCGGCTCGCCGTCGACGCGGCCGTGCTCGTCGACGACGATGAAGCCGCCGTCGCCGTCGGTCACGCCGCCGATCTGCGGTCCCTCCAGGCGCGGCAGCGCGACCACTCCGTCGACCGGGACCGAGCCTTCGCCGTCGATCCACATGCGACCGTCGGAGAGCACCGTCGCGAGCGTCCCCGTGCGCAGCCGGATTCCATGATCGGCGAGCGACCGGCGCGCGAGCTCGCTGGCGTCGGCACCCATCACCTCGAGGGGCTGGGCCTCGGCCGTGAAGACCACGAGCTCGGCAGCGATGCCGGCGGCCTCGGCCCAGCGCGCGGTGAGCAGGGCGAGCTCGTAGATGGCCAGCGTCCACGAAACGCCGGGTGGGCTGACGAAGCCGATCCGACGCCTCCCGGCCGCGTCGGGATCGCCCAGCAGCGCGCGCAGGGCGCTGCTCGTCCCCGGTTCCCCGATTGTCAGCGCCCCGGGGATCACCGGCCGGCGGACGGCGCCGACAGCGAGCAGCAGCACGTCGTACTCGGAGACGTGACCACCCGTCGTGTGCACGGTGTGGGCGTCGGGATCGACGTCCACCAGTTCCTCCGGGATGTGTGTGAGCTCGAGCGAGGTGGCGATCTCGGACCAGGGGATGCGCACCACGGCGTCCGCCTCGAACGGCTCGAGGACCTGCAGCGGCCGGTACACGAAGTCGGGCGAGCCGGCCAGCAGGCGCAGCTCGACGCGCTCGCCGGCCAGCGCGCGGAGCGCGAGCATCGCCTCGAGCGCGGCGACGCCGCCACCGGCGACGAGCACCCGCAACTCCGCGTCGGGATGGCGGTGATTCGGTTCGTGTGCGTCGGAGGTACTCAAACTGGGACGATCCTAAGCGGCCCCACGAGACCCGCCATCGGCGCGTCTCGCTGAACCGCGATCAGTAGTAAGAGCGGACGCCGGGAGGTAGGCGTGTCGGATGGCCCGATGATCGGCCCCCGCCTAAGCTCACTCCATGTCGATGCGCCTCGTTGCGCATAAGGGAGAGCGGCCGCGAGTCGTGATCGTGGGCGGGGGTGTCGCCGGATTGGAGGCGATGCTGGCATTGCGGGCGCTCGCGGGGCAGCGGCTCGAGCTCGAGCTGATCTCACCGGAGCCTCATTTCTATTACCGGCCGCTGGCGGTGGCGGCGGCATTCGGGGCCCAGCCCAGCTCGGTGTTGTCGCTGGCGAGCGTCGCCGCCGACGCCGACGCGCTCTACACCGAGGACACAGTCGCCGAGATCAAGGCCGGTTCGCGGACGCTGCGGCTGGCCGGCGGGCCGACGTGCGAGTACGACGCACTGATCGTCGCCCCGGGTGGGCGTCCCGTCGAGGCGATCCCGGGCGCGACCACCTTCGGCCTGCCGGGAAGCGCCGAGCGCTTTCGCGCCATCCTCGCCCAGGCCGAGGCGGGGCACGTCGGCAAGCTCGTATTCGCGGTGCCGGCGCTCGTCGGCTGGCCGCTGGCCCTGTACGAGCTCGCGCTGCTGAGCGCCGAGCGGCTGCGCGCCGCCGGCTCCGCCGCGGCCGTCACCGTCGTGACGGCCGAGCCCGCCCCGCTGTCGGTGTTCGGGGGCCGCGCCAGCGGGGCCGTGCTCGAGGAGCTCGAAGAGCACGGGGTGCACTTCCTGCCCGGCCTGGTCGCCGAGCAGGTCGCGTGGGGCGAGCTCCACTCGCAGCCGGGCGACTCGCGGATCCCGGCCGACGCCGTGATCGCGCTGCCGAAGCTGCTCGGGCCCGACCTCGGCGGTCTGCCGCGCGATCGCGACGGGTTCGTGCCCGTCGACCTGCATGGCCTCGTGCGTGGACTGACCGACGTCTACGCCGCAGGCGATGCGATCAGCTTCCCGATCAAGCACGGCGGTCTCGCCGCGCTGCAGGCCGATGCGGTGGCCGAGGCGATCGCCGCGCGGGTCGGGGTTCCGATCCATCCCGAGCCGTTCCGCCCCGTGATCCGGGGGATGCTGCTGACCGGCGACCGGCCGCGGTACCTGGAATCCGGGCTGGCGGGCGGCGACGGTGAGAGCGGGGGCGTCAGTCTGCGGCCGCTGTGGTGGCCACCCTCTAAGATCGCAGGGCGGTACCTGGCGCCCTACCTCACGGCGCAGGGGCCGCTGGGGCCTGCACCGCACGGCGGGCTCCCCGTGGAGATGATGATCGGCACGTGATGAGCTCCCAGCCACCGACTCCCGAACCTGACCAGAGCGCCCCGGAGCCCGGAGCGCGGCTGCGGGTCGTCGTCGCCGGTGGTGGCATCGCCGGCGCCGAGGCACTGCTGGCCTTGCACGCGCTGGCCGGCGAGCTGGTGGAGCTGACGCTGGTCAGCCCGGGAACCGAGTTCGTCGAGCGGCCGATGACCGTGACCGAGCCGTTCGCGCTCGGCCATGCCCGTCGCATTCCGCTCGAGGATCTCGCCCGTGACACGGGCGCGACCCTGATCCAAGACTCGGTCTCCGGCGTGGCCCCCCGCTGGCAATCGCTGGTGCTCGAAAGCGGCGCCGGCATCGAGTACGACGCGCTGCTCCTGGCGCTCGGAGCCCGGCTCGAGGCGGTCGTGCCGCGGGCGCTGACCTGGACGCCCGATGCGGATCCCGAGCTGCTCGGGGGAGTGCTGCGCGACCTCGAGGAGGGGTACTCGTCCAGCGTCGCGTTCGTGATCCCCCCGGGCGTCGTCTGGTCGGTGCCGGCCTATGAGCTCGCCATGATGACCGCGCGCCAGGTGGCGAGCATGGATCGCAGCGCCATCGAGGTGAGCGTGATCACGCCCGAGCACGACCCGCTGATCGATTTCGGCGAGCGCGTCTCCGAGGCGCTGCGCCACGAGCTCCAAGCCGGCCACGTGCACCTGCGCACCGGCGCAGCCCTCGTCCAGCGCGGAGCCACCCTGGTGCTCGAGGTCGACGGCGAGCCGCTGAAGGCCGACCACATCGTGGCCCTGCCGCGGCCGATGGGCGTCCTCATCCCGGGCCTTCCGCGCGACGAGAGCGGCTTCATCCCCGTCGATCGCCACCAGCGGGTCCGCGACACCGAGCGCGTGTGGGCCGTCGGTGACGCCGTGTCCTATCCGATGAAGCACGGTGGGCTCGCGGCGCAGATGGCCGATGCGGCGGCGGAGTCGATCGCCGCATTCGCCGGCGCCGAGATCGAGCCGCGGCCGTTCCGGCCGAACCTCGACGGCGTCCTGTTGACCGGTGATCGCGGCCGACGACTGCGCGATGACGCGGTGGCCGGCGCAATCCCGACCGGACCTGAGCGGCCGGTCGCCGCCAAGGTGGCGGGACGGTTCCTGACGCCGTACCTGGCCCGGCACGCGGCCGAGGCGGCGGATGCGCTCGCAACCCGAAAGGACAGCTCATGAGCACTGGGGGCATGCGTAACGCCGACGACGGCCCTATCGTGCACGACATGGAGCAGCTTCGGTCTGATCCTTCGACGATCTCGATCGTGATCGCCGACGATCACCAGGTTGTGCGCGCCGGGCTACGGATGCTGCTCGAAGCCGAGGACGGCTTCGAGGTGCTCGACGAGGCCGGCGATGTGCCGACCACGCTGCGCAAGGTGCTGGCCTATCGGCCCAACGTCCTTGTGCTCGACCTGAACATGCCCGGGGAGCCGAGCCTGCCCGCGATTCCCCGAATCCTGGAGTCATCGCCGGGGACGTCGATCGTCGTGCTGACGATGCAGAGCGATCCCGCCTTCGCGCGGGAAGCGCTCCGCTCCGGCGCCGTCGGCTACGTGCTCAAGGAGGCCGCCGACACGGAGCTGGTGCAGGCCGTACGGCTGGCGGCCGAGGGACGCACCTACCTGAACCCGGAGCTCGGCGCGCGGCTGGCGGCCGAGCCGGCGGCACCCGCCGGGCCGCCCGATGACCTGTCGGCGCGCGAGGTCGAGGTGCTGAAGCTGATCGCGCTCGGCCACACCAACGGCGAGATCGCCTCCAGTCTCTACCTCAGCGTGCGCACGGTCGAATCCCATCGCGCCCACATCCAGCAGAAGACCCGGCGCACGACGCGTGCCGACCTGGTCGCCTACGCCCGTGAGCACGGGCTTTTGGACTAACGTCGTGGGGTAGCACCGCGGAGTAGGCTCCGCTCGCGCGTCCGAGGAGGCAGACCGCACCGCGGACCAGTCGTGGCAGGACGGCGACGAGAGGGAGAACGAAGGAAGGCGGTGTCCACATGGCGGTGAAGGCGGAGCTGGAGGCAGAGCTCATCGACTCGGTCTGCGCTCGTGTCCGCGAGCGTCTTCCGGAGGAGCAGGCGCCTCCATGCGAGGCGTTCGTGCGCCAGTACTACCACTGGGTCCCGCCCGAGGATCTCGCCGGCCGCAGCGCGCTCGACCTCTACGGCGCTGCCGTGGCCCATTGGAACCTGGCCGCCCAGCGTGACGCGGGCGTGGCCAAGGTCCGCGTCTACAACCCGGACTTCGAGCAGCACGGGTGGCAGTCGGCCCACACGGTGATCGAGGTCGTCATCGACGACATGCCGTTCCTGGTCGACTCGGTCACGATGGAGCTGAGTCGCCTCGGCTACGGGATCCACCTGGTGATCCACCCTGTGATCCGTGTCCGGCGCGACACCGAGGGGCGCCTGCTCGAGGTGCTCGACCCGGGTGCCGCGTCCGGTGACGCGATCCGCGAGTCGGTCCTCGGACTCGAGGTCGACCGCGCCGCCGACGCCGACGCGCTCGCCGAGCTGGACCGCAACATCGAGCGCGTGCTCGGCGAGGTGCGCGCCGCGGTCGAGGACTGGGGGGCGATGCGGGAGCGGATGCAGGCGGTCGCCGCCGAGCTCGGCCGCCAGGCGCACTCGCTCGACCCCGCCGAGGTCGACGAGGTGCAGGCGTTCCTGAATTGGGCCGCCGATGATCACTTCACGTTCCTGGGCTACCGGGAGTACGAGCTCATCACCGAGGACGGCGACGACGCGCTGCGGGCGATCGCCGACACGGGCATCGGGATCCTGCGCGGGCCGCCGGCGACTCCGTTCACCCGGCTGGCGCCGAAGGCCCGGGCACTGGCTCGCGCGCCGCACGCGCTCGTGCTCACCAAGGCCAACTCGCGCGCGACCGTGCACCGGCCCGCCTACCTCGACTACATCGGCGTCAAGACCTTCGGCCCCGACGGCGCGGTCACCGGCGAGCGGCGCTTTCTCGGCCTGTACACGGGGGCGGCCTACAAGGCGAGCCCGCTTGACATCCCGCTGCTGCGTGACCGGGTCGAGACGGTGCTGGCGCGGACCGGGTTCCCGGCCGACAGCCACGACGCCAAGGCGCTGATCGAGATCCTCGAGACCTATCCGCGCGATTCCCTGTTCCAGATCGATGCCGACGAGCTGTTCGACGTCGCGATGGGGATCCTCGGCCTCAGGGAGCGCCAGCGGGTGCGGCTGTTCGTGCGCCGCGACCCGCTCGACAGGTTCATCTCCTGCCTCGTGTTCATCCCCCGCGACCGCTTCAACACCGAGAACCGGGAGCGCGTGGGAGCGATCCTGGCCGAGGAGTTCGGCGGTACCCGAGTGGACTGGGAGCTGCACCTGTCGGAGTCGCTCCTCGTGCGCGTGCACTACGTCGTTCACTGCGGCGAGGAGCCACCCTCGGGCTACGACACGGCGGAGATCGAGGCCCGCCTCGTGCGGGCGACGCGCGCCTGGACCGACGACCTGCGTGACGCGCTCGTCGAGGAGCACGGCGAGGAGCACGGATCGGAGTTCTACAAGCGCTACCGCTCGGCCTTCCCGCTCGGCTATCGCGCCGACTGGGTCGCCCGCTCGGCGGTCACCGACATCCGCCGGATCGACGAGCTGGGGACCACGGGCGGCCCGATCATGAGTCTGTACCGGCCGCTCGAGGCCGCGGAGGGGCTCGTGCGCTGCAAGCTGTTCAGCGCCGATGAGGTGTCGCTGTCGGACGTGATGCCCACCTTCGAGCACATGGGGGCCAAGGTCGTCGACGAGCATCCGTACGAGATCACCCCCGCCGGCAGCGCTCCTGCCTGGATCTACGACTTCGGGCTGCGCTGCGTGGCCGACGATGTCGAGCGGGTCCGCGACGCCTTCCAGGAGGCGTTCCTGGGCGTCTGGGGCGGCGCGTACGAGAACGACGGGCTCAACGGCCTGGTGATGGGAGCGGGGCTGACGGGCCGCGAGGTCACGATCCTGCGGGCGGTGGGCAAGTACCTGCGGCAGGCCGGGATCGCGTTCTCGGACCGCTACATGGAGCGCACGCTCGTCCACCACCCGGAGGTCGCCATCCTGCTGGTGCGGCTGTTCGCGGCGCGCTTTCATCCCGACCGCACCGACTCCGAGGAGGCCGAGGAGCTGACCGCCGAGCTCGACGCAGCGATCGACGCGGTCGAGAGCCTCGACGAGGACCGGATCCTGCGCAGCTTCGTCACGGTCATGCGGGCCATCGTCCGCACCAACTTCTTCCGCACCGATGCGCAGGGCGAGCACGCCGGCGCGCCGCGCGCGTTCCTGTCGTTCAAGCTCGACCCGGCGCTGATCCCGATCCTGCCGCTGCCGCGTCCACGGTTCGAGATCTTCGTCTACTCGCCGCGGATCGAGGGCGTGCACCTGCGCGGCGGCCGGGTCGCCCGCGGCGGCCTGCGGTGGTCGGACCGGCGCGAGGACTTCCGCACCGAGATCCTGGGCCTGATGAAGGCGCAGATGGTCAAGAACGCGCTGATCGTCCCGGTCGGCTCCAAGGGCGGGTTCGTGGTCAAGCGCCCACCCGTCGACGGGGGCCGCGAGGCGCTGCTGGCGGAGGGGATCGCCTGCTACGAGACCTTCCTGTGCGGGTTGCTCGATCTCACCGACAACATCGTCGGAGCCGACGTGGTGCCACCGCCGCGGGTCGTCCGCTACGACGAGGACGACCCGTACCTGGTCGTCGCCGCCGACAAGGGAACGGCCAGCTTCTCGGACATCGCCAACGGCGTCTCGGCGCAGTACGGGTTCTGGCTCGGCGACGCGTTCGCGTCCGGGGGCTCGCAGGGCTATGACCACAAGCAGATGGGCATCACCGCCCGCGGCGCCTGGGAGTCGGTCAAGCGCCACTTTCGCGAGCTCGGCACCGACACCCAGTCGACGGACTTCACGGTCGTGGGCATCGGCGACATGTCCGGCGACGTGTTCGGCAACGGGATGCTGCTCTCCGAGCACATCAGGCTGCTCGCGGCCTTCAACCACATGCACGTGTTCCTCGACCCCGACCCCGATCCCGCGGCCTCCTTCGCCGAGCGCAGGCGCCTGTACGAGCTGCCGCGCTCGTCCTGGAGCGATTACGAGGAGACGTTGATCTCGCCCGGCGGCGGCGTCTTCCCGCGCACCGCCAAGTCGATCCCGATCTCGCCACAGGTGCGCGAGGCGCTCGGCGTCGAGGCCGCCGAGCTCGCCCCGGCCGAGCTGATCCGCGAGCTGCTGCGCGCTCCCGCCGACCTGCTGTGGAACGGCGGCATCGGCACCTACGTCAAGGCCTCGACCGAGACGCACGCCGACGCCGGCGACAAGACCAACGACGCCGTCCGGGTCGACGGCGCCGAGCTGCGCTGCCGCGTCGTGGGGGAGGGCGGCAACCTCGGCTTCACCCAGCGCGGCCGGATCGAGTACGCGCTCGCCGGCGGCGCCATCAACACCGACGCGATCGACAACGTCGCCGGCGTCAACTGCTCCGACCACGAGGTCAACATCAAGATCCTGCTCGACGCCATCGTCACCGCGGGCGACATGACCGAGAAGCAGCGCAACGAGCTGCTCGTGGTGATGACCGACGCCGTCGCCGAGCGGGTGCTCGTCAGCAGCTACAGCCAGACGCAGGCGATGAGCCTCGCCTGCTTCCAGGCCCCGCAGATGCTCGACGTCCACGCGCGCCTGATTCGCCAGCTCGAGCAGACCGCCGGCCTCAACCGCAAGATCGAGTACCTACCCAACGACGAGGTCATCGGCGAGCGCAAGCTCGCCCACCAGGGTCTGACCGCGCCGGAGCTCGCGGTGGTCATGGCCTACGGCAAGATCCACCTCTACTCCGACCTGCTCGAGTCCGACCTGCCCGAGGATCCCTACCTCGGCCACGACCTCGAGCGCTACTTCCCCTCACCGCTGCCCGAGCGCTACGCCAAGGAGATGCGCAGCCACCGCCTGCGGCGCGAGATCATCGCCACCCTCGTCGCCAACCAGATCGTGGACCGGGCAGGGACGACGTTCGCCTTCCGCCTGCGCGAGGAGACCGGTGCGCCTGCGTCTCTGCTGGCGCGCGCGTACGCCGTCGCGCGGGAGATCTTCGACATGCGCGTCGTCTGGCACGAGGTGGAGGCGCTCGACAATCACGTGCATGCCGAGGCGCAGCTGACGATGCTGGTCGAGGCGCGCAAGCTGGTCGAGCGTGCCACCCGGTGGCTCGTCCGCAACAACCCGCGCTCGATCGACATCGCGGCCACCACCGCCTACTTCGCCCGTGGCTCGGCGATGCTCGCCGGCGTGCTCCCGGATGTGCTCGACGGCGCCGATCGCGACGCCTTCGAGGCCCGGCTGTCCGAGCTCGAAGGCGCCGGCGTGCCGCCGGCCCTCGCGGCCCGCGTCGCGGGCATGCCCTCGATGCTCGCGGTCCTCGACATCGTCGAGGTCGCCGCCGCGACGATGCGTCCGTTGGAGGCCGTGACCGCGACCCACTTCGGCCTCGGGTCGGGCCTCGAGCTCAACTGGCTCCGCGACCGGATCCTCGAGCTGCCTCGCGCCAACCGGTGGCAGGCGCTGGCCCGTGCCGCGCTCCGCGACGACCTCTACAGCCTGCACCGCTCGCTCACCCGGGAAGTGCTCGAAGCCGCCCCGCGCGACGCCGACAGCGAGGCCGCGATCAGCGCCTGGACGCATCGCAGCGGCGCCGCGGTGGAGCGCTGCCTGGGCATGATCGCCGACGTCAAGGCGTCGCGGATCTACGACACCACGACGCTCCCGGTGGCACTGCGGGAGGTGCGCAACCTGATCCGCGGCGGCGCCACGCTGGAGGGCGTGCCGGGGGCGATGTCGGTGACCCTCGCGGGGTAGCGGCTCGCGGGCGCGGCGCTGCGCTCACCACGGGTCACGACCGCTGAGACGGGCCGCCCCGTAGCGGACGAGCAGCACCAGCCAGTCGATCACGCCGGCCGCGAAATGGCCCGCGGGGCCGGTCAGAAGACGACCGGCCATCCGCGACGGCAGGCTGGGGATCCGCGCAGACACGACCCCAAGCTATCGTTCACGAGCCGATGGCCGTCAAGACCAATGTCACCGAGCTGCCCGAGTCGCGCGTCCGCGTCGAGGCCGAGGTTCCCTCCGAGGAGGTCGAGCGCCGCGTCCAGCAGGCGGCTCGCGAGCTCGGCCGCCAGATGCGCATCCCGGGCTTCCGCAAGGGCAAGGTGCCGCCCTCGGTGGTGATCCGCCGGCTCGGCCGCGAGGCCGTGCTCGAAGACGCCCTGCGCAGCTCGCTGGGCGGCTGGTACGGCGACGCGATCGCCGTCGCCGGGATCGCGCCCGTCGGCGAGCCCGACCTCGACGTCGGCGACATGCCGGCCGAGGGCCAGCCGCTCGCCTTTTCGATCGAGATCGGCGTCCGGCCTGTCGCTACGCTCGGCGAGTACAAGGGACTCGAGGTCGGCCGGCGCGAGCCGCAGGCCGACGACGCCCGCATCGACGCTGAGCTCGAGTCGTTGCGCGACCGGTCCGCGACGCTCGAGACGGTGGAGCGCGCGGCCGAGACCGGCGATCACGTGGTCATCGACTACGTCGGGTACATCGGGGACGAGCCGTTCGAGGGTGGCGAGGGCCGCGATCAGCTGCTGGAGCTCGGCTCCGGACGGCTGATTCCCGGGTTCGAGGAGCAGCTCACCGGCGCGGCCGCCGGCGAGGAGCGCACCGTGGAGGTCACCTTCCCCGACGACTATCCTCGCCTCGGCGGCCAGGACGCGCGCTTTGCGGTGATCGTGAAGGAGGTCAAGGCCAAGCAGCTCCCCGAGCTGGGCGACGAGTTCGCCGCCGAGCAGGCCGGCTTCGACACGCTGGCCGAGCTGCGCGAGGACATCGCCACGCGGCTGCGCGAGGCCGATGAGCGGGCGATCGAGCGCGAGTTCGAGCAGGCCGTGCTCGACGCGGCCGTCGCCGAGGCTACGATCGAGGTGCCCGACAAGCTCGTCCATGCCCGCGCCCACGAGCTGCTGGAGCAGATGCTCACGGCCATGGCCCGCCAGGGCATCTCCAGAGAGGCGTATCTCCAGATCACGGGCAAGGAGGAGGAATCGCTGGCCCACGAGGCCGAGCCCGAGGCCGCGAGCGAGCTCCGGCGGGAGGCCGTGCTGGCCGCGATCGTCGACGCCGAGGAGATCGAGCCCACCGACGATGAGGTGCTCGAGGCTCTGGAGCCGGTCGCCGAGCGTGACGGCACCACGCCGCAGAAGCTGCTCGAGCAGCTGCGCAAGGCCGATCGGCTCCAGCGCGCCCGCGGCGACCTTGCCACCCGTCAGGCGATCGACCTGATCGTGCGCGACGCCACGCCGATCACCGTCGAGCAGGCGCAGGCGCGGGAGAAGCTGTGGACACCGGGGCGGGAGGCGTCCGAGCAGGGCTCCGGCCAGCTCTGGACGCCCGGTAGCTGAGCCGCTTCCGGCGTCCGCGGGCCCTCGCCGGGACCGATTCTGAACCCGGTAGGACGGCCGCTCGCCGCTGCTAGACTCGCCGCGAGCGGCCGGAATCGTACCGGCGCCCGCGATCCGGCCGACCGATCGGCCCGCGGTTGAAGGATTCCGGCCGAGGAAGCGAGAAAGAGCGAGGACCATGAGCCCACTGGTACCGATGGTCGTCGAGCAGACCTCCCGCGGGGAGCGCGCGTTCGACATCTACAGCCGTCTGCTCAATGAGCGGATCATCTTCCTCGGCACTCCGGTGGACGATCAGATCGCGAACCTGATCGTGGCCCAGCTGCTGCATCTCGAGTCCGAGGATCCCGACAAGGACATCTCGCTGTACATCAACTCGCCGGGCGGCTCGGTGTACGCGGGCCTCGCGATCTACGACACGATGCAGTTCATCAAGCCCGACGTGCAGACGATCTGCGTCGGCATCGCGATGTCGATGGGCGCACTGCTGCTCTCGGGCGGTGCCCACGGCAAGCGGATGGCGCTGCCGAACGCCAAGATCCTGATCCACCAGGTGTCATCGAGCTTCCAAGGTCAGGCCACCGATATCGAGATCCACGCGCGCGAGATCATCGACGTGCGGCGTCGTCTGGACGAGATCATCGCCCACCACACGGGCAAGCCGGTTGAGGAGGTCAAGAAGGACACCGAACGGGATTACTTCATGAGCTCCGAGGAGGCCAAGGACTACGGAATCATCGATCGGGTGATCTCGCAGCACTGAGCGACTACTCTTAGCCTCAGAGCTCGGCGATTGAAACAGCCGTACTCCGGGAGAGGGCATTTGACATGGCGCGTCCAACGGACTCCAACGAACAGCTTCTGTGCAGCTTCTGCGGCAAGTCGCAGCGTCAGGTCAAGAAGCTGATCGCCGGCCCCGGCGTCTACATCTGCGACGAGTGCATCGATCTCTGCAACGAGATCATCGACGAGGAGCTCACCGCTCCGCCGAGCTTCGACATCGAGAACCTCCCCAAGCCGCGGGAGATCTACGACGTCCTGAACGAGTACGTGGTCGGTCAGGAGCAGGCCAAGCGCTCGCTCTCCGTCGCGGTCTACAACCACTACAAGCGCGTCCAGATGATGCAGTCCGATGACAACGACATCGAGCTGCAGAAGTCGAACATCCTCCTCCTGGGGCCGACCGGGTGTGGCAAGACGCTCCTCGCCCAGACCCTGGCCAAGATTCTCAACGTCCCGTTCGCGATCGCCGATGCGACCGCGCTGACAGAGGCCGGGTACGTCGGCGAGGATGTCGAGAACATCCTCCTGAAGCTGATCCAGGCCGCCGACTACGACGTCAAGAAGGCCGAGACGGGGATCATCTACATCGACGAGGTCGACAAGATCGCGCGGAAGGCCGACAACCCGTCGATCACGCGCGACGTCTCCGGTGAGGGCGTCCAGCAGGCGCTGCTGAAGATCCTCGAGGGAACGACCGCCTCGGTACCGCCCCAGGGCGGCCGCAAGCATCCCCACCAGGAGTTCCTCTCGATCGACACCACGAACGTGCTGTTCATCTGCGGTGGCGCGTTCGCCAACCTCGACCGCGTGATCGAGCGCCGGATCGGACACCAGGGTGTCGGCTTCGGCGCCGCGATCCAATCCAAGGAGCAGCGTGACACGGGGGAGATCTTCGAGCACTGCCTGCCCGAGGACCTGATCCAGTACGGGCTGATCCCCGAGTTCATCGGCCGCCTGCCCGTGATGTCGGCGATCCACCAGCTCTCCCGCGACGAGCTGATGCAGATCCTGACCGAGCCGCGCAACGCCCTCGTCAAGCAGTTCCAGCGCTTCTTCCAGTTCGACGGGATCGAGCTCGTGTTCGCCGACGAGGCGCTGTGCTCGATCGCCGACAAGGCCCTCGAGCGCGAGACCGGCGCCCGCGGACTGCGCTCGATCATCGAAGAGGTGCTGCTCGAGGTCCAGTTCGAGCTGCCCTCCCGCCGCGACGTGCAGAAGTGCGTCGTGACCAAGGAGACGATCGAGAAGAGCGTCTCGCCGACGCTGGTCACCGTCGCCGCGCCCGAAGAGAGCGGCGAGGCCGCGGCGTAATCGCCGTCCGGCGCCGCCCCGCAGCTGCCGCGCCACTCGCCTCGCCCGTGGCCCGTCCGTCGGGGTCTCCCTAGACTCAGGGCCACGATGTCCGACCTGGAAGCAAAGACCCGCTACGACCCCTCCGAAGTGGAGCCCCGGATCATGCGCGCTTGGCTCGAGTCGGGCCTGTTCCACCCTGAGCCCGAGGGCACGCCGGACGAGAACTACTCGATCGCGATTCCACCGCCGAACGTCACCGGCGTGCTGCACATGGGCCACGCGCTCAACAACTCGGTGCAGGACTGCCTCGTGCGCTATGCGCGCTCGCAGGGCCGGCGCACGAAGTGGATCCTCGGCACCGACCACGCCGGCATCGCCACCCAGACCCAGGTCGAGCGGGCGCTCGAGGCGGAGGGGACCAGCCGCGAGGCGATCGGCCGCGAGGCGTTCATCGAGCGCGTCTGGCGCTGGCGCGAGGAATACGGCGACGCGATCATCGAGCAGCTCAAGCGGCTCGGGGCCTCGTGCGACTACGAGGAGGAGCGCTTCACACTCGACGAGGAGTACCACCGAGCCGTGCTCGAGGTCTTCGTCACGCTCTACCGCAAGGGCTACATCTACCGCGACCGCTACCTGGTCAATTGGGATCCGGGCAGCCGCTCGGCGATCTCCGACCTCGAGGTCGAGGATCGCGACGTCGTCGACACCCTCTACTACATCGACTACCCGCTCGCGTCGGGCTCGGGCGCGATCACCGTCGCCACGGTCCGCCCGGAGACGATGCTCGCCGACACCGCCGTGGCCGTGCATCCCGATGACGAGCGCTACCGGCGCCTGGTCGGCGAGACGGCGATCCTGCCGATCGTTTCTCGCAAGCTGAAGATCATCGCCGACGACTACGTCAAGCCGGAGTTCGGCACCGGGGCGCTCAAGATCACGCCCGGGCACGACCCCAACGACTTCGAGATCGGGCGCCGCCATGGCCTCGAGCAGCTGTCGGTGATCGGCGAGGACGGCCGCATGACCGAGGACGCCGGCGAACGCTACGCCGGGCTCACCGTGAGCGAGGCGCGCGACGCGATCGTCGCCGAGCTGCGCGAGCGGGAGCTGATCACCCGGACCGAGGAGTACCCCCACACAGTCCCGTTCTCCCACCGCTCGGGAGAGCGGATCGAGCCGCTCGTCTCGCTGCAGTGGTTCATGCGCATGGACGATCTCGCCCGGCCGGCGATCGAGGCGGTGACGAGCGGGCAGATCACCTTCCATCCCGATCGCTGGGGGCGGGTCTACCTCGACTGGATGGAGAACATCCGGCCCTGGTGCATCTCGCGTCAGCTGTGGTGGGGCCACCGGTTGCCGGTGTGGTACCGCGGCGGGGAGACCTACGTCGGCGCCGAGCCGCCCGCCGGGGCCGGCTGGGTGCAGGACCCCGACGTGCTCGACACCTGGTTCTCGAGCGCGCTGTGGCCGTTCGCGACCCTCGGCTGGCCCGCCGAGACACCCGAGCTGCGCGCCTTCTACCCCACCGACGTGGTGGTCACCGCCCGCGACATCATCTTCCTGTGGGTGGCGCGAATGATCATGCAGGGGCTTGAGTTCAGAGAGCAGATCCCGTTCGACGACGTCTACATCCACTCGGTGATCCAGGCCCCGGACGGCCGGCGCATGTCCAAGTCGTTGGGCACGGGCATCGATCCGCTGGCCCTGATCGACGGCGGGCCGCGACCGCCGGTGTTCACCGAGGACGGCGATTTCCCCGCCTACGGCGCCGACGCGATGCGCTGGGGGCTGTTGGCAATGTCCTCCGGCCAGGATGTCCGCTTCAGCGAGGAGAAGGTCGCCCAGGGACAGCAGCTGACCAACAAGCTGTGGAACGCATCCCGGCTGATCCTGCTCCGGATCGATCCCGAGGCCCGCGCGGCGATCCGCCCCGGCACGGTCGAGGACCGCTGGATCCTGTCCCGGCTCGAGCGGGCCCGGGCCGAGGTCGGCGTCCGGATCGAGCGCTACGACTTCTCCCACGCCGCACTGGCGCTCTACGACTTCGTCTACGGCGAGCTGTGCGACTGGTACCTGGAACTGGTCAAGCCGCGCCTCTACGACGGCGATCCCGATGCCGCCGCGACGCTTCTGCACGTCCTCACCGAGACGCTCGCGCTCGCCCACCCGATCATCCCCTTCGTGACCGAGGAGATCTACGGACACATCCCCGGAGCCGAGGGCCTGCTCGCCGCGCGCACGAGCCGCGCCGGAGCCGAGATCGACGAGAACGCCGAGCAGACGCTCGGGCGGGCGATCGAGGCCGTCCAGGCGCTGCGGGCCTGGCGCGATCTGGCCGGCGTCAGGGTCGGCGCCCGACTCTCCGCGAGGATCGCCGCCGACGGTTACCAGGAGACGGCGGCGCACATCGCTCGATTGGCCCGGATCGAGCTCTCCGGCGGCGGAAACGGCGCCGGGCCGGGCACGAGTGGACAGGGGCCGCCGGTCGCCTCGGTGCCCGTGCCGGGCGGCACGATCGAGGTGCTGGCGGCCGACGAGCTCGACCTCGACGCGGCAGAGCGGCGGCTCGGCGAGCGGCGCGAGAAGCTGGGGGCCGAGATCGAGCGGGCCGAGCGCAAGCTGGCCAACGCGGGCTTCGTGGCCAAGGCGCCCGAGGCTGTCGTGGCGGCCGAGCGCGAGAAGCTCGAACGCCTCAGGCAGGAGCTCGAATCGCTGTGACGCCGGGGCAGGTCCCGCAGTGACGCCGGAGCAGGCCGAGCGGTACCTGCTGTCGCTCGAGCTGTTCGGGATGCGGTTCGGCCTGGACCGGATGCACCGCCTCACGACAGCGCTCGGCAACCCGCAGAGCAGCTTCGATTCGATCCACGTCGTCGGCACAAACGGCAAGTCCTCGACGGTGCGGATGATCGCCGCGATCCTCGAGCGCCACGGGCTGCGCACCGGCTCCTACCTCTCGCCGCACCTGGTCTCGTTCTCCGAGCGGATCCGGATCGGCGACGAGGACCTCGGCCGGGAGGCCTTCGCCGCCGCCGTCACCCGCGCCGCGCGGGCGGCCGAGCTGGTCGACCGCTCCCTCGCCGGCGAGGACCGCGTGACCCAGTTCGAGGCCCTGACCGCCGCGGCCTATTCCGAGCTCGCGGCGCGCCACGTGGACGTGGCGGTCGTGGAGGCCGGCCTCGGCGGGCGCTACGACGCCACCAACGTGCTGCCGTCGAAGGTCCAGGTCCTGACCAGCGTGGGGCTCGAGCACACGCGCTGGCTCGGGCCGACGATCGCCGACATCGCGCGGGAGAAGCTCGCGGTCGTCAAGGACGCCGGCACGCTCGCGGTCGGCTCCGGGCTGCATCCCGATGCGGAGGCCGAGGCCCAGGCGGTCGCGGCCGCCCGCGGCGCGCGGCTGGTGCGCGCGGGCGCGGACCCGGGCGTCCCGGTGGGCGCGCTCGGCGGCTTTCAGCGCCGCAACTTTGCCCTTGCCGCGACCGCGGCCGAGGCCTACCTCGGACGTCTCGACCGGGCCGCCGTCGCCGCGGCCGCGAGCGACGTGCGCGTGCCCGGACGGTTGCAGATCACCGGCGAGAAGCCGCTGACGCTGTTCGATGGTGCGCACAACCCCGAGGGGATGGCGGCGCTGGCGGAGTCGCTGGACGAGATCGTGACCGGCCGGCGCCTGGTGGCCGTCGTCTCGATCCTCGACGACAAGGACGCGGCCGCGATGCTCGGCCTGTTGCTGCCCGCCTGCGACGCGCTCGTCCTCACCAGCAGTCAGAATCCCCGTGCCTTGCCGCCGCCCACACTCCAATCGCTGGCCCGGCAGCTGGACGGACCCCCGTCCGAGCTGGTGCGCGCGCCCGGCGCCGCGCTGGCGCGCGCGCGTGAGCTGGCCGGCCCGGACGGCGTCGTGCTGGCCACCGGCTCGATCTACCTCGTCGCCGACCTGCTGCGGCTCGAGGCCGGAGATTCGCGGCGGGGGAGGGTCTCACGACTGTGAACGACCGCGACCACAATCCCAGCTTCCTGACCATGATCGGGCTCGTCGCGCTCATCGTGGCCGTCGTGATTCTGGTCTTTTTCGGGATCGGCTACCTGTTTGGCCGGGTATTCCTGTAGGGCCTCCGAGACCGCCTGGCACGAGTTCATGCATCGGGTCCGACCTCCCCGCCCACTACACTCGCCCTCTTAATGCTGTCTGAGGCCGTCTTCGGGATCAACAACAGCGGGGTCAACCTCGCCGTCAACCTGCTCATCCTGCTGTTGGTGGTGATCTGGCTGGCGCTCGTCTACTGGACCTACGCCGACGCCCGCCGCCGGATCGCGGACCCGCTCCTGATCGGCTGCGCGACCGTCGCCTCGCTGTTCCCGTATGTGGGCACGCTGGTCTACGTGATCGTCAGGCCGCCCGAGTATCTCGACGACGTGCGCGAGCGCGAGCTCGAGATGCAGGCCGCCGAGGCCCGCCTCGCCCAGCTCGGCTACCACCTGTGCCCGCACTGCGACTACGAGGTGGAGAAGGATTACCTTCGTTGCCCGAGCTGCATGCGCAAGCTCAAGGACCCGTGCCAGACGTGCGGCAAGCCGCTCGATCCGCAGTGGAAGATCTGCCCCTTCTGCGAGTCCGAGATCGGCACCCCCGCGCCGGCGCCCCGGCGTGCCCGGCGGCGGCGCGAAAGCACCGCTGCACCCGCCGGCGGCGAGCAGCCGTCAACCACCTGACAGCCGGCTCACCGGAACCCGCCCGCCCACCTCTTCGAGGGAGATGAACCATGGAGCGCACGCTCATCCTCGTCAAGCCCGACGCGTTCGGCCGCAATCTGACCGGTGAGATCATCGCCCGCTTCGAGCGCAAGGGGCTCCGGCTCGCCGCGCTCACGCTGATGACGATGACCCGCGAGCTGGCCCAGCAGCATTACGCCGAGCACGACGGCAAGCCGTTCTTCGGCGAGCTGGTCGACTTCATCACCTCCGGCCCGCTGGTGGCCATGGTGCTCGAGGGCGAGCGCGCCGTCGAGGCCGCCCGCCAGGTGATCGGCGCCACCAACCCGCTGCAGGCCAACACCGGCTCGATCCGTGGCGACTTCGCGATCGCGGTGGGTCAGAACATGGTGCACGGCTCGGACTCCGACGAGTCGGCGGCCCGGGAGGCCGCGCTGTTCTTCCCCGAGCTCGGCTGACCGCGGCCGGGCCTGCGCCGTGCCACGGCCGCCGCTGATCCTCGCCTCCCGCTCACCTCAGCGCCGGGCGATCCTCGAGCAGCTCGGGATCACGTTCGAGGTGCGCGTTCCCGACATCGAGGAGCTCGAGTCCGGGCCGCCGCACGAGATCGCGCCGGAGAACGCCTACCGCAAGGCGCGGGCGATCGCCTCCGGCGCCCCCGATGACGCGCTCGTGCTCGGCGTCGACACGGTCGTGGCTCTCGGCGCGCGGCTGTACGGCAAGCCCCGCGACGCCACCGAGGCCGGTGCCACCCTCACCGCGCTCTCCGGCCGCCGCCACGCCGTGGTCAGCGGCCTCTGCGTGATCATCGGCAACCACACCCGCACGGCCACCGCCACGACCATCGTCGAGTTCCGCTCCCTGGGCGAGGACATCATCAACTGGTACATCGCCTCGGGCGAATGGCGCGAGCGAGCCGGCGGATACGCAATCCAGGGCAGAGGCTCCGCATTGGTCGCGGCGATCGAAGGTGATTACCAGAACGTCGTCGGGCTGCCGGTGCCGACGTTGCTCGAGCTCGAGCCGGCGTTGCTAGGGGCCTGACGCACGGCCCGTGAGCCCCTGAGGGGGGAACTCCAGAGGGGCCGGGGGCACCGCCGCCACGGGCCCTCAGGCGGGCTGTAGGCGCCACCACCGCCGGCGCGACCGGCGATTGGGAGGGCCGGCATCTCGGTGTCCCACCCAATTCCAGCCTTTTTCCGAGCTAAAGGCCAACCTCGGCCGTCTCTGGCGGACACACGTTCGGTACACTCAGCCGCGGACGGAGCCGGCAGCCTCCCCGCGCCCCACTCGTTCTCGCCGCTCCGCCCGTCGCTTTTCCCTACCTCCGTACACGCATGGGCTTTTTCACGTATCTGACCGGATTCGGCGGCCGCGACATGGCGGTTGATCTCGGCACCGCCAACACGCTCGTGTACGTGCGCGGACGCGGCATCGTGCTGTCGGAGCCGAGCGTCGTCGCGGTCGATTCGCGCACCGGTGAGGTGCACGCCGTCGGCATCGAGGCCAAGCGCATGCTGGGCCGCACGCCCGGCACGATCTCGGCCATCCGGCCGCTCAAGGACGGCGTCATCGCCGACTTCGAGGTCACTGAGGAGATGCTCCGGCATTTCATCCAGAAGGTGCACCAGAACCGCTGGGCGCACCCTCGCGTCGTGGTGTGCGTGCCCAGTGGGGTCACCGGCGTCGAGAAGCGCGCCGTTGAGGAGGCCTGTCTGTCCGCCGGCGCGCGACAGGCCTACCTGATCGAGGAGCCGATGGCGGCGGCGATCGGGGCCGGGCTGCCGGTCGGCGAGCCGACCGGCTCGATGGTCGTGGACATCGGCGGCGGCACCAGCGAGGTGGCGGTGATCTCGCTCGGCGGCATCGTTGTCTCGCAGTCGATCCGGATCGGCGGCGACGAGCTCGACGAGGCGATCATCAACTACGTCAAGCGCGAGTACAAGCTGCTGATCGGCCAGCAGACCGCCGAGGAGCTGAAGCTGGAGATCGGCTCCGCCTTCCCGATGGAGGAAGAGGTCCAGGCTGAGATCCGTGGCCGGGACATGGTCTCGGGCCTGCCCAAGACGGTCGTGCTCACGAGCGAGGAGATCCGCGGCGCCCTCGAGGAGCCCGTCTCCCAGATCATCGATGCGGTCAAGGAGACGCTCGACCGCACGCCGCCGGAGCTGGCCTCGGACATCATGGACCGGGGTATCATGCTGGCCGGAGGGGGATCGCTGCTGCAGGGGATCGAGGAGCGTTTGCGTCACGAGACGCAGATGCCGGCGCATTTGGCGGAGTCGCCGCTGACCTGCGTTGCGGTCGGCTCCGGAAGGTCGTTGGAGGAGTTCGAGGCGATCCACCGTTCGAGCAAGAATTCACGTAACCGGCGCCGCCGGTACTAGGTCCTGGACCTGGTATTAGGCTGGTGCGGAGAACCACCTTGGAGACACGCATCTCGTGCACGACAAGCAAGTCCGTCGGCGGCGCGCCGTACTCGCGCTGCTCGTCGCCGTTTCCCTGATCCTCCTCACGGCGTACTTCGGCGAATCGCCGAGCAGCCCGCTGCACACGGTTCAGCGCGGGATCGTCGAGGTCCTGTCTCCGGTTCAGGAGGGCGCCAGCAAGGCGCTCAAGCCCGTCCGCGACGTCGCGGGCTGGTTCTCGGACACCTTCGGTGCCAAGTCGCAGCGCGACCAGCTCAAGAAGGAGGTGCAGACGCTGCGCACCCAGCTCGACCGCGCGCAGGCGGCGCTGATCCAGAACGCCCAGCTGTCCAAGCTCGTCGGTCTTGACAACAGCCTCGGGATCGCCTCCTTCCAGCCCGTCACCGCGCAGGTGATCTCGCGCGACCCGACGCTGTGGTACGCGACGATCGAGGTCGACAAGGGCTCCGACGACGGCGTCCGCATGAACGACCCGGTCGTGGGTGACGGCGGACTGGTGGGGAAGATCACGACCGTCGCGCCGTCGGCCTCCTTCGTGACACTGATCACCGAGCATTCGTTCGCGGTCAGCGCCACCGTGCAGGACTCGCTCGGCGACCAGGGCGTGCTCGTGCCCGAGGTCGGCAACCCGAACCAGTTGCTGCTCCAGAACCTGCCGTTGCGAGCGCCGATCCAGACCGGCCAGCAGGTCGTGACCTCCGGCTTCAAGTCCGGTCCGCTCGGCTCGCTCTACCCGGCCGGCATTCCGATCGGCCAGGTGTCGGACTCCAACACCCAGGACGACCTGCTCACCAACCAGCAGGTCAAGGTCAACCCGGTGGCCGACCTGCGCCATCTCGACGTCGTACAGATCCTGACGACCCCCCACGGCGGCTCCCGGCGCGCGCAGGTCCCGTGAACGAGAACCTCCGCCTTCCCATCCGGCTCGCGATCCTCGCCTTCGCCACGGTGGTGCTGCAGCAGTCCGCCGTCTCGCAGGTCTCGATCTTCGGCGTGAGCGCCGACATCTCGCCGCTCGTCGTGATGTCCGTCGGGCTGCTCGCGGGCTCGCTCGCCGGCGCCGTGATGGGGTTCACCACCGGCATCCTCGTCGACCTGGTCCTCGTCCAGACGCTCGGCGTGACCTCGCTGCTGTACATCGTGATCGGGTACTGGTGCGGGCGCCTGCGCGAGCTGCGCGATCCCTCGCACGGCCTGGTGCCGCTGGCGATGGGGGCCGCCGCCACCGCCGTGGCGGGCATCGGCCTGGCCATCATCCAGTTCCTGCTCGGCGTCGACGCGCCGGTGAGCTTCCTGCTCGTGCAGCAGATCTTCATGACCATCCTCGTCAACACGCTGATCGCGCTGCCGGTCTATGCGCTGGTGCGACGCGTGATCCGGCCCGCGCTGCCGGAGGATCCGCGCCGCCGCCGTCGCCGGGCCTACACGACCGGCGGCCTCAGCCCGCTTCAGCGCCCGTCCGAGCGGCTGGGCCCGATCCCGCGCTCGTCGCGATGATCCAGCTCCCCGAAGACCGCCGCCCGCCGCTCTCGCCCCAGCTCGCGCTGCGGGTGGCGATGTTCGGCGGGTTCGCGCTGATGATGTTCGCGATCATCTTCTTCCGGCTCTGGTACCTGCAGGTGCTCTCCGGCGACCAGTACCTCGCGCAGGCGAGCACGAACCGCGTCCGGGACATCTCGATCCCCGCGCCGCGCGGCGAGATGGTCGATCGCACCGGAACGCCGCTGGTCGAGAGCCGCCAGGCGTCGGCGATTCAGCTCGCGCCGCCCGACCTCCCCAAGGACCCGAGCGTCCGCGCGGCTGAATTCAACCGGCTGGCCGGCGTGCTCGGGATGTCCAACAGGACGGGCCGCTGCCGCGTCGGCGCCCAGGTGCTGTTCGTCTCGGCGATCGAGTGCGCGGTCCAGAAGCAGCAGTACCTGCTCCCATACGCCAACGTGACGCTGAAGGCCGATGTGCCGCCCGACGTGCACTACTACCTGGCCGAGCGTGCCGATCAGTTCCCGGGCGTGAGCGAGCCGCAGATCTACCTGCGCTCGTATCCGTACCACGACCTGGCGGCGCAGCTGTTCGGGATCGTCGGCCCGATCAGCCCGGCCGAGCTCAAGGATGCCCGCTACCAGGGGGTGCCCCGGGACGGGATCGTCGGCCAGACGGGGATCGAGCAGTCCTACGACCACTACCTGCGCGGCGCCGACGGCGCCGAGCGGGTGCAGGTGGACGCGCTCGGTCAGTTCAAGGGCTACCTCGCGCGGCGCTCGCCGGTGCCCGGGCACACGCTCAAGCTGTCGCTCGACCTCGGCCTCCAGAAGGCCGGCCAGGCGGCGATCCAGGACGCGATCACCAACAACCCGCCCGCGGACTCCGGCGCGTTCGTCGCCCTGGACCCGCGCAACGGCGAGGTCCTGGCGATGGGCTCGAACCCGAGCTTCGACCCCAACATCTTCGCCCGTCCGCTCTCCACCGCCGCCTACAACCAGCTCAACAACCCGTCCAGCAACTACCCGCTCGTCAACCGCGCGATGGGCTCGCCCTACCCGACCGGCTCGACCTTCAAGGTGATCACCGCCACCGCGGCGCTCCAATCGGGGACGATCACCCCCAGCACCGTGATCGACGACCCGGGCAAGATCACCATCAGCGGCCAGACCTTCCAGGACTCCGGCGGCGCCGGCGCCGGCGCGGTGTCGCTCATCGACGCGATCCGGGTCTCCTCCGACGTCTTCTTCTACACGCTGGGAGCGCAGATGAACTCGCCCAAGTCGGCCGGTGGCCCGCTCCAGTACTGGGCTCGCCAGTACGGGATCGGGCGGACCACGGGGATCGACATCGCGGGCGAGTTCTCGGGGATCCTGCCCTCGCCGGCCTGGCGGGCGATGCGCAACCGCGAGGAGCTGGCCTGCGAGCACCGCCACCACGACACGGTCCCGTGCGGCTTCAGCGACCTGCGCCCGTGGTCGATCGGCGACAACATCCAGCTCGCCACCGGGCAGGGCGATCTCGAGGCGACGCCGCTGCAGATGGCCGTCGTCTACTCCGCGGTCGAGAACGGCGGCACGATCGTGCGCCCCCACGTCGGCCTCGACGTGCAGGACGACAACGGCAACGTGCTGCAGAACATCGATCCGCCGCCCCAGCGCCACATCCCCGTCGAGGTGTCGAACCTGGACGCGATCCGCTCCGGCCTGCGTGCCGCCGCCTCGCAGCCGGGCGGCACCTCGGCTGACGTGTTCTCCGGCTTCCCGCAGCCGGTCTACGGCAAGACGGGAACGGCGCAGCATGCCAACGCCGCAGACCAGTCGTGGTATGTGTGTTACGTGCCCGACCCCAAGCGTCCGATCGTCGTGGCCGTGACGATCTACCAGGGTGGCTTCGGCGCCGCCGCCGCGGCGCCGGCCGCGCGCGAGATCCTGTCGCAGTGGTTCTACGGCAACAGGGGCAAGTACGTGGCCGGAATCTCGAAGACCCGATGAGCGTCACCTCCCTGCAAGCCCCCGAGGAGCAGGCGGACGCCCGGCCGCGCACGATGGTGCGGTTCGATCCGCTGCTGATGGTCGCCGCGCTCGGGCTCGTCGCCTGTTCGCTCATCACCCTCCACGGCGCCACACGCACCTCGATTCCGGGCAAGCCGCTGTACTACGTCGAGCGCCAGGGGATCTACGTCGCGATCGGGCTCGTGGTCGCGTTCCTGCTCTCCCGCTTCGATTACTCGCGGCTGCGCGAGTACAAGTTCGGGCTCTACGCGCTGCTGATCGGCTCCAACCTGCTGGTGCTCGGCATGGCCAGCGCCACCCGCGGCTCGCGCCGCTGGATCTCGCTTCCCTTCTTCCAGGTGCAGCCGTCCGAGTTCGGCAAGGTGCTCCTCATCACGGCGCTGGCCGGATTCGTGGTGGACCGCTCGCGCCGCATCCACGAGTGGAACACGACCGCGCGCATCATGCTGCTGGCGCTCGGTCCCGCGGCGCTGGTCATCGTCCAGCCCGACCTCGGGACGGGGATGGTGTTCGTCGCAGTGGCGTTCACGTTGCTGTTCGTGGCCGGCACCTCGTGGAAGCAGCTGACCGCCCTGGTCGCGATGTTCGCGGCCTCGATCGCGCTCGTGCTGGCCGCGGCGCCGGCGGTCGGTGTCCACGTGCTCAAGCCCTACCAGGTGCAGCGGCTGACCGGGTTCCTCAGCCCTTCGCACGACGTGCGCAACCAGACTTACCAGATCACCCAGTCGATCGTTGCGATCGGCTCCGGCCAGAAGACCGGGCGAGGAACGGCCAACGCCAGCCAAACCGCGCTCCACTTCCTGCCTGAAAGCCAGACCGACTTCATCTTCGCCGTCGTGGGGGAGACCTACGGCTTCGTCGGCGCAGCGCTCGTGCTGTCGCTGTACGCATTGATGATCTGGAGAGGTCTGCGCATCCTCACGATGTCCAAGAACCTATACGGCGCCCTGATCGCCGACGGCATCCTCTCGATGCTGATGTTCCAGGTCTTCGTGAACGTGGGCATGACCGTCGGGATCATGCCCATTACCGGCGTCCCGCTGCCGCTCATGAGCTACGGCGGCTCGTCGGTCCTCGTCACATTCATTGCGCTCGGCCTCCTGCAGTCGATCCACATCCAGGCACGGATCGCGACCGCGGGCAAGGCCCGGACGCTACTTTCGTAATGCCGGCCCATCCGAGCGCCGGCCCAATTTTCATAAAGGACTGAACGACAATTGAAGAAGCAAGTGCTGGTCAGCGTCGACCGCGGGGAAACCCGTGTCGCACTGCTCGAAGCGACGGGCACAGTGCCCGCTCGCAAACCCGGCCCTTCCCCGCGGCGGCGTAGCAAGCCCGCCACCAAGCCAGGCGCCGGCTACCAGGTCGCCGAGCTGTATCTGGAGCGCAAGGGCGCGCGCTCCATCGTCGGCAACATCTACAAGGGTCGCGTGGACAATGTCCTCGCCGGCCTCGAGGCGGCGTTCGTCGACATCGGCCTGGAGAAGAACGGCTTTCTGCACGTCGACGAGATCGTGCTCCCCGGCGTCGAGACCCCGCGCCGCGGCCGCGGCGGCTCGCGTGAGGGACGGCAGATCACCGACATGCTCAAGCCCGGGCAGGAGATCGTCGTCCAGGTCGTCAAGGATCCGCTCAAGACCAAGGGCGCCCGCCTGTCGATGGACCTGACGATCGCCGGGCGTTACATGGTCTACGCGCCCTACGGCGAGGGCGTCGGCGTCTCGCGCCGGCTCGATGACAAGGAGCGCGAGCGGCTGCGTAGGCAGGCCGCCAAGCTCGAGCTCAAGGGCGGCGGCGCGATCATCCGCACCGCCGCGCAGGGCGCGGAGCGCGCCGATCTCGAGCGCGAGCTGCTGTACCTGTTCAAGCTCAACGACGTGCTCCAGAAGCGCGTCGAGGAGACCCCGGCGCCGGCGCTCGTCTTCCAGGAGGCGGACCTGTCGGTGCGGGTCGTGCGCGACATCTTCTCGGCCGCCTTCGAGCGCGCCATCGTCGATGACCCCAAGCAGCACCACCGCCTCGTCTCGTTCTTCTCGCGCACCGCGCCCGACCTGGTCGACCAGGTGGAGCTGTGGGAGGAGAAGACCCCCCTGTTCGAGGCCTTCGGGGTGGAGGACGTGCTCGCCTCGACGCTCTCGCGCCGTGTCGATCTGCCCAGCGGCGGCTACCTGATGATCGACTACGCCGAGGCGCTGACCGTGATCGACGTCAACTCCGGCAGCTTCATCGGCCGCGGCAAGGGCGCCCGGCTCGAGGACACGATCACCAAGACCAACCTCGAGGCCGCCGACGAGGTCGTGCGCCAGCTGCGGCTGCGCGACATCGGCGGGATCATCGTCATCGACTTCATCGACATGGCGCGGGCTCGCAACCGCGATGCGGTCCTGAAGACGCTCCGCAAGGCGCTCGACGAGGACCGGACCAAGACGTTCGTGGTCGAGATCTCCCCGCTCGGGCTGGTGGAGATGACGCGCCAGAACGTCACCGACGGCGTGCGCGAGATCATGACCCGGCCGTGCCCGACCTGCGACGGCGAGGGCGTGATCAAGTCCGAGGAGACGATCGCGATCGAGTTCGAGCGTCGGATGCGCGACCTGGCCAAGGAGTCCGACGCCGAGGCCTTCCTGATCCAGATGAACCCGCGCGTGAGCGCCGAGTTCACCGGCAACGAGGCTCGGGTGCTGCAGGCGATCGAGGCCGAGACCGGGAAGTGGTTCCACTTCGAGGGCTCCGAGGGGCTCCCCCTGGACCACTTCAAGGTCCTGCTCGACGGCAAGCGCGACGAGGTCGTCGAGCGGGCGCTCCCGTTCCGCGAGGGCGAGGAGGTCCACGTCGAGATCGTCGAGCCGCACATGTACAGCCTCGGCGACGCGGTGGCCAAGATCGACGGCTACATCATCTCGGTCCGCGGCGGCACGCCGTACGTCGGCGAGAAGCACCTGGTGCGAATCGAGGACGCGGGTCGCACCGCCGCCGTGGCGTCGCTCGTCGACGTGGCGCCGGAGGAGCTGGCGGCCAACGAGGCCAAGGATGACGTAGAATCGAAGCCTCGGCGCCGTGGCCGCAGAGGCGGACGGCGCCGTTCTGGCGCCAAGGCCGAACGCTCGGCTCCCGCCGCTTCGGAATAGAACCATGTACGCGATCGTCAAGACAGGTGGTAAGCAGTACCGCGTCGAGGAGGGGCAATGGCTCCTCGTCGAGCGCCTGCCCGACGACGACGGCGCCAGCATCGCGCTGCATCCGCTGCTCGTGGTCGATGGCTCCAACGTCGTCGACGGCGCCGGCCTCGACAACGTCAAGGTCGAGGCGAGGATCCTCGCCCACGAGCGCGGCCCCAAGCTGCGCGTCGTGAAGTTCAAGCCCAAGCGCGGCTACAAGCGCCACAACGGTCATCGCCAGGACCTGACGCGGATCCAGATCACCGGGATCACGCTCCCCGGCGGGACGGCGAAGGAGTCGCCCGCCGCGGAGAGGAAGAGCCCGGAGCCGGTCGCGGCAGTGCCCTTCGCGGCGACCGGCACCGCGCCGGCGGCCGAGGTGGCCGAGACGTGGGCCGAGCAGCGCGCCCCGGAGACTGCGGCTGCCATCGAGGTCGAGGTGACGCCGACGCCCGAAGCTGCCGAGGCGGCCGCGCCGGCGGAAGCTGCCGAGGCGGCCGCGCCGGCGCCGCAGGACACGACTGCGGCGGCCGAGGAACCGGCCGCCCCGACCACGGAGGCCGACAATGGCTCATAAGAAAGGCCTCGGCTCGAGCCGCAACGGCCGCGACTCCAACGCCAAGCGACTCGGCGTCAAGGTGTTCGCCGGCCAGGCCGTCACCGGCGGCGAGATCATCGTGCGCCAGCGCGGAACCGTGTTCAAGCCCGGCGACGGAACCGGAATCGGCCGCGACGACACGATCTTCGCCAAGGCGGCCGGCACCGTCGAGTTCACGCGCGGCCGCCGTGGCCGCGTGATCTCCGTCGTTCCCGCCGGCGAGTAGCCGCCGGGCCGCCGGCGAGTAGGGACTCGGCCGTCGGCCGTTTGACCGCGCGGTTGCCCGGGCGGTCGCGGCGCGTGCGTTCTAGGCCGTGGCCGGCTGCGCCGCGCACTCCGGGCAGCGCCGCGCCTTGATCGGGATGTCGCTCGTGGACCCCAGACACTCCTTGGTGTCCGGGTCCTCGGCGCGGTGGGACTGCAGGTAGTTCATCGGCTTGACGGCGAAGCAGAACACGGCCGCCGCGATCGACGCGAACCCGATCACGACCGACACGGCCAGATCGACGCCGGGCCCGCGGAACAGGGATTTCCTGAACTCCGCCGGCATCGTCATGTAGGCCCTGCCTTCGGTTCGTCGCGTGCGGCCGCGCACACGCGTGACGAACCCGTTCGAACTCGGCACAAACTCTCCTGCACATCGGTGCAAACGTGTCTTGTTCAGTCACATCTCGTCCGGGAACCTGGGGTCAATGGACGAAGCGCTGCATCTCAGTTCCGGCCCCCGGAACTCAGTTGCAACGCTTCGGGTCAGCGGGGTCGCGGCGGCCCAATGGGGGGCGATCTCCTGGGCGCAGCTCCGGGACTGCGGGCTCAGCGGCCCGAGCATCTCCCGGGCGGTGCGCGCCGGCCGGCTGCACCGGCTCCACCCGCGCGTCTACGCGGTCGGCCACGACAACGTCTGTCTCGAGGGGCGGCTTGTCGCGGCGCTGCTGTACGCCGGGCCCGGGGCGGCGCTCAGCCACGGCACCGCGGCGTGGTTGTGGCGGCTGACCGAGCGCGAGCCGGCGCTGATCGACGTCTCCAAACCGCTGCGTCGCATCCCGAGGCCCGGGCTGCGCCTGCACACCCGGCGCGCCTGGGAAGCCTGCCGGCACCGCCGTTTCCCCGTCACGACCGTGCGCCAGACGCTGCTCGACCTGGCCGCCACCGACTCCCCGCCGCGGCTGCGCCGCACCCTGGCCGAGGCCGACTTCCGCGGCCTGCTCGATGCGGCGGCGCTGGCCGGCCTCGCCGGGCAGGGGCGGCCGGGGACGACCGCGCTCAGAGACGGCCTGGCCGAGCATCTGCCCGCGCTCGCGCTGACGCGCTCAGAGCTCGAGCAGCGCTTCCTCGAGCTGTGCGCGTCGGTTGGGATTCCCGTGCCCCAGGTCAACGCCCAGGTCGCCGGCCTGATCGTCGACATGTACTGGCCCGACGCCGGCGTCGTGGTCGAGCTCGACGGCGTCGCGGCCCACGGCAGCGCGGCCCGGGTCGGCCGCGACCACGGCCGCGACCTGACCCTGCGGAGCGCGGGGCTGATCGCGCTCCGCTACACCTGGGCCCAGATCACCGGGGAGCCGGCGGCCGTGGTCGAGGACCTCGGCCGCACCCTGGCGGCCGCGCCGGCGAGCCCGCCGCGACCCGCGCCGGCGAGCCCACCGCGACCCGCGCCGGCGAGCCCGTCGCGACCCGCGCCGGCAGCGGTCATCCCTCCTGGGCGGTGGGCCTGATCAGGATTTCGTTGACGTCGACATGCGCGGGCTGGGCGATCGCGAACATGACCGCGCGGGCGATGTCCTCGGGCTCGAGCGCGTTCGAGACCGGGTTGTCGAAGAACGGCGTGTCGACCATCCCCGGCTCGATCAGCGTGACCCGGACGCCGGTCCCGTTCAAATCCTGGCGCGCGGCCTCGCCCAGCGCGGTGACGGCCCACTTGGTGGCCGAGTACAGCGACCCGGGCAGCGCGCGCCGGCCGGCGACGGAGCCGGTCAGCAGCAGATGGCCGCGGGTCTCCTTGAGCGGCTCGATCGTCGCGCGGATCGTCAGCGCGGCCCCGTAGACGTTGGTCAGGACCATCGAGCGCCAATGCTCGGGATCCGAGTTCAGGAATCCCCGCGGAGCGCCGAAGCCGGCGTTGGCGAACACGACATCGAGGCGGCCGAAGTGCTCGAGCGCGGTCTGCACCATCGCCGTCTGCTGGTCCCATTCGGTCACGTCGCAGCTCACGGCGAGCGCCCGCTCCTCGCCGCCGAGCTCGCGGGCGAGCTCGTCGAGGCGATCGACGGAACGGGCCGCGAG
>DATMGZ010000038.1:0-2770 GCA_035555155.1 Solirubrobacteraceae bacterium | reverse complement strand
CGGCCGCCGGCGGTGCGGCCGCCGGCGGTGCGGCGATGCTGGCGCTCGAGGTGGGCGCCGGCCAGTCGCCGGCGGTGGCGGAGCTGCTGCGCGCCGCCGGGTGGGGGTCGGTGGAGCGCCTGCCCGACCTCGCCGGGCACGATCGCGTCGTCGTCGGGCGCCGGTGAGCGCTGACGCCGAAGCGCTCGAGCGGTGCATAGCGGTCGGCGGGGTGGCCGTCCTGCCAACCGACACCGTGTACGGCATCGCCTGCGATCCCGACAATCGCTTCGCCGTCGAGCGGCTGTACCTGCTCAAGCGCCGGCCGCCGCAGAAGCCCTCGGCGGTCATGTTCTTCGACCTCTCGCTGGCGCTCTCGGCGCTGCCCGAGCTCGGCCCGCGCACCCGCGCCGCGCTGCCGCGGCTGCTGCCCGGCCCGCTCAGCGTGCTGCTGCCCAACCCCGGCCTGCGGTTCCGGCTCGCGTGCGGCGACGATCCCTCCACGCTGGGGCTCAGAGTCCCGCGCAGCGAGCGACTCGGGGCGGTCAAATGGCCGGTGCTGCAGTCGAGCGCCAACCGCGCCGGCGGCCCGGATCCCCACCGGCTCGAGGACGTGCCGGAGCTGCTGCGCGCGTCCGCCGACCTCGTGATCGACGGCGGCGAGCTGCCCGGGACGCCGTCGACCGTCGTCGATCTGCGCCGCTACGAGGACGAGGCGGAGTGGTCGATCGCGCGGGCCGGCGCAGTGGCCGAGGATGAGCTGGTCGCCGTTCTCGGGCGCTGACGCCACGAGCGCTGCTATCGTCGCGCGTTCCGTGAGCGCAGAGCTGCCGCCCGACTTCTTCAACCGCCCCCTGGCGGAGGTCGATCCCGAGATCGCCGAGGTGCTGGCGCTGGAGCTCGACCGCCAGCAGCGCACGCTCGAGATGATCGCCTCGGAGAACTTCGTGCCCGTCTCGGTGCTCGAGTGCCAGGGCTCGGTGCTCACCAACAAGTACGCCGAGGGCTACCCGGGCAAGCGCTATTACGGAGGCTGCGAGTACGTCGACGTCGCCGAGCAGCTGGCGATCGACCGGGCCAAGGAGCTATTCGGCGCCGAGCACGCGAATGTGCAGCCGCACGCCGGCGCCCAGGCCAACGCGTCCGTCTACCACGCACTGCTACAGCCCGGCGACACGCTGATGGGGCTCGAGCTGTCACACGGCGGCCACCTCACGCACGGGATGAAGCTCAACGTCTCGGGCCGGCTCTACGACATCGCTCCGTATCAGGTCGACCGCGAGACGAGCCTGATCGACATGGACGAGGTGGAGCGGATCGCCCACGAACGCAAGCCGAAGATGATCCTCGCCGGCTGGTCGGCGTACCCGCGCCGGCTCGACTTCGCCCGGTTTCGCGAGATCGCCGACGCCGTCGGCGCCTACCTGATGGTCGACATGGCCCACTTCGCCGGCCTCGTCGCGGCGGGGCTGCACCCCAGCCCGGTGCCGCACGCCGACGTGGTCACGACCACGATCCACAAGACGATCGGCGGCGCCCGCGGCGGGATGATCCTGTGCAAGGAGGAGCACGCGAAGAAGATCAACTCCGGGGTCTTCCCCGGCCAGCAGGGCGGCCCGCTGGAGCATGTCATCGCCGGCAAGGCGGTGGCGCTGAAGATCGCCGCCTCGGAGGCCTTCCGCGAGCGCCAGCAGCGCACGCTCGACGGCGCCCAGGCGGTGGCAACCGAGCTCCTCGGCGCCGGTCACGGCGTGAGCGTGCTCACCGGCGGCACCGATGTGCACCTGGTCCTGTGCGACCTGCGCGAGTCCACGCTCGACGGTCAGCAGGCCGAGGATCGTCTGCACGACGTCGGCATCACCGTCAACCGCAACGCGGTCCCGTTCGACCCCCGGCCGCCGGCCGTCTCCAGCGGCCTGCGGATCGGCACGCCGGCGCTGGCGACCCGCGGCCTGCAGACCGACGACTTCGTCGAGGTCGGCCGGATCATTGCCGCGGCGCTCGACCCCGACGGCTTTGACGAGCGGCGGACCGAGCTCGCGGAGCGCGCCGCCGCGGTGGCGGAGCGCTACCCGCTGTACCCCGGCTTGGGTGCGGCGGCGATGGTGTAGCGCCGGGTCCGCGATCGCGCCCCTGCGACCGGGCTCCGCGACCGGGCCGCGCGACCGGGCCCCGCGATCGGCGTGTGTGCCGACTCCGGGCCGTTTGTGCCCTGGGCGTGACGGAAGTGCTGATTTTGCTTGGGAAACGGGGTTGGGCCGGCGGGGCTGGTCGATGCTTGGGGGTGTGTGTGGGCCTTGGAACCGGCTTTCTGTGGCATCTCGATCGCTCACCGGGGCGTCGTGGAACGTTGTGCCGGTAGTACCGGCACAACGTTCCAAGCTCATTCCTGAATCGGCCGAGGTACCACGTTATGCCGGTTGATCCGACCGTGGACCGGGAGGTCAGCCGCCTGGCGAGCACCCAGCACGGCCAGGTCACCAGAGCGCAGCTCCTCGCTGCCGGATTGAGCCGCCACGCGGTGGCAGCCCGAGTTCGCCGCGGCTTTCTGCGCCCGGTCCACCACGGCGTCTACTCGGTCGGCGACCCGTCCCTGATCTCCTTCGCTGCCGAATCCGCGGCGGTCCTGGCGCTCGGTCGCGATGCCGTGCTCAGCCATCGCTCGGCCGCGGCCCTCTGGGGCATCGCCCCCGCAGCCGTCGATGGCGTGGTCGACATCACGCTCATCGACCGCAAGGGCCGCCCCCGTCCCGCCATCCGCCTGCACCGCGTCACCCACCTCGACCGCGCC
>DATMGZ010000037.1:0-3264 GCA_035555155.1 Solirubrobacteraceae bacterium | reverse complement strand
GTCGAGAGGCCCTTTTCGTGCTCGCGAACGGCGAGGTTGCGGACCACCTCGGCGAGCTCGTAGATGTCGCCCGTCTTGATCTTGTCGCGGTTGTGCTTGAAGCGCCGATTCCAGTTCTTCGGCATCTCGGAGCACTCGTCTTGCAGCACCGCGAGCACCTTCTTGACGGTCTCCTCATCGATCACACGGCGGAGGCCGGCGAGCGCAGCGTTCTCGGTCGGGACCATGACCGTCATGTCGTTGTGGAGGATCTTGATCGTCAGGTACTCACGGCTCTCGCCGAGGATGTCCTTGTTCTCCTTCTTGAGCACTTTGCCCGCGCCGTGATGGGGATACACGACGTTGTCGCCGACTTCGAACTCGATGTGCTCGACGGCCGCGACGATCGCGAATTCCTCTTCCAGGCTTTCATCCTCATCGAGGTGCTCATCCTCGTCCAGGTGCTCTTCCATTAGCTCTGTGATGGTGTCCTCCTCTGTCGGGCCGAGGGGCGGGGCGAGGAGCCCGCGCCGCTGACTATGTCTGCAGGTACCGGTCCACGAGATTGATCTCCTGCTGCCGACGAAGGCCCTCGCGGATGTCCTTCGCCCGGATCTCGCCGACACCGTCGACGGTCTCCAACTCGCCATCAGTGGCGGCGAGCAGTTCCTCAAGGCCCCCGAACTCGCTCACGATCCGCTGCACGACAAGCTTGGGCAAACGCGGTATGCGGCCCAGTATGCGGATTCCGCGGGGAGACACGGGGTAGTCAAGAGTGTTGACCTTGCGGTCGTGACCGAGCAGCTCGGCCAGGCGCCCGAAATCGAGCAGGTCCTGGTGCGGGAGCCGCACGAGCTGATCAAAGGCGGTGGCGAAGTTCTCGTCGGAGTCCTCGGCAAGGTAGTCGTGCACGAGCGCCGCCTTGTCGGCGGAGACGCCGACCATGGTCTCGTCGAGCTGCATCTCGATCAGACGCCCCTCGGTCCCGAGCTCGACGATGTAGCGCTCGATCTCGACCGCCATCCGCGTCACCAGCTCGGCGCGCTGGAGCACCGTGAGCACGTCGTGGAGCGTTGCCCCGCCCTCGAACTCGAGCGCGGTCAGTCGCGTCGAGACCTGATCCAGGCGACTGCGGTACTTGTCCAGCGTGGCCAGCGCCTGATTGGCCTTGGCCAGCACCACCGGGATGTCCTCGAGGATGTACTTGACGCCGTCCAGGTAGAGCGAGACGACCTCGCGGCGCTCGGAGACCGCGACGAGGAGCGCGTCGGTCTGCTTGGAGGCGCGCTCGGCGGTCCGGTGACGGGTCCCGGTCTCCAGCGTGAGGATGGTCGGGTCCGGTGTCAGCTGAACATTGGCGTGGATGATCTTGGTCGCGTTCGTGTTGAGCACGATGGCGCCGTCCATCTTGGCCAACTGGTAGAGAAACGCCGGGGAGTAGTCGATATCGAGCTTGAGCCCGCCGGAGAACAGGAACGCGAGCTCGTCGGCATCGCCGATCACGATCAGTCCGCCCGTTCGAGCGTGGACGATGTTGTCGAGGCCCTCGCGGAGGGCGGTTCCGGGCGCGACCATCTCGAGCGCCCTGACGAGCCGGGGCTCTTGGCGAGACTCGAGCTCTTCTTTGAGCTCTTCCCCGGAACGCGACGCCATAGAAAGGCAATTTTAGCCGGTCTTGAGCTCAGCCTCGTCACTGCGCCCGCAGCGGACGGGCGCCGGCGAGCGCTCAGGCGGCGACGGCGGCGCGCCGATCGCCGAGCGCGACCCGCATGGCGGAACGCAGCGTGGCCTGGGCGTGCGGCTCGAGCACCGGCCCGAGCCCGAACTTGTGCGCCTCTGCGAGCCTCCGTTCGGCGTGGGCCACCGTCCGCAGCTCTCCGGTCAGACCGAGCTCGCCGAAGCACGCCAGCGGCCTCTCAGCAGGCCCAAAGCTCAGGGCAACACGCCGTGCCGCGCTGGCCACGGCGAGCGCCACCGCGAGGTCGGCGCCCGGCTCGTCGACGCGCACGCCGCCGACCACGTTGACGAACACATCCGCGGTGCCGAGGCCGATGCCGCCGTGGCGTCCGAGGACCGCGAGCACGAGCGCGAGGCGGTTGCGATCGAGCCCCGAGACGACCCGGCGCGGCGGGACGAGCTCCGACGGCGAGACAAGGGCCTGGACCTCGACGAGCAGCGGCCGGGAGCCCTCCATCGCGCACAGAACGACACTCCCCGGCGCCGTGGTCGCTTCGCCGACGAACCGCGCCGAGGCGTCGAGCACCTCGACGAGTCCATCGTCGCGCATCTCGAACACGCCCGCCTCGTTGGTCGAGCCGAACCGGTTCTTGATCGCGCGCACGGTCCGGTAGGTGCGCTCGCGCTCGCCTTCGAACTGCAGCACGCAGTCGACGAGGTGCTCGAGCACGCGGGGTCCGGCCAGCGCGCCCTCCTTGGTGACGTGGCCGACGAGCAGCACGGCGATCCGCAGAGCCTTGGCCACGCGCATGATCTCGCCCGCCACCTCGCGCACCTGGCCGACCGACCCGGCGCCGCCGGACAGCTCCGCGGCGTGGAGCGTCTGCACCGAGTCGACCACGCACACCTCGGGGCGCTCACGCTCCATCGTCGCCAGCACCGCCTGCAGATCCGTCTCGGCGATGACCGGAATCTGCAACGCGGCGCCGACCGTCAGCCGCTCGGCGCGCAGGCGGATCTGCGCCGCCGATTCCTCGGCCGAGACGTAGAGGGTGCGGCGTCCGGCGGCGACCAGGTTGGCCAGGGCCATCGTCGTGAGCGTCGATTTGCCGATCCCGGGCGCGCCGCCGATCAGCACCAGCGAGCCGGGGACGATCCCGCCGCCGAGCACGTTGTCGAGCTCGCCGATCCCGGTGCTGAGCCGCGCCTGCTCGGCGGCGGCGACATCGCCGAGCGCGATCGGTGCGACCGCCGCCGACGCGGCACGGCCGCGCGCGCGGCCCGACCCGGAGCCGGCCGAGGGGCGCCGGACCTCCTCGACGAGCGTGTTCCACTCGCCGCAGCCCGGACAGCGCCCTTCCCAGCGCGCGGTCTCGTGACCGCAGGCCGAACAGACGTGGACGGAGCTCGGTCGGGGCACGCAGCCGAGGCTACGCGCAGGCCCCGACGGATCAGCTCATGTCGCCGCGCGCCACCGCGACGCAGGCCTCGCAGCGCGGCCACGGCGGATTCCACGGATAGCCGGTCACGTCCTTGCCGCACAGCGCCGTGTCGGGATCCTCCTCGGAGACGAGGTGGCAGAGCTCCTCAAAGCCATCATCGCCGAGG